>DATCQV010000195.1:0-25054 GCA_036569325.1 Mucilaginibacter sp. | reverse complement strand
TTGAGATACGCTATAAAGTTCCATGCAGTATCCACGCATTCGATGCGTTAGATTATGGTAGTCACGGCTCATTTTTCGATGGACTGAAACCTGATGTCACCATCACTATTTTTGGGGTGATGTACGAGGAAGACGACGCCTTTAACGACTGGACGCTGGCCGAACGGATGATCAGCACCAACTATACCGGCGCCGTATCTATTCTGAATATTGCCGCAAAGCATTACATCGCACAGCAAAAAGGCGCTATTATCGGCATCAGTTCGGTAGCGGGCGACAGGGGCAGGGCGAGTAAATTGATTTACGGTAGTTCGAAAGCTGCTTTCACCGCTTACCTTGCCGGACTAAGAAACAAATGTTTTAAAGATAAAGTACATGTGATGACGGTTAAACCGGGCTTTGTTTATACCCGGATGACCGAAAATATGCCTTTACCTAAACCACTCACCTCTACATCCGATGAAGTTGCGGCTATAGTTTATGCAGGCTTCACCAAAAAGAAAAATACCATTTATGTGAAATGGTTTTGGCGATACATTATGCTAATTATTAAAAATATTCCCGAATTTCAGTTCAAAAAAATGAAGCTTTGAAAAAGATCGCTTTTTTTGATTTCGACGGCACCATCACTACAAAAGACACGCTGCTTGAGGTTATAAAACATCAGAAAGGCAGGGCTGCTTTTTATACCGGCTTCCTGCTTAATACTCCCGTACTTGTGGGACTGAAGTTGAAACTTGTATCGAACCAGGCGGCCAAAGAGCGCATCCTTCGCCACTTTTTTAAAGGTATGACGCTGGCAGATTTCCAACAGGCCTGCGATAGCTTTATTGATGAAGCTCTGCCCACCATGCTACGCCCCGGAGCCCTGGAAGAAATGAAACGTTTAAAAGCCGGTGGCTTCGAGATCGTTATCGTATCGGCTTCGCCTTCAAACTGGATAAAAAAATGGGCCGACGCAAAAGGGATAAGACTTATAGCTACTAAATTGCAATCGTCCGGGGATAAACTTACCGGCTATATCGACGGTACCAATAACAACGCCGAAGAAAAGGCAGCGAGGATACGTGCCGAATTTGATCTTTCTGAATACGACGAAATTTATTGCTATGGCGATTCAAGCGGTGACAAGGCAATGCTGGCGCTGGGAACCAGGGCGTTTTATAAACCGTTCAGAGATTTGTAAGCGGATATTAGTCCGAGCAATGACAAAATTGGAGATTAAAGACCAGTCGAAAGCACTTCCTTATTATAATCAAAGCTCATCAGCGTAAAGGAAGCATTCTTAAATATTACTTTGCTGGTTGCAAAAGCCGGGTTTTTATACTTTGCATAATCACTATTGGTTAACAGTACCATGCTAACCTTGTAAGCATTAAACAGTTTTACGGCATTGCTTTGCGGGATAGGTGAAGTTAAATAGCTTAGCATCTTATTCCTGTCGGCTTCACGCTGATCATAACTGATGTATGGGTTGGAAAAGTAGGTTTCTACCGATACCATTTTTATTGCAGTAGGCATAACCGGAAACAGCGACAGGTCATGTTCGCAAAGTAATACCTTATCCAGCGGGATGTTTTTTGTGATAAAGTTATACACCTCTATTTTGTCGGTTTGTTTTTCCTTTTTCAGAGCGTCGGCGCGTAATTGCGAGAAATCGGCCCGGTTCATGTAAATAGGGAAACAGATCACGGCAGCTAAGAGCACTGTGCCTGTGAACAGCTTGTCGGGAAACTCGGCGAAAGCCCGGTTTTTGAATACGTACCTGATACCGATCTTAAATAGAAATATAAAGCCAAACGCAAAGAATACCGATTCGAGGGCTTTCAGATAGAAAAAGTAATGAAAGGCGGGAATGGTATCGGGCAGATGAACGTGATACAGGCGATTGATGGTTGGCACTGCCGATTCATACATGTACATAAATGTAGTGATGAGCAGCCAGCTGAAAAGTATCTGGCGCAGCAATTTGTTTGTGCCGTTCTTGTAAAACCACAAGCCGCCTATAATAGCAACGACCAAACTGATACTAAGGTTGGCCTTTACCAGCTGTGCAGAATCTTTGCGCTCAAAAATACCGGGAGCACATTCAAGAATGGCCCTGTTGATGAAATGCAGATGATATTTACCCCAAACAAAATACAGGAACGGCCATGCACAGATAAAGAAAGGTATCACCGTAACAACGCCCTGCAAAAAGTACGTGCCGATGGTTTTAAATTGCCTTTCGCGCAATGCTGCCAAAATTTTCTGCAGTTGTACAACGATCAGTATCAGGATGACGATAATAGTAGGCGCCGAGTGCGCCAAAAAAGTAATGCCTATAGCTGCACCAAGCAGTGCAAACCAATATAACTTCTGCGTTGAGAATGCCTGATAACAAAGGATGATATCGATGTAAAACAGGAACTGAACGAAAGTATCGGAAATGAGCCATGGGGAATAAGTTGCTCCTCCCCAGCATGGCAGGTTGCCCAATGAAAGAAAAAGGAACGACAATAAAGAAGCCAGCGCAATACGGATATCGAACATCTTTTTTACCATCAGGAAAAAGAATATAGGGCTGAGGATATTCAAAAAAGCCCCGGCGCGCGCTACCACTATATTAATAGGCAGCCCCGTAAGTTTTACGATCAATGTTTCACTAAGGAAAAGAAACGGATTGTACCACATGTATTGGCCGGCGTAATTGGCATCCTGGCCGTAGTGGCCGTTTAGCGTGGTACGGATATAGGCGATATCGCGATCAAAATCGGGTTCGCTGGCCCAGTGCAGATCATGAACGGTTCTGTAGCATTGTATCAGCGCGGCAAGTATCATTACAATGCAGGCTAACCAATATCGTGTACTGTCTTTTAACTGCATGCTTCCAGATTCGGCTTTAATCATTAGGGGATATGATTTTTTATAAATAGTCTTAATAGGCTGTTATACTATTTATTTTGCCTTTAAGTTACATTTAATTGTTGAAAAACGAAAACGAAGAGTGTCCGTATTTACGCTGTTCGGCAAAGGCCGGATGGTTGCTGAGGTTTTGCATGGATTGGTGCTCAATTATGAGCAGCCCGCCCGGTAAAAGCAGGTTTTTGTCGAAAACGATCTTGGGTATTTCGGGTATTTTATTGAGGTCGTAAGGCGGATCGGCGAAGATCAGATCATATTGTTCATTTTCAAATTGAAGATATTTGAATACATCTTCCTTGAAAAATTTAATATTAGTTAACCCGTGCTGGCGCGATGTATCTTTCAGGTAATTTACACAATGGATACTACGATCGACGGACACAACCTGTGCCGCGCCGCGTGAGGCAAACTCCAGGCTGATGTTGCCGGTACCGCTGAAAAGATCGAGCACGCGGATCTCTTCAAAATCGATCTTGTTTTGCAGGATATTAAACAGCGCCTCTTTTGCCAGGTCGGTAGTGGGGCGTACGGGGAGGTTTTTAGGCGGATTGAGCCTTAACCCTTTTAAACTGCCTCCAATGATGCGCATAGCGATAGTGCAGCAAGGGACAGGAATTTGTGTGAGGCGATTTGCCCGGGAAGGTCAAGTACCTTTAGTCCGTTCAGTTCGATCTTCGGGAAAAAATAAGCCAGGCGGGTCAGGTTTTTATCGCCTGGGGTAACATCGCCGCTGATAACGAGGTTAATATATTGCGGCCTTAAATTCAATTCTTCGGCAACAAATGTGGTAAAATAAGCCAGCTCATCCTCGGTTTTAAACTCAAATGCGTTGTAGAAACGAAGCGTACCCATTGAATAATATAAGAACTGCACTTTGTCTTTCCCAATTTCGAGATACAGGTTACCATCGGGCGGGTTGCTGTTTGCAATAGCCCTGATCCATCCCTTTGCAGTATGAACCGTATTTTGCAGGCCAAATTTTTCAACCGCAAATACCAGTTGATCGTTTGTTTTATAGATGATGGCATTGGCATCATCCAGTTTTTGCGCAAACACTTTTTCGTTCTCTTTTACATCGAGGAAACGCGCAAAGCCGGAGATCCTTTCTTCAAGGAATAAACTGTTGGGGATCAGTGTAAACCCGGTTGCCGGCATGCCTACGATAATTTTTCGGTATGTTGCCGACAAAAGATCGTGCATGGCGCGGGGCTGCATCAGTTCGGCCAGGTCGCAGTTTTGTGCCGATACCAACAATTGGTTATCGTTAACAACGGCATAACTGAATAAAGTTGCCTCAACTTGCAATAATAAAGTATAGCTATAAGCCTGGTACAGGTTAAAGCCGTTATCGGTATAATTATTCGTGTTGCTCATGCAGATAAGCAAAAGTAATTATTTTTTTATGATTTATGTCAAGAGGGAACCGGAGGGTAAAAGAGAATGCAGTCTTTGAAAGATTCGTCAAATTTCCTCATAACCGCATTATTTAAAGTATTAGCTTTGAGTCCTAATCCGTTTTTTGTGGTGAAGTTTCCCGCTGTCTGCATCTTTTTAAGCTTTTTTTGTTTGGTTTCCCTGGCACAAACGCCAAATAGCGCGAACGTTTTATCGCGTAAACAAATCCCGATACTATGCTATCATCAGATCCGCGACTGGCGCCCAAAGGATCGGAAATCCGATAAAGATTACATTATTCCGCCGGCTGCTTTTAAAGCCCACATGAAGATGCTGGCCGATAGCGGCTATCACGTTATTTTGCCCGATGAGTTGTATGCTTACCTGGTATTGAATAAGCCGCTGCCGTCAAAACCTATTATGCTCACCTTTGACGATACCGATGGCGATCAGTACACTGTAGCCCGCCCCGAACTCAACAAGTATCACTTTAAGGGTGTTTATTTTATCGTTTTCAACAACATCGCTAAGAACAAGGGATACATGGACCGCAAACAGGTAAGGCAATTGGCGGAGGAAGGAAATGTGATCGGCTGCCATACACTCGATCATACCAATTTTAAAAAATTGAACGGCGATGCATGGACGACTCAAATAGATGTTCCCAAAAAGAAACTGGAATTGCTTACCGGCAAACCTGTCGATTACTTTGCATTTCCGTATGGCTATTGGGATGCCAAAGGATTGCCGGAGCTCTCAAAGCGGGGTTTCAAAGCTGCATTTCAGCTTGATCAGCCGCGTGATGCAAAAGAGCCTATTATGACCATACGGCGCATAGTAGCCAGCGGTTACTGGGATTCCAAAACCTTAGATTACAATATCAAGCACGATTTCGGTCGGCCATCAAAGTCTTAATTACCAGACGCAACGGAAGCCGTTTTTACTCGATGCTTTTCCCCTTCATGGCATGGCTGATGGCGTGATCCATCAAACGTTCTGCAAAGGGGCGGGTAAATTCGTTAAGCTCGTCAATGGCTTTGTGAATCTGATCTTTATCGCCGCTGGTGAGGGCGTCTTTTAAAGCCTGAAGGTATTTGTGGGTTTCACTGATTTCGGTTACTGATACATGATCGGCGTTTTTTTGCAGAAATGTTTCTACTGTCCTCACCATCGATTCGCCTTCCACACGTGCTTCTATCAGCATACGTTGGCTTACGTCATCTTTAGCATGGGTAATACTGTCTAACAACATTTGTTCTACCTGGTCGTCGGTAATGCCGTAGGTTGGTTTCACCTCAACTTCCTGTTTAACGCCAGAGCGCAGTTCTATCGCCTGAATCTTCAGGATGCCATCGGCATTCAGGATAAAATTGATATCCACTTTCGGGAAACCCGCAGGCATAGAGGGGATGCCTTTCAGGTCAAACTCCGCCAGTTTACGGTTTTCTTTGATTAGGTCGCGCTCACCCTGGTAAACGGCAATCTTCATGTTCACCTGCCCGTCAATCGAGGTAGTGTACTGCCTTCCCGCTTTGGTGGGCACTTTTGAGTTGCGCGGAATAATAACATCCATCAGGCCGCCCATAGTTTCGATACCCAGGGAAAGCGGCGTAACATCCAGCAGTAAAATATCACTGCGGTTGCCAGCCAGCACATCGGCCTGGATAGCCGCGCCAAGGGCAACAACTTCGTCCGGATTCACCTCATCATGCACCGGGCGGCCGAAAAATCCGGCAACCATTTTTTTAACCAATGCAGTACGGGTTGACCCGCCCACCATGATCACCTCATCAATCTGGCTGATCTCCAGTTTAGCATCCTTCATGGCATTTTTACAGCAATCGATAGTTTGCTGAACTTTTGGAAGGATGAGTTCCTCGAAAGTATCGCGGGTAATGGTGCACCAGATCTCGCCAATCTTATCATTCACCATGCTTTGATGTGCGAATGCTTTCTTAGCTTCTTCGGCTTTGAGGCGCAGCTGCTGGGCAAGTTTGTTGTCGGCAAGTACTTCAGCGCGGTTCAGTTGGTTCTTTTCTATCCAGTAATCAACAATGGCACGGTCGAAGTCATCACCGCCTAAAAAAGTATCACCGTTGGTAGCCAGCACTTCGAAAATACCGTTTTGGATTTGAAGGATAGAAACGTCGAACGTACCGCCGCCTAAATCATATACTGCAATGGTTTTTGTTTCCTCAGGGTTCAGGCCAATACCGTAGGCTAAACTTGCAGCGGTAGGCTCATTTACGATGCGTAACACGTCGAGCCCGGCCAGTTTACCTGCATCGCGGGTAGCCTGGCGCTGCGAATCATTAAAATAAGCTGGAACTGTGATCACCGCACGATTTACCGGGGTTTTCATTGCATGCTCTGCGCGTGCTTTCAGTTCTTTTAAAATCAGGCCCGAAAGCTCGATAGGGGTGTAGAATTTATCGCCAACCTTTATTTTTACGAGGCTCTCAGTGTTATCGTCGATCACCTTGTAAGAGAAAAAATCTTTATAGTTCTCGATATCGTGGTACGAGCGGCCCAATAAACGCTTTACGGAGAATACGGTGTTCTGCGGATCGGCAATGAGGTATTCTTTTGCTTCATTGCCTACCGTAATTTCGCCGGCGGGGCCAAAGTGTACTACAGAAGGCACAAGAACGCCTTTGCCGGTATCGTTGACCACCTGCGGATTTTTATCAGGATTGATAAAAGCCACGAGTGAGTTGGTAGTACCAAGGTCGATTCCTACAATTAATTCTTCCTTCTGTATAGAACCCGTTGCCAGGTTGATAGAAACTTTAGCCATTACGATAAATTAACAAAACGCAAATGTAGTATGTTTTGGGGGATGGTATGTCATGGGAATTTCGGATTTCGGCTGTTCGATTTCGAATTTTGGCAAGTCTGGACCGGAATTTCCAGAATTTTAGAATTTGAAGAATGTTTTCTTTCTTATTTCGTTAATTCTAAAATTCCGAAAATTCTGATCCAATTTGTGCTTACTTTCACACCTGATGAAATTCTGCCTGAAATACATCCTCATACTGCTCCTTACCACTGCCACTGCTACTTTACTAAAAGCGCAGACCTTCGGCGGCAACCCACCTTCCATTAAGTGGAACCAGGTAAATACGCCGGCCGCGAAGGTGATCTTTCCGCAGGGACTGGATTCCATTGCACGTTCTATAGCGAGTATTGTTCAGCAAATGAACAGCCGGATACAACCTACAATCGGGTATAAGCAGCGGCAGATCAGCATCGTGCTTCAAAATCAAACTACAGTTTCAAATGCCTACGTGGGGCTTGCTCCATTTCGCAGTGAATTTTATTTAACGCCCGAGCAGAACAGTTTCGATATAGGTAGTTTGCCCTGGTATAAGCAACTGGCTATTCATGAGTTCAGGCATGTGCAGCAGTATAATAATTTTAATGTCGGTTTATCACATATATTAAAAGTTCTCTTTGGCGAGGGCGGGCAGGCGCTGGGCAATGACCTGAGTATTCCGAATTGGTTTTTTGAAGGCGATGCTGTGTTCAATGAAACATTGGTAAGTCCGCAGGGCAGGGGCCGGTTGCCTTATTTTTATAACGGTTTCAGGGCCTTATGGGCGGAGGGTAGGGATTACAGCTATATGAAGATCCGCAATGGCTCATACCGGGATTACACGCCCGACTGGTATCCGTCAGGCTATATGCTGGTTGCTTATGGACGGGATACGTATGGCGATGATTTCTGGAAGAATGTTACGCATGATGCGGCTTCGTATAAAGGCGGATTTTATCCTTTTCAGCGGGCCATAAAAAAATATTCGGGAAAAACTTTCGAAGCGTTCAGAAATGACGGCTTCCAGCATTTCAAACAAGCGTTTGGGTTGGTACCCGGGCAAGACAGTCATGAGCCTTTTAAGCCACGCGAGGAATTTGCGAATCATTCCAAACATTTTGATGCCGACCGGGAATATCCCGCCTTTATTAATGACAGTACACTCATCTACATAAAAAGCACTTATGATCATGTGCATCATTTTGTGATCAAAGACAAAAAGGGCGAAAGAGAAGTGGCTAAGGCCGATATATCCATTGACAACTATTTCAATTACAACAATGGAAAGATTGTTTACAGCACTTATAAACCCGATCCAAGGTGGGGCTACCGCAATTATAGTAACCTCGTGGTGCTTGATATCAACACCGGAGACGAACGACGACTTACTATCAAAACAAAATATTTTTCGCCCGCTTTTAGTTCTGATGGTAAAGTTATTGTAGCAGTGGAAGAAGCAACCTCAGGAAAAAGCGATCTTCATTTGATTGATGCAGAAACGGGGAAACTGCTATCGGTAATTCCCAACAAACACCATTTGTACTTTACCTATCCGAAATTTTATGGTACAGATAAATTGATCACAGCGGTAAGGAATAATACCGGAAAAATGTCGCTGGCTGAAATTGATATTAAGACAGGTGATGCTAAATATCTGTTGCCGTTTACCTATCAGCCAATCGCATTTCCGGTAGTTAAAAAGGACACGGTTTATTTTTCGATGACGTCGGGAAAGGATGATGCTCTTCGGGCGCTAAACTTAACCACCGGGGAGTTGTTCTGGCAGCCGGGTTATTCGCATAAGGGTGCGTTCGGATATTATCAGTCGGCTGTGTCAGACAAAGCTATGGCCTGGGTTGGTTTTACCGCAGAAGGTTACAAAATTATTGAGACCGGGAAAGCTGAAATGAAATGGTTAAAGGCGATATGCTGCTCGTTACAGGATTTTGAAATTGGCGCGCTGGAAAAAGATTCTGCTACAAACCTGTTACCAAAAATAAAAACAGAACCGTTGCCGGTAACCAAATATCCCAAGTTTTACCATCCGTTCAACTTTCACAGCCTTATTCCTAATTTCAGCGATCCTAATTACCAGCTTTCTCTATCTGGCGAGAATGTGCTGAATACGCTGCAAACCGATGTCTCGTTCACTTATAACAGGGACGAGGGTTATAAAGATTTTGGCTTCGACGCAGTGTATGGAGCGTTATTCCCCTACATTACAGCCGGCGCTGATTATACGGTAGACCGCAAAGGCTTTTATAACGGAAGCAATATCTATTGGAATGAAACCCAGGTTCATGCCGGGTTGCAGGTGCCGCTTGATCTATCCGGCGGGAAACATTACGCCAGTTTGCAGTTTGGCAGCAGCCTGGTTTATTCGCAAACACATTTTCAGCAGGCTTACCAGAGCTTGTTTAACGACAGGCAATACGTTTACAGCAGTAATTTCATCTCGTTCAGCAATAGTACACAGCAGGCGCGCAAGAATATTTATCCTGAATTTGCGCAGAGTATCAGTTTGAGGTATCGCTCGGCAATTACCAGCCTGTCGGCAAAACAATTTACGGCTACGGGAGCGCTTTATTTTCCCGGATTGTTTGTTAATCAAAGCCTGGTGCTTGGCGCGGCCTTTCAGCAAAAAGATAAGAACAATGTGATCAGTTTTTCGAACGATTTTCCGTTTTCGCGCGGTTATGAAGCAGAGAACCTGCATCAGATGAAAAAATTGAACGCGAATTATCATTTCCCGATTGCCTACCCGGATTGGGGGTTTGCCAATACGTTATACATTTTACGGATCAGAGGAAACGTTTTTTACGATTATACACACGCTACGGATCTTTTTACCAGCGGTGCTCAATTTAAAGGAGACTTCCGTTCTACGGGTAGTGAGATCTACTTTGATACTAAATTCTTTAATCAAACCGCAATCACCTTTGGGTTCAGGTACAGCCATTTGCTGGATGAAGATATTTTTGGCGGAGTTGGACGTAATAGATTCGAGTTGATCGTCCCGGTGACGATATTTTAGCCTGTTCTTCGGTCTTGATTCCTGCTCTTGGTTCTTGATTCTTATCCCGCTATCTTTGCCTCCATGAAACGTTTGATCTCATTTAGTGCTGTTGTTTTACTATTTTCCGCCTGCTCGCGTCCACCTTATAGGGTCAATGCTGTAGAGTATTGGAAAACACATGTAAAGGACGCTGTTTTTGTGGATACCGTTAAATTTCTAAAACCAGACAGCGTGTTCAGCGGCTTTCATGATACGCAGGAATACCAGGCGTTAATGAAAGCTGAAGGTAACTTTGAAGCGCAGGGAGATTCAGTACAACTGAAAGAAACACAGGCCGCCATTTCCAAAAAAGAGAAGAGCTTTAAAAATAAATTAGTTTGGCTGGATGTGAGTATGATCTACAAGGCGGAGGATAAAAAAGGTGTTACCAAAACCGATACCTGCCGTTTTACCTTTGATTCGACCTTATCGACTATTAAAGACCTGAATGGCGTTAGTTTTTAACAGGACAAACTTTTCGGTTTTATTTCTCTCAATTTTAAAGATATTTAGCTAAAGTATTTGTTTTCAAATATTTAGTATTTATATTTATCCTAACCTTATTCTTTATCACATCGCCGGAGTAATCCCGGTCCTGAAACCTTATAAAAATGTTAACTACATTTTCGAAAAGCCTTGAATGGATAAAGACTTGGTTTAAAAAAGTTTTTAGAAAAATTTTTCCAGCCAGGAGCATGAAATTAGTCAATGGTAATTCTACTGATGATGGTCGCAGATTTATAGCAAAAATTGTAACCAGATTCGTCCTTTGGACTGTGGTGCTTATTTTGTTGAGTTGTTTAGCCATACTGCTTTTCACCTGCAGTAAGTGTGATACCGATAAAGGCGACGTCTTTACAAAATATAAGGATATCATAGGAATAATCCTTCCATTGTTAGGCACGTGGCTTGGTACGGTGCTTGCCTATTATTTTTCTCAGTCGAACCTTGACGCAGCATCAAAAAATGTGAACGAGTTGGTTAAAGCTGTGGGAGGCGATTCGAAACTAAAGGAAATTAAGGCAAACGACCCGGATCTTATGATTCCGTTTTCCAAGATAATTGCCTATAGTTATAAGGGTAAAGAACAAATGGCTGGCGAAAAGATCAAGGAGATCCTCGATTTTATGACGAAAAACAATGTGCTCCGGTTGCCTTTTATCGATAATGATAAAAAACTGCATTACTGTATACATCGAAGCATATTCGATAAGTTTGTTTCCATTGAATCATTTAGAGACCCGGATGCTAAACCTGCAGCATTTACTTTTGCGCAGTTTTTAACGACGGATGACGATGAGATAAAAAAATACATTGAACAAGGTTGCGGCTTTGTCAAAGAAAGCGCTACCGCTTACGATGCCAAATACCTGATGGATAACAGTGCCTTTTGTCAGGACGTTTTCATTACATCAACCGGTGCCAAAGATCAGCCTGTGATTGGTTGGATAACAGATACTAAGGTACTGGAGAAATCGAGGGTTTAAAACAGATTAATCAAAATGAATTATCTTCCGGCAGTACGATCCTGAAAGTAGAGCCTTGTCCAACTTCGCTTTCTACCTCAATCCGGCCTTTGTGCTTTTCGACTATCTGTTTCACGATGCTGAGGCCCAGGCCGGTCGACTGCTCGCCCTTTAAACCGGTGCGGCCGGCTTTGGAGAACGGGGTGAAGATAATGGGCAGCATATCTTTCGGTATGCCGAGACCACGGTCTTTTATTTCGATGATGATATTCTGGTTCCTTTTGTTAAGAAATACTTCGATCTTGCTCTTTTCTTTCGAAAATTTCAGTGCATTGCCGATCAGGTTATCGAGCACCCGGGTGAATTTCTCATGGTTGATTTGTGCGTAAGCCGGGTTAATGGAACTGATGAGGTCGATGGCGTTTTTGGCTTCTTTTTGTATTTTCCAGACTTGGATATTGTTTTGTATCAGTTCATTAAGTTCTGTTCTTGTGGTGATAAATTCTGATGAATTTTCGTTTCGTGCTGATTCGAGCAGGTCATCGATAATAGTACGAGCTCTGATGCAGGAAGCTTTCATCAGGTTCAACGTGTCCTGCGTTTCGGCATCGATGTCTTCCATTTCCATCATCATGGCCAGCGTTTCTACGGCGGCGATGGGGTTGCGTAAGTCGTGCGCTACGGTACCCAACAACTGGCTTTTGAACTCGCTTCCGCGTGCTATTTCAAGGTTTTTCTCACGGATTTCGTTAACCTGCATCCAGTAACTGGCTTTGTAGGAGAAGAAATATCTCGATATCAGATAAAAGCCGCTTAACAAGATGATAGAAACCAGCTGGTTATAGATCATTTCGGTCGGATCGGTATGCGCATGGATGAGCAGCGAGGTAAACATCAGCTCGATGGCGATGATCAGAATAATGGTTTCGTAATATTCAAACACGCAAAGAATGCTGATAACCATCAAGGATATCAGATAAAGGATAAGCGCGTTGCGGGGACTTGATGTAGCAATAAAACTACTGAACATACCGCAAACGATGATATACAACGAAAAACAAAACACAAACAGCGACATTGTGGCAGTGGTTTTTTTGTTTTTCCGGAATTGGTCGATCAGTAAATTACTTACGATATAAAAAATAAAGGCTGAGCCCATGAATACCCAGTTGGTGATATCGAACTCGGGAAAGTTCTCCGCACGGGTTAGGCTTAGCGGAAAAATAAGGTACAGGGCCCTGATCACCACATTGAGCACAAGAAACGCAATGCTGCCTGCGCGCACAGAAACGAGGTTTTGTCCCGTATAATAATCGCGGTAAGCGTTTTTGTATTTCCCCGGTAAGTATTTAAAAAAGTGCTTGTCCAAAGTGGCGTAGTTTAAGGTATAGCAAAATTATAACTTTTTAATCAAGATAAGAGGCTTAAAATACCCTTTAGAGGAATGACAAAGTAGCGGCCGAGTTTAATTTTAGCCGACATTTTTGCAGTTGGGGTGTTATGGCAAGTGATTTGAGGAATAACGTCTGGATCGGAATTTACAGGATTAACTAATTTTCAGAATGCCTGTCAATTCTAAATACTGCTAATTCTACAATCCTGTAATTCTGATTCAGACAAAGGAGAGAAACATTACCATGAATTTTAACAATTTTACCATAAAGGCGCAGGAAGCCGTGCAAAAGGCTTCGGAAATTGCCGTTGGCAACCAGCAGCAGGCAATTGAGACCGCCCACCTGCTTAAAGGTTTGTTACTGGTTGATGAGAACGTAATTTCATACCTGTTAAAAAAGCTGAACGTTAATCTGAACCGCCTCAATGAAACGCTGGACAGCCAGATCGCTTCGTTCCCGAAGGTGAGCGGCAGCAACGTTTACTTGTCTTCCAACGCTAACTCGGTTTTGCAGAAGGCAACAGGCTATCTGAAAGAATTTAAGGATGAGTTTGTGTCGGTTGAGCATATCCTGTTGGGTATCTTATCGGTTAATGATAAAACCAGCAGCGCGTTGAAAGACTATGGCGTGAATGAGAAAGATCTTAAAAAGGCCATCATTGAGCTACGCGGAGATAATAAGGTGACTGATCAAAATGCCGAAGCTACTTACAATGCCCTCAATAAATATGCCCGTAACCTGAATGAATATGCGGAATCGGGCAAGCTGGACCCGGTGATCGGTCGTGATGAAGAGATCAGGAGGGTTATACAAATCTTGTCGCGCCGTACTAAGAATAACCCGATACTGGTTGGTGAGCCGGGTGTAGGTAAAACCGCCATTGCCGAAGGGATTGCCTTCCGTATTATTAAAGGCGATGTGCCCGAAAGCCTGAAAAGCCAAACCGTTTACTCACTGGATATGGGTGCGCTGATAGCCGGCGCCAAATACAAGGGCGAGTTTGAGGAACGCTTAAAGGCCGTAATTAAAGAAGTTACCCAGGCCGAGGGGGAGATCATCCTGTTTATCGATGAGATCCATACGCTTGTTGGCGCAGGCGGCGGTGAGGGCGCCATGGATGCCGCCAACATCTTAAAACCCGCCTTAGCACGTGGCGAACTGAGAGCCATTGGTGCAACCACGCTGAACGAATACCAGAAATATTTTGAAAAGGATAAGGCCCTTGAACGCCGTTTCCAGATGGTGCTGGTGGATGAGCCAGACACTGCCGACGCGATATCTATCCTTCGTGGTTTAAAAGAGCGCTACGAAACCCACCACAAGGTGAGGATTAAAGACGAGGCCATTATTGCCGCCGTTGAAATGTCGCAACGCTATATTTCCGACAGGTTTTTACCGGATAAGGCGATTGACCTGATGGATGAGGCCGCTTCAAAACTACGTCTGGAAATGGACTCGGTACCTGAAGTGGTTGACGAACTGGAGCGCCGTATTATGCAGCTGGAAATTGAGCGTGAGGCCATTAAACGTGAAAAAGACACCAAAAAGGTAGAAGATCTGAGTGAAGAAATCGCCAATCTTTCTGCCGAACGTGATTCTTTGCGTGCTAAATGGCAGGGTGAGAAAGATTTGGTGGACGGCATCAACCTGAAAGTTGAACAGATAGAAAACTATAAACTGGAAGCCGAGCAGGCCGAGCGTGCCGGTGATTACGGTAAAGTAGCCGAGTTACGTTATGGTACCATTGTAAAGACCCAGCAGGAAGTTGAAGACCTGAAAAAAGCCTTGCTGGAAAACCAAAGCGACAGCCGCATGCTGAAGGAAGAAGTTACTGCCGACGATATTGCCGGTGTAGTATCGCGCTGGACAGGCATACCGGTTTCCAAAATGATCCAAAGTGAGCGCGAGAAATTGCTGCACCTGGAAGAGGAACTGCACAAACGCGTAGCAGGGCAGGAAGAAGCGATAGAAGCGATAAGCGATGCCATACGCCGTAGCCGTGCCGGTTTGCAGGACAAGCGCAAGCCTATAGGTTCGTTCATTTTCCTCGGCACTACCGGTGTTGGTAAAACCGAGCTGGCTAAGGCGCTTGCCGAATACCTGTTTAACGATGAAGGGGCTTTGGTACGTATAGATATGAGCGAGTACCAGGAAAGGCATTCCACTTCAAGGCTTATCGGTGCCCCTCCGGGATATGTGGGTTATGATGAAGGCGGTCAGTTGACAGAGGCCGTTCGTCGTAAACCTTACAGTGTGATCTTGTTGGATGAGATCGAGAAGGCGCATCCGGATGTGTTCAATATATTATTACAGGTTTTGGACGATGGCCGTTTAACTGATAATAAAGGCCGGGTGGTGAACTTCAAAAATACCATCATCATCATGACTTCGAACATCGGTTCGAATCTGATCCAGGAAAACTTTCAGGATTTTGACGAAAGCGATAAGGAAGGGGTAATTGCCAAAACCAAGAACCAACTGTTCGAGTTGCTGAAACAAACTATCCGTCCGGAGTTTTTGAACAGGATAGACGAGATCATTATGTTCACCCCGCTGAGCCGTGAAGAGATCACCGAGATCGTTAAACTTCAATTTAACCAATTGCAACAAACGCTTGCCGAGATGGGCATCAGCATCGAGGCTTCGGAAGAAGCGTTAGACTGGCTGGCTCAATTGGGTTATGATCCTCAATTCGGTGCGCGCCCGTTGAAACGCGTGATCCAGAAAAAGATAATGAACGAACTTTCGAAGCAGATCCTTGCCGGCAAAGTTGATAAGGACAGCCGGATCAAGCTGGATATGTTCGATAATCAGTTTGTATTCCTGAATGAGGATGTGTTGAGTAAGTTTGATTGAGTTGATTAGTTGATTGGGTTAGATTAAGTTTTAAAAGACTAAATCAACCTAATCCAACCCAATCCACCACTCGCTAAAATAAAAGGCTGCCTATTGGCGGCCTTTTATTTTTTGGAATATTTTTTGATTTGAATTGGCGAAGTCCTTAAATTTAACTAACTCAAATTCAGTACGCTATGAAAGAATATATCGTAGAAAAAGAAGTGACCATCAATGCGGAGCCTTCGGTAGTTTGGGATGCACTTACCGATCCGGTTAAAACAAAAAAGTATTTTTTTCACTGTAAAGTAGTGTCTTCATGGAAGGAGGGCGCGCCTATTACTTTTAAGGGCAAGATGTTCTGGTTTATCCCAATCAAAATGTCGGGCAGGATCCAAAAGATCGAGCCTGAAAAGCTGTTACAATATACGCTTAAAAACGACAGCGATAGTTCGGGAACTACATCAACCGTGACGGATAAACTAATTTACAAAGACGGTAAAACAACAGTTTCGATAACCGATGATGTAGGGGGTGGTGAAGGCGCAGAAGTGCGGTATCAAAAATCGGTAAAGGGTTGGGATAAGGTGCTTAAAGGATTAAAGGAAGTGGCGGAAGAAGGGAAGTAGATTCTTCAACCCGCCTTTTCAACCGCCTGAATAACGCTTACACCTTTTTTTGAAATTTGTGATTTTAGCCGTGCAGACAATGCCCGGTCTGTAACAAGGTATTTGACAGCAGAAAGCGGCACAGATTTAAGGTAAGCGTCCTTACCGATCTTCGACGAATCGCACAATAAGTACGCACTATCCGCATTTCCGCAGTAGGCCCTGGTTATACCGGCTTCCTTTTCGCTATGCGAGGTGAGGCCTTTTTCGGACGTGAGTCCATCGGTGCCGATGAAGGCTTTGGCGGCATGGTAATTATTGATGTGCTGTATAGCCACATCGCCATGCACGGCTCTCCGGCTCGCATCAAGTTCTCCTCCAACCAGATTTATTTTTATGCCGGGCGTGTTCATCAGTTCGGCTACAACCGGTAAAGAATTGGTAATTATCGTTAATGCACCTGTCTTTTTCAAGTGCGGGCACATTGTAAACACCGTACTGCCGCAATCCATAAATATGATGTCTCCGCTATTAACGTAGCCGGCTGCTATACGGCCTATTTCCTGTTTTAAAGTATCGTTTGCCTGTTGCTTGTTGCTGAAGCTGGTAAAGGGCAGACCGTCTGCCTTCATCGCGCCGCCATGGGTTCTAATCAGCAAACCTTCAGCCGCAAGGCCGGTCAGGTCCCTGCGGACGGTGGCGGGAGAGATCGATAGTTTTTCGGCGATCTCAAAGACCGACAGGTTCTCAAACTCATCCAGGATTCTTAAAATATCTTTTTTTCTTTCGGGGAAACTCATTTATAATTACATTTGAACAAAAATAATCAAATAAAATCAAAATTAATCATGCCTCAAATAAAAATTATAAAGGAAGATATTTTGTCGGATAACTGGTACGTGCTCAAAAACTTTACGATTGAGCAAACGTCGGAAATGGGGATATCAAAGACTTACAAAAGAGAAGCATACGATCGCGGTAATGGTGCGACGATCCTATTACACAATAAAGATCGGCGCACAGTGATATTGACAAGGCAGTTCAGGCTACCCACTTATATTAACGGCAATGCTTCCGGAATGCTGATAGAAACTTGCGCCGGTTTACTGGATCTGGATAACCCTGAAGATGCTATTAAGCGCGAAACGGAAGAGGAAACAGGTTATAAGTTATCGTCGGTTGAGAAGGTTTTTGAAGTTTATATGAGCCCGGGATCGGTAACGGAAAAGCTGTATTTCTTTATTGCAGAATATACACCCGATATGAAAGAGAGCGACGGCGGCGGTATTGACGACGAAGAAATAGAGGTATTGGAAATATTGTTCGAAGAAGCAATGGCAATGATCAGATCGGGTGAAATTCAGGATGGAAAAACAATTATGCTGCTGCAGCATCTGGCACTTTCGGCCATGTTGTAAAATAAAAAGTTTGTGGTGCCGGAGGTGTTAATATTTGAAACAACATGGTGTTTTAATGGTTGTTTATTATACAACTAAAGAAACATCGCCATGAGAACATATAATAATTTAGTGGACGCCACTAACGATTTGATGAAACGCGGTTACACGGAAAACCTGAGCCTTGAAGGTGACACCATTGACGATAAGGCCAAGAATATCCACATGACTGCCGATGATATAGAAGTTGATGAGTTTTACCGCTTTGAAGGACCGAGTAATCCATCTGATATGTCGATAGTTTACGCGGTGACATCTGAAAGGTACAATATCAAGGGCGTATTGGTAAACGCCTTCGGCACTTATGCCGATAATAGTTCATCGGCTATGCTGGCTAAGCTGAACCACGACCAGGTGAGCAAAAACCTGCACCGGGACGATAAGCCGGAAGCTGATGCTGATACAGGCAGCGCCGCCGGCAGCAATTTGTAAACTATTTTTCGAGCACTTCGAGTAATTTCTTTCCGCGGGATTGGATGGCCGCAGTGCCGGTGCGCATCATAAATTTGATTTGGTTAGCCAGTTCTTCGGCTATCCAGTCGTACCGGTGGCGGAGGTTAAATAATGCCTCGGCTGCGAACACCTTAACGGCTATCAGTACTTTAGGATCGATCAGCCAATCGAAACATTTTTCAACTACGGGTTCCAGGTCGGTGCCCTGTAGTTTTTGTTTAATGAGCGCCTGAGTTTTAGGCCTGGTAATATGCCTCATTATCTTGGCGTAATGCCGCTGGCAACTCGGGTAGGTTACATCCTGAAATCGCGCCAGCAAATAATCGAGATCAGCGAGATAAAATACAGGGTTCGGCAGATAAACGTTTTCCAATACCCATGCCGCCCGGAAAGCGATATTTTTATCTTCATGAAATGTGAGATCGATCAGATCGCGCAGGCTAAAATTCTCATCTTTTACTATTCTGCTCAATTTATCTACCTTAGTTTTCACAAGGGTAGCGGAAAGTTGTTTGATAAGATCGTCGCGGGTTGGCATTCGAAACAAAATAGATTGTAATGCCGAAGTTATAGACCTGTTTTGGGAAATCAAACCGATAACTTTACAACCTTTCAACATTGAAACGTTCTTACCAACCAACAAAAATTCTACATTTGCTATCCGTTAATTCAAAATCTACAAATGGTTAAATTCAACCGCTTTACTTTAAATAACGGCCTGCGTGTAATTGTGCACGAAGACCATACTACTCCAATGGCGGTGCTAAATATTCTTTACGATGTTGGCGCACGCGACGAAAATCCCGAACAAACCGGCTTTGCCCACCTTTTTGAGCACCTGATGTTTGGCGGATCGGTAAATATTCCAAGCTACGACGAACCCCTGCAACGTGTGGGCGGTGAAAATAATGCCTTTACCAGCAACGATATTACCAACTATTACATCACCCTGCCTTCGGCCAATATCGAAACCGCTTTCTGGTTAGAGAGCGACCGGATGCTGAGCCTGGCCTTCAGCGAGAAAAGCCTGGAAGTACAGCGCAATGTGGTGATAGAAGAGTTTAAGCAGCGATACCTGAACCAGCCTTATGGCGATGTTTGGCTGAAACTGCGCCCCATGGTTTATAAAAAACATCCGTACCAATGGGCTACTATTGGCAAAGAGATCAAGCATATCGAAGATGCACAGATCGGTGATGTAAAAGCCTTCTTTAAGAAACACTACAATCCGCAGAATGCTATTATGGTTGTTGGCGGCGATGTGACGCTGGAGCAGGTAAAAGCCCTGGCTGAAAAATGGTTTGGCAATATCCCGGCAGGGGAAAAGTATCACCGCAACTTGCCGCAGGAACCAGAGCAGCATGAAGAGCGCCGCGAAACGGTTACCGGCAAGGTACCGCTGAACGATGTTTATATTGCTTTCCAGATGGGCGACAGGCTGGATGAGTCTTATTATACTGCCGAATTACTGTCGGATATTTTGTCGAGAGGAAATTCTTCGCGCCTTTACCGTGGTTTAGTGAAAGATAAGCAGATCTTCAGCGAGGTACATGCTTACATGACAGGCAGCCTGGATAAAGGCATGTTTGTATTTGAAGGCAAGCCGTTGGAGAACATCAGCATTGAACAAGCCGAGGCCGCGATTTGGGAAGAACTGGAAAAGATAAAGACAGAAGATATCCCGGCGGATGAACTCACTAAAGTTCAGAATAAAACGGAATCGACAATGATCTTCTCGGAAATGTCGTTGCTGGATAAGGCGATGAACCTGGCGCAGTTTGAATTGCTGGGCGATGCCGATATGCTGAACCACGAGACCGCCAAATACCTGAAAGTTACCGCCGGGCAGATCAAAGCACTGGCTAATGAGCTTTTCAGAAGAGATAATTCATCAACGCTGATCTACCTGGCCGAAAAAGCCGCCTAATGAAAAATGGCCGTTCGTCATAAATTCAATGACAAATGACCGATGACAAAATGATCCAATGACGATAGACAGAAAACAAGCTCCTGAATTCAGGGGCGTAGATAATATAAACCTGGTAAGGCCAGAACACCTGCCGCTGGACAATGGCTCGAATATATTCAGCTTTAACTCAGGCGATGCAGAACTGGTGCGCATTGAATGGATATTTGGCAACCAGCGCTTCGATCCGGAGAAACCGCTGCTTAACGTGGCGGTAAATACCATGCTGACCGAGGGTACCCATAAGCTGACCGCGTCGCAAATTGCCGACAAGATAGATTTTTACGGTGCCTTTTTGCAGGTTGATTATGGCTACGATAATTCGGTGGTTACGCTGTATAGCCTGAACAAGCATTTGCAGCACACGCTGCCGGTAATGTACGACCTGATTACCGATTCCATTTTTCCGGAAAAGGAACTGGAAACCTACATTCGTAATCAGCAGCAGAAATTGCAGGTAAACCTGCGTAAAAATGATTTTGTGGCCCGCCGAGCTTTCAATAAAGCCATTTATGGCAATACGCTGTATGGTTTGGCTGCCGATGCAGATACATTTAAAACTCTGCACCGCGAAGATATGCAGGCACATTTTAAACAGATGTATCAGCCATCCAATTGCACCATTATTGTTGCAGGAAAGATTGATCACGGCATCATGAACCTCATCAGCAATACTTTCGGTAGTAATTGGGATAACGTCGGGGTGAAAATAGATACCACTCAACCTGCTATTGCCTCGGCCGGTGAGCATTTTTATTTTATAGAAAAGCCCGAGGCGTTACAGTCGGCTATAAGAATGGGGACGCCATCAATCAATCGTACCCATCCTGATTTTCCGGCATTACAGGTGCTGAACACGGTTTTGGGCGGATATTTCGGATCGAGGCTGATGGCTAACATCCGTGAGGATAAAGGTTATACCTATGGCATCGGCTCTGGCATGAGTTCGCTGAAGCATTCGGGCGCAATATTTATTGCCACGGAAGTTGGCGCAGACGTTTGCAAAGCCGCCGTAACCGAAATTGAGAAAGAAGTAAACCTGCTGCAAACTGAATTGATTGAGGACGACGAACTATCGCTGGTGCGCAACTATATGCTGGGTTCGTTACTGGGTAGTTTGGAGAATGTGTTCTCGCATGCCGATAAGTTCAAGAACCTTTATTTTTCGGGACTGGGTTATGATTATTACGACCGGTATGTTGAAACGGTTAAGACAGTCTCGGCAGAAAGGTTGAAGGAGTTGGCTAATCAGTATTTAAATCTCGATCAGTTCTATAAAGTGATTGTAGGGAAATATTGATTTGAAGATTCGTTGATTTGAAAATTTGAAGATGAATAAGATTAATTTTCAAATTTTCAAATTGGCAATTTTTCAAATCATCAAATTGCCATATTTCCTGCCCTTTTCAATAATTCCGAAATCACACATCCGAAATCCGAAATAATTCATTAGCTTTGCCCGGCAAATAATAACTCCAAACACATTATTTGCTATGCAATTAGACCCCCAAAAATTTGTCGCCGAAGGATTAACTTACGACGACGTTTTACTTCTCCCGGCTTATTCTGAAGTTTTACCACGCGATGTTGACACCAGCACCTGGCTTACAAAAAAGATCAGACTGAACATTCCGATCATGTCGGCTGCGATGGATACGGTGACTGAATCGTCGCTGGCGATAGCTATAGCCCAGGCCGGTGGTATCGGTATTCTGCACAAGAACATGAGCATCCAGGCGCAGGCTGAACAGGTGCGCAAAGTAAAACGTTCGGAAAGCGGTATGATCCAGGACCCGGTTACTTTGCACGAAGGCGCAAAGGTTGCCGATGCAGTGAAGATAATGGGCGAGTACCGCATAGGCGGCATCCCGATTGTTGATGCAAACAATAAACTGAAAGGCATTCTTACCAACCGCGACCTTCGTTTCCAAAAGGAAATGGACCGCCCGGTAAGCGATGTGATGACAAAACATAACCTCATCACCGCCCCACAGGGTACAACGCTATTGCAAGCGGAAGAGATCCTGCAAAATCATAAAATAGAAAAGCTTCCCGTTGTTGATCAGGATGGCGTTTTGCGCGGTTTGATCACCTTTAAGGATATCCAGAAATTTAAAAACTACCCAAGGGCTTGTAAAGACGAGTTTGGCCGTTTGCGTGTTGGTGCAGCTGTTGGAGTGGCTGCCGATAACATCGACCGTGTGAAGGCGCTGGTTGCTGCAGGCGTGGATGTGATCACTGTTGATACCGCGCACGGACATTCAAAAGGGGTAATCGATATGGTAAAGAATGTTAAAGCGCTTTATCCCGAACTACAGGTGATAGCCGGAAACATAGCAACCGGCGAGGCTGCGATAGCTCTTGCCGAAGCAGGTGCAGATGCGGTGAAAGTGGGTATTGGTCCCGGTTCTATTTGTACAACCCGTATTGTGGCTGGTGTGGGCGTACCGCAGTTGTTTGCCGTTTATGAGTGCGCCAAGGCTCTGGAAGGTAAAGATATTCCGGTAATTGCCGATGGTGGTATCAAACAAACCGGCGATATTGTAAAAGCTATTGCAGCCGGTGCAAGCTCCATCATGGCGGGCTCATTGTTTGCCGGTGTTGAAGAATCGCCGGGCGAAACTATTATATACGAAGGCCGTAAATTCAAATCGTATCGCGGCATGGGCTCGGTAGATGCGATGGACAAGGGTTCGAAAGACCGTTACTTCCAGGATGAAACCGATGTGGTAACCAAACTGGTTCCGGAAGGTATAGTTGGTCGTGTACCTTTTAAGGGTAATCTTGCCGAGGTGGTTTACCAATATGTAGGCGGTTTGCGTGCAGGTATGCACTATTGCGGAGCGGCCAAAATAGAAGACTTACAAAAAGCCAAATTTGTAAGAATTACTGCGGCAGGTATGAAAGAAAGTCATCCGCACGATATTACGATAACTAAAGAGGCACCAAACTATACGCGTTGATAGACATTAGTTAATTGGAGATAGAGATTAGGCTTATGCTTATGAAAACTTACGAAGTTTTTAAAACTTCGTAAGTTTTTTTGTTTTAAACTAATGTGTCATTGCTTCGTTCCTTACAGCAATGACAAATTTGAGAAAGTCACACCGCATCATAATACAACCCTGCCGCACCCAGTATCCCGCTGTTTGCCAGTTCGGAGCGTTCTATTCGTAACCGCTCAACGCTTTTGGGATAAACCAGTGTGCGGATGCGCTGCCACATGGTTTTCTCAAAATAGTCGTATGCTAACTGTACCGATCCGCCTAAAATAATGAGTGAGGGATCATAAGTGTACATCACCAGTTTGATGGCGTTGCCGAGGTGGGTGCCCATTTCGGCGTAAAGTTTCAGGGCTTGTTCATCGCCTTTTTGGGCGTTTTTGAAGACTTCCTCGCCGTTCAATCCATAAACATTATTGAAGAAGGAACCGCTGCAATAGAACTCATAATTATTATCGAGGTAATCCACACAGCCAAACTCACCTGCGCCGCAATTGGGGCCGGCATATAATTGATTATTAATGATCACACCCGCGCCAAGGCCGGTGCCTAAGGTAAGGCCGATCATATTTTTGGCGCCCTTTCCTTTACCAAAGTAAAACTCGCCGAGGGCAAAGCAATTGGCATCGTTATTTACAAAGGCTGTAATCTTGTAGCGTTCTTCCAACAATTGCTTTAGGTGAACTTCCTTCCACGAGGGGATATGTACCACATCATAAACAATGCCTTGCTCCACATCTACCACGCTGGGTACGCCGATTCCAATAGCTTTTACATCTTTGTCAATGAGTTGATCTGCAATAAAATAAACATCTTCCAAAACCTGCTCTTCGGTGCCTTTGGTGTTGATCCTCCGGGAAATGATCTCTGAAATGGAATCGCCGCTTACAACTGCGCCGCGGATATTGGTGGCACCCAGATCGATGCCTATAACTTTTGCGTTGTTCATTTAGGAATTAGTCTTTTTTGTCGAATATGGTTTTATTGGTAACAAGCGGTTTGGCCCAGAAGCCAATACAAAGGATGTAACCAAAGGTGAGATACAGGAAGAACATGCCGTGGTTGAGTCCAAATAAGTTTCCTAAACCACCTATCAGCAACTGAACAACCGCGCCGCCTATGATACCGGTAACCAATATACCCGCAAACGAGCCGTGATGCTCATCGATAGAACTTAATGCAAGCGAGAATATAATAGGATACATCACCGACATAAAGAAACCGACGATAGAGAAGGAGTAAAGTGAAGTCTTGGCATCGCCAAAAAAGGCAAATGATAAAGCAATAAGCGCTGCAATAGTGAAGGCAACTAATAGTTTACGGCTGTCCATCAGCTTTAACAGGAACAAGCCGAGGACGCCTCCGGCGGTCATTAATCCCCAGAACCAGGCTACTGCATTTGCGCCCTCTACCTGCGGGTCATAATGATGATAGCGTTTTAGGAATTCAGACATCCAGTAAGATACACCTTGTTCTGAACCGACATAGCAGAATAAGGCAATGAAATAAAGAATAACAATCGGTCTTTTGAAAAGCTGTACGTGGGTTTTCCAGGGACCGGCTTTTTCATCGCTCGCTAATTCAACTTTGGGAAATTTGGACAGCAGCATGATCACGAACATAAAAAGGCAGATCACAGCGAAAAGCCAATATAAGGAGATCCAAGGCAAGCCAGTGGGAACGATATTTTTAAATATGCTATGC
>DATCQV010000194.1:0-12383 GCA_036569325.1 Mucilaginibacter sp. | reverse complement strand
GTTACAAACAGCACATTGTATTTATTGCCGAATTTTTGCGACAAGACTGCGGCGTTTTCCGGGCTGATCAGGTGCAGCGCCTCGATATCATTTGCATTCAGTTTGGAAAACTCAGCTTTGGTCGCCTTTTTTCCATTGATCACATAGTTTAATGAATCCCGCTGTATTCCTTCGTGCCAGTCGGCGCTTTTATAGTCCCACAAAATATCGGTATGCGTGGTGCCGCTATCCGCTTCTATAAAGAGCGCGTTGTTCATGCTTTTGGTTTTGTCGGTATCGGCTTTAAGGGAAAGCTGTTTGGGCAGATCAGGCACAGCGGCCTTTAAAGACATAAGGCCAGGTCCGGCCATGAGCAAAGGAATCAGCAGCGCCCGGCGGTTCAAGGCTGATCCTGGTTTTCGTTTTGGTTTCATAATAGTCTCATTTAAATTTAATATTACGATTATTTCGTAAATCTACGAATAGTTCGTAATAAAGCAAATTTATTTTTAATTAGGCAGATGTCCTGCGTTCATGCATAGCGTATAGGCCCCGCGCTCATGCTTCGAAAACCTCCGGGCATGACAACCCTTTTTCGCTGCATAATAAAAGGGCCTGTCACGCTGAGCTTGTCGGAGGGCCTGTCACCCTGAGCTTGTCGAAGGGTCTGTCACCCTGAGCTTGTCGAAGGGCATGTCACCCTGAGCTTGTCGAAGGGCATGTCACCCTGAGCTTGTCGAAGGGCATGTCACCCTGGGCTTGTCGGAGGGCATGTCACCCTGAGCTTGTCGAAGGGCATGTCACCCTGAGCTTGTCGGAGGGCATGTCACCCTGAGCTTGTCGAAGGGCGACGTGCGCAATGGCCAATGTCCGCGCGCTAAGCATGGTGTACAAGCCCGGCGCTCACGCTTCACTTCGAGAACCTCAGTGCAAGCTAGTACCTCAGCATGACACCCATTTTTTGTCATTTCACCTTCAGAGGCCCCGGGTTTTATAACTCAGCATGCCCCAATTTTTATCGCCCCATAGGGGTTACCGCATTGCAGCTACCCATGACAGCCTTTTTAAAATGTAGGCAAATGCTAACGCCGCAGCAAGATGCCCTTCAGCAACATAATTGTTACGTTACTTCAATTGCAAAGCGGATATCAATAAATTTGATTACCATTATTACTTTTACAAAAACGTAACTAACCTCATGATCAAATCAATTATTTTCTCCCTCGTTCTCGGGGGGATGGTGTTGGGCGCATCTGCGCAAACATTAACCATGCCGCCCGAAGTGGCCCAGGCCTACAGCAAGGGCACCCGCTCATTGGATGGCAAGCCCGGTAAAAATTACTGGCAAAACCGCGGTCATTACAATATCTCTATCACCGCCGCGCCGCCGGCCAGAACCATTAAAGGTATCGAGCATATCACCTATTTTAATAATAGTCCGGATGTGCTGCACAGCCTCAACATGAAGCTGATCATGAACTTTCATAATGCCCGCAACACCGCCGATCCGGCTACGATCCAGGTCGATGAACTGAAGGTCAACGGCGCCAAAGCCGACTGGGATAACAGCAAGGCGCTCACCACAAATTATATGCTCGATCTGAAGTCGCCCGTTAATCCCCATGATTCGGTGCGGCTGGATATCGCATGGCATTATGAATTGTCGAAAGGCCGGGGCAGGGAAGGTGTGATCGATTCTACCAGTTTCTTCCTGGCGTATTTTTATCCCCGCGTATCGGTATATGACGATTATAAAGGCTGGGATACGCAGCCTCATACCGGCGGTTTGGAGTTTTATAACGACTTTAACAACTATACACTTAACGTAACTGTTCCTAAGAATTTCATCGTTTGGGCAACCGGTACTTTGCAAAATCCTGGACAGGTATTACAGCCGGCAGCCGCAAAGAAACTGGAGCAATCCATGACCGGTGATTCGACCATTCACATTGCTACTGCAGCTGATCTGGCAGCTAAAAACATCACTGCTCAGAACGCCACGAACACCTGGACATGGAAAGCCGAGGATATATCAGACGTGGCCGTTGGTATCAGCGATCATTATAACTGGGACGCCGCCAGCGTTTTAGTAGATGATGCCAAACACCGCCGTACAGCAGTTCAGGCAGCGTTCCCTGATTCATCGAACGATTTCCATCATTATGTACAATTCGCCCGCCATTCGTTAGACTGGTTTTCGCACAACTGGCCGGGCGTTCCGTATCCGTTCCCTAAAACAACCTCATTCCAGGGCTATGCCGATATGGAATACCCGATGATGGTGAACGACAGCCATGAGAAAGATCTTGGTTTCGCCCAACTGGTGCAGGACCACGAAATAGCGCACACCTATATGCCCTTTTACATGGGCACTAACGAAAGCCGCTATGCCTTTATGGACGAAGGCTGGGCAACCACGTTCGAACTACTCATCGGCACTGAAGAAAAAGGAAAAGCCGCGGCTGACGATTTCTATAAAAAGTTCCGCGTGATCCGCTGGTCGCACGGGCCGCACGCAAAAGAGCAGCCAATTATAACACCTTCGCCCGATGTTACTTTCGGCGCAGGCAATAATGCTTATGGTAAGCCATCATTAAGTTACCTTGCATTGAAGGATATGCTTGGCGATAAACTATTTAAAAAGGCGTTGCATACCTACATGGATAACTGGCATGGCAAACACCCGATTCCATGGGATTATTTTAATTCGATGATCCAGGGTAGCGGCAAAAATCTGAACTGGTTCTTCAATAACTGGTTCTTTACACCGGGCTATATCGACCTTGCGCTTGAAAAGGCTACCCAATCAGGTAAAAGCTATACGTTGGATATCAAAAACATCGGTGGCTTTGCAGTTCCGTTCGATGTGATCGCTACTTATGCCGATGGAACCACCGAAAGCTTCCACCAAACCCCGATAGTTTGGCAGGATGATCAAAAGCAGATCTCCCTCAAAATAAAGACAACAAAGGAAGTTAAATCGATCACGCTGGACGGCGGCATATTTATGGACGCTAACGATAAGGACAATACCTGGGTTAAACAGTAAATTTTAACTGTTAACAATTAAATTAGTATTAACCGTTGTAACATTGAAATTTAAAATTTAACTTAGATGACTTAACCATGACAATATGCTGATCAACAAAAAACTTTTGGTGACGCTTTGTTTATCGTCGATAGTGACGGTAGTAGCGCTTACTTCAATGAAACCCCAGGACGACCCGGGATATAAGAACTTAAAGGTGCTTCCAAAAAATCTTACCCACGAGCAATTGGGCAAGATAATGCACGATTGGTCGAACTCATTAAACGTTCATTGCGATTTTTGCCATGCACGCAATGAAGCCGAAAAGAAAATGGACTTTGCAAGCGATGCCAAGCCTGAGAAGAAAATGGCGCGCGAAATGTTCAAAATGATGAACAAGATCAACCAGAAATATTTCGATGCTAAAAAGGATTCGTTAGGAATGGTGATGGCCAGCGGTGTTAACTGCTATACCTGCCACCGCGGCGATTCGCATCCTGAAACTAAGCTTCCTGAAAGAAAAGGTCCGGGTGGTCCTCCTCCGGGCGGCGCTCCGAAACAATAAAATTAAGGGCACCCTTTAGCATACAGCTAAGGGGTGTTTTGTTTTATGAGATTGGTATTGCTGAATGTTTAAGCGGAAGAGCGCAAACGATGCCATTAAACAGAGAAGCCCCCAAAGTTTATTTGCCCGCGGAGGCAGTTTTATTTTAAAGATACTACTTTAAGCAGAATATATAAGTCGGCCTCAAAATCCGGCATGCTTTATGCAGCGGCATTGCCTTATTTAGTGCTTCTTTTGATGTATTTGTTATATAGATATTCAGCATAACCTACGCTGATATAATCAGGAAATTTCCAGTTAGGGTAACGGGTTTTCTTGAGATGTTTTAAATAACCGAAGAACAATACGCCAATGCAAAGAATGGCGCCAAGGATCATCAAGGTTTCTACAAAGGGGATTAATAATTTCATGTTACGCGAGGTTTTCCTGTTATTTTATCTTTGCCGTTTTTACGTAACTCACAGTTTTAAAGTTTCGCAATAATTACATTTTTGATCAAATTTTCTAACAAAGATCATGACGTAGCCCCAGGAGTGTTATTTAAGGCTTTTCGGCATTCGCAAATTTGGGGGGGGCGGTTGTTTTTTCGCCAAATATTATAACTTTGAACTCATCTATGCAAAAAATTCTGGTAGCCAACCGCGGCGAAATAGCTTTAAGAGTGATGCGTTCGGCGCGCGAAATGGGTATAAAAACCGTAGCCGTATATTCTGACGCCGATCGTAACGCGCTGCATGTGCGTTATGCAGATGAAGCCGTGCATATTGGCCCGGCACCATCCAATCAGTCGTACCTTGTAGGGGAGAAGATCATAACGGCCTGCAAACAAACCGGTGCCGAAGCCATCCATCCCGGTTATGGCTTTTTAAGCGAGAACGCGGCATTTGCCCGCCAGGTGCGTGAAGCCGGACTGATATTGATAGGCCCTTCGCCGGAGGCTATGGATGTAATGGGTAATAAGCTATCGGCAAAGGCGGCGGCACTGAAATATAACATCCCCATGGTGCCTGGCACCGAAGAGGCCATTACCGATGTTGCCGAAGCAAAGGCCCGTGCGGTAGAAGTTGGCTTTCCTATATTAATAAAAGCCGCCGCAGGCGGCGGGGGCAAGGGTATGCGCATTGTAGATACTGTGGCCGATTTTGACGAACAAATGCAGCTCGCCGTATCTGAAGCTACATCTGCTTTTGGTGATGGTTCGGTGTTTATAGAGCGGTATGTTTCGTCGCCACGGCATGTCGAGATCCAGGTTTTAGGTGATACTCATGGCAATATTCTGCACCTTTTTGAACGCGACTGCTCTGTGCAGCGCCGTCATCAAAAGGTAGTGGAAGAGGCGCCGTCATCCATATTAACTCCTGAATTACGCGCACAAATGGGTAAATGCGCAGTTGATGTAGCCCGTTCGGTAAATTATACCGGCGCCGGTACAGTGGAGTTCATCATGGACGAAAATCTCAACTTTTACTTCCTCGAAATGAACACCCGCCTGCAGGTGGAACACCCCGTTACCGAATTGATCAGCGGGGTCGACCTGGTAAAAGAACAGATAAAAATTGCAAGGGGAGAGGCCATCAGCTTTAAACAGGAAGACCTTGAAATTAACGGCCACGCTATAGAGCTGCGTGTTTATGCGGAAGACCCGGATAATAACTTTTTACCAGATATCGGTACGCTTGAAACCTATATTACCCCCAAAGGCCCCGGCGTTAGGGTAGATGATGGTTTTGAACAGGGCATGGAGATCCCGATCTATTACGACCCGATGATTGCCAAACTGGTAACCTATGGGAAAGACCGCGCCGAGGCCATCGACCGTATGATCCGCGCTATCGATGAATACCAAATTACAGGCATTACTACTACGCTTGGCTTCGGTAAATTTGTGATGCAGCACGAGGCGTTCACATCGGGCAATTTCGATACCCATTTCGTTAAAAAATATTTTACACCTGGCAGCCTGCAAAACTATAATAAAGACGAAGCGCTGATAGCTGCTTTGGTTATGGAGAAGCTTTTAGGCGAGCAACAGGTTAAAATTGCAGAGGTAGCTGATGGTGAAGTATCGAATTGGGTAAGGAACAGGAGGGTTTCGTAAGTAACAAACAGCGTTGGATGTCATCCTGAGCTTGTCGAAGGGCGACGTGCGCAATGGCCAATCTCCGCACGCTAAGCACGGCGTACAAGCCCGGCGCTCATGCTTCACTTCGAGAACCTCAGCGCAAGCTTGTACCTACCCATGACAAGTTAAATTGAACGTGCAGGTGGGTGTCACCCTGAGCTTGTCGAAGGGCGACATGCGCAATGGCCAATCTCCGCGCGCTGAGCACGGCGTACAAGCCCGGCGCTCATGCTTCACTTCGAGAACCTCAGCGCAGGCTTGTACCTATCCATGACAAGTTAAATTGAACGTGCAGGTGGGTGTCATCCTGAGCTTGTCGAAGGGCGACGTGCGCAATGGCCGATGCCCGCGCGCTAAGCATGGCGTACAAGCCTTGCGCTCATGCTTCACTTACAGAACCTCAGTGCAAGCTTGTGCCTCAGCATGGACACCCATCTTTTTTTCATTTCACCTTCAGAGCCCCCGGATTTCACTGCTCAGAATGACAAATAGAGTTAAAGAGTTTCAGCCAACTCCTCAACAAACCCCGCCTGTGCTGCGTTGATCTTCACCTTTGCTTCCTCAACTCCAAACCACGAAGCCCGGTCAATCTCAGGGAATGACTGCATCCGCCCTGATCTGGGCGGCCATTCTATCTCAAACAAATTACTTGCGATAATTTCATGGTCGATATCACCTTCAACGGCCCAGGCATGAACTCTTTTGCCGCTGTTCAAACGAACAGGCTTAAGCGGAATAAATTCGCCGTTAATAGCCTGCCCGGTTTCTTCCTCAAACTCACGTTTGGCAGCGGCCAGCGGCTCTTCATCATCCGCAAACTCGCCTTTGGGAATAGACCATGCCCCGGCGTCTTTGTTTTTAAAGAACGGCCCGCCCGGATGCACAAGAAATACTTGAAGAACATCATTGATTTTGCGGTAAAGTAGTATTCCGGCGCTTTGGTTTGGCATTTTGTAAGATTTATCCGCAAGTTAACAAACGGAGTAAGTTTTATGTTTAAATTTGGGTTGAAACTGAACCTCCATGACCGAAAATAAATATAACAACTTTAAGGTAACCGGCGATTACAACACTGACGTTCGCAGCCTTTATGAAGCCTGGGCTACCGGTGCAGGACTCGAAAAATGGTTTCTGCGCAAAGCCAATTTCTATACAGTTCCGGGCCGGGAGCGTGAGCCTGATGAGTTTATTGCAACCGAAGATACTTACGAATGGCTGTGGCACGGCTGGGACGACAGCACTATGGAAAAAGGCCAGATCCTTGAAGCCAACGGCACCGATACCATCCGCTTCACTTTTTCCGGCGGAAGCATCGTCACAATTTCCATTTACAGCCGTAACGGAGTATCAATAGTTGAACTGGCCCAGGATCATATTCCCCCTGTAGAAGATCTTTCAAAAAGCCTTTATGTTCAATGCCAGTTGGGATGGACGTTCTATATGGCTAACCTTAAATCGGTTATTGAAGGCGGTATTGACCTGCGGAATAAGAAATTGGAGTTGAGCACGAATTTCAAATAAAGGCCACAGCGCCGAAAGGAAGCGATTATTGCGAGGGAATATCATACTGGGCTGACAAACGCAAAACCTTATTTAACTACATTTGCTTTTCAAAAATTCCCCTTCAGCGGGGAGAGGCTTTGGCTTTATGTTTACAGGAATTATAGAAACTTTAGGTACGGTTACCGGTCTTGTTCATGACCAGGGAAACCTGCATATTACGGTTGAATCGGCTGTTGCTGCCGAATTAAAGATCGATCAGTCTGTTGCGCACAACGGCGTTTGTTTAACGGTGATCGCTTTGGCCGATGGCAAACATACCGTTACCGCCATTGAGGAAACGCTGAACAAAACCAATATTGGTGAGCTTAAAGTTGGCGACCTGGTAAACCTGGAGCGCTGCATGCAAATGAATGCCCGCCTGGATGGCCACATCGTTCAGGGGCACGTAGACCAAACCGCGAAATGCATTGCCTTTAAGGAACTGGACGGAAGCTGGGAGTACACTTTTGAGTACGATACAGCACCAGGCAATGTAACCGTTGAAAAAGGTTCTATTTGTGTAAACGGCATCAGCTTAACTGTGGTTAATTCACATAACAACAGCTTTTCGGTTGCCATTATTCCTTATACTTTCGAACATACCAATTTACAGCAGGTAAGGGTGGGAGCTGCTGTAAACCTCGAGTTCGATATCATTGGGAAATACGTTGCCCGTTTAATGCAGCGCTAATTTTTAAGTTCGGCTACCCGGCTTTTTATATATGCTACATAAGTTTGCTGTTTGGTCGAAAGCTTTGCCGCAAGGTACTTCTTGTAATAAAGCAGCGCGTTTTTCTTGTCTTTCAGCTTTTTGTCGTACAGGTCGGCCAGCAAATAGTAAAGTGTCGGGCTTTCGGCGAACTGCAGTGCTTTCTGATAAGCGAAGACCGCTTTTTTGTTACGATTCAGCTTAATATCGCTGTCGGCTATCTCGCCGTAATAGGTAGCAACATTCGGAGATATAGCCTGAAATAACGCCTGGTTCAAAAAGTAAATAGCCTTCTCGTCATCCTTCAAACCCTTATAACAAAGCGCAGTATAATAAAAAGTGTATTCCGTTTGCTCTATGCCTTTCAAACTGGCAAATGTTTCTGCACCGCAGGCATAGTCCTTTAAATTAAAATAAGCTATGCCTAACTTATTGTAGATCTGTCCGTTAATTAATCCATTTTGCATTAGCTTATAGCAGGCGTCAACCGTTTCTTTCCACTTTTTCTGGCTATAGGCCAGTTTCATCATGCTAAACTGTATCGTAACATTTTCGGGATCGCTTTCGGCAGCTTTGTTCAACACACGCAGCGCATCATCATATTGTTTTAACGAGGTGTAGTAGTCGCCGAGCTGGCTGGCAATATCGGCATCGTTAGGCTGGAGCCGGTTGGCCTTATCGTAATAATTAATTGCGTTTAAGGTATCGTTACGGCCTTCGGCAATGCTGCCTAAATGCGTGTAAACCGCCGCGTTCGTGGTGTCGCGTGCAATTATCTGTAAATAATATTTCTCCGCCCTGGTATTATTACCGCGTCTCAGGTTTATTCCTGCCATACTGAACAGGATGCCGGTACTGGTGGTATCAATGTTATATGCGCGTTGATAATAGGCTTCTGCATCGGGCAGCCGGTTGGCCAGCTGCGATATATATGCCAGGCGTGTTAAAACTTTAACATCGCTGACAGGTTCGGGGAATGATTTTTTCAGGTAATCGGCCGCTTCGTTGTAGCGTTGTCCCTGCAGGTATTCCATCAGCAAACCATCGTCGATCTTATGGCTTTCCTGCGCCGAAACAATCAAAAAGGAACAAATAAACAGGATAAACAGTAGGATGCTTTTCATATAACTAAATTATTAGTTATAAATGATAAATCCAAATTTTTAAACAATCGGCGCTTTTCGGGGTTCTTTATACATAAACAAAAACACATCACTATGGATAAGTTAAAGAAATTCGGACTGATGGAAAAGATTGTCCATGAGTTGGAAGATTTGAAAAATAGTCAGCAGGCCATCATACAAAAGATATCAAAAATAGAGGTCGATAATATAGACCTGGGCGATAAACGCCTGGAAAAAGACCTGCCCGATATGCACCAGCGCGTATCAGACAACCTTGATACCATTGCCGCTATATTGGAATATTTTGCCACTCAAACCGAGCAGTTCAACAGCCAAAACAATATTGCGGCTTTAAAGGAGCAGGAAGCAATGGGCAAGGCCTGACTTTGAGGTGAAAGGATAAAGGTAAAAGGCGAGAGGTGGGATACACTTTTCGCCTTTCGTATTAAAAAAAAACGTCGCGCCATTGCTTCGTTCCCCGCAAAGACGAGGCTGCGGGCGGGGCACCACTCACCATTACTGATACTGTATATAAACGGGAGCAGGCTTTAACTGCAGCACCTCTTTCATGGTAAGCAACCGGTGCGGTTCTTTCTGAATGTCGTTTTTGTAAAACAGCTTAAACCCGGTGAACTGCACCGGCTCGCCCTCTATAAAATAATGATAGGTGCCCTTTTTCAAGTCGGGGCCGCCCCAGCCATCCATATCCATTACCATCTGCACCTCCGGCCGTAGCTTAATTTCTTTATAGTTGGTTACCATCTTTTTGGTAAAGCGATGCACGATGAGAATTTTTGGCGGCAGGTTATATTTTTTGACCAGCGAGGCCAGGTACTGAGACGTGTAGTTAATATCGGCCGCATCATAGGTGCCTATTTTTTTGCCGGGAATGCTGCCATCTTTCATCGAAAATTCCGGGTCGATGCCTAGGTGCACGTTTGGCATTTTCAGATATTTTTCAAGTAGCGGCACCTCGTTTTGCACGGTACTCGATCCAACCTGCAGATCGAGGAATACCAGCGCATCGATAGATTGCGCCATGTGCAGCACACTATCGATCTGTTTAAATGGCATGCGCAAACTGTGAAAACCATTTTTACCCGCATACGCCTGGGCGGTTACGCAGATATAGTGCAGCGCGGGCTTTACGGGTATGGTAGTATCGGCTTTTTGCCAGGCCTTTACCTCATCCTGCAATTTTTTGAGCATTATTTTAGGCGGATACTGGCCCAAAACCCCCATGTTTTTAGAATACATGTTACCATAATATGCAACGATGCGATTAAATGGCAGGATAGCGCCGGGTAGCGGATAAACTTTGCTTTTAACAGGCCATTTACCGATTTTATCGCCGTTAGCCAGTTTACGCATGAGCGAGTCATACTTGGCGGTATCAAGCTGTTTTAACGTAGTATCGTTATTTCTGTAGATAACGCCTGCGGTGCTCCGGGTGCTTCCCAGAAAAGCAAAAAGAGCGATGATGAGTAATTTCAGTGCGGTGTTTTTCAAAACGGATAGCTTTTGTGAATGTAAATGTCGCCAAAGCTAAGGTTTTTTTGAAGTCTTTAATTCAAAGTATTGAGTGCCGAGTCCAAGTTTTTCAATTCTTTACTCAAGACTTCCCGACTCAGTACTATAGACTTGAATCAATGCGAATGATTAATTTTCATCTCGGGGAAACCGGCAGGCTGCAAATGCATCTGTTGCTGTTCCTTTTTACTGAACAGCCGGGTAACCGCAGGCTGCAGCCATGATTCAAGCGCGTAGGCAAAGAATATAATGGGCGGAATACTAACGATGCAATACAAAGGCACATTGTGAAGCAGTTTTGAAAATACAAATAACACCGTGTAATGGCTGATATACAGCGAGTAAGAATATTTGCCCAGCACCTTGCCTAAAACGGTCATCAGCGTGATAACGCGCTCTTTTAATTTAAACAGGTGGATGAGGTAACCTGCGGCCATGTAAACATAAGGCAGCGTGCTATAAACAATGGTATTTTTAAACGGCATGTAGGGGAAAATAAGTGCACCTATCACTATAAGAAGATGTAACGGTACAAGGTATTTCAGCTTTATTTCCTTACCGCGCGGCGGCTCCTGCAGGCAAAAACTAAAGAACGGTATGGCAAAAATAGAGAAGATAAAGTACTTCAGCGGATCGTAAAAATTAGCCGAGAACTGCATCCTTGAAATTAAAGGAAGTATGCCGAGGCTGAACAACACTGCATATTTCCGTGCGTAGAAATAATGGCGGTATTGATAAATGTAATAGCCCACTATCCACACCGACGAAAATGCAAACAGCGCCACCACGTGAGTTATGGGATCGATATTGGTTCTTAAAAAGAAAACCGCGATAGCGATCAGCGTCAGCGCGAACCAGATTCTGACAGTCCGTTGTTGATTTTTACCGATGGTTAAGGCGAACATAAGGTAAAACGCCATTTCGAACGATAGCGACCATACAGGCAGGTTGCTCTGAATGCTGGTAGCAATATAGCCCATATAATCTTTCATGGTACTCACCATCAGGAAATTACCAATAATGTCTTTGGTGGATGGTATGGCAGTGTGTGTGATCCATAAGGCAATAAACGCCAGCAGCATACCCATAATAAATTGCGGGTAGATGCGCACAAGGCGGTTAATGGTGAACTCTTTTACGGTTTTAGGCCGCTTACTTTCTGAAAGGTTGATCACCAGTCCCGACAGCATGAAGAACATGATGAGCGCATCGGTACCCCAATAAGCGGTTAAATGAGTAACGTGACCGGTAGGAGCAAGGAAGGCCATGTGCCACCCGATGATGAAAACCGTAGAGATGCCTCTTAAAAATTCCAGATATATTTTTTTCATGTAAAAGCTTTGGACACAAGCACTAATAGGTGCCTCGGTCTTTTTACGGATGGGGATAGCTAATGTTTCGTTTTCCTTAAAAAGCAGGCCGCCATTGACCAATAGTTTAATACCGGCAGGCATGCCGGTAACTATGCCTGATAATCCTTAAATTTATCGTTCAAAAAAGTTTAAATTAAATATGTCTGAAGCCATCCGCAAAGCATTTCCTCATGAAGCCACGCAACAGCAGTTAGAACTGTTCGACAAGCTTCATCAGTTCCTGCTGGCTGATGATGGCGACGAGTGTTTTATTTTAAAAGGATATGCGGGTACGGGTAAAACCACTATCCTCGGCGCGCTCACCAAGGCCCTGCGCAGCTATAACTTTAAATCGGTATTGCTTGCGCCAACGGGTCGCGCTGCAAAGGTGATCACGGCTTATTCGGGGCGAAAGGCGTTTACCATTCATAA
>DATCQV010000193.1:0-17083 GCA_036569325.1 Mucilaginibacter sp. | reverse complement strand
CGCAGCTTAATGTCTTCGGCGGTTGGCGGCGGCATCAGTTCCAGGCAAAAAACAAGGAATACCAGCGGCACCACAAACAACGCACCGGTAACAAAAGGCATCACGTATTCGCTGATGTGGAACGATCCCATTACGCCGCGGGCGATGGTTTTTACAAAGCCCGACGCAAAAATAAGGCTGATGGAAAGTACGGCGGCCATAAACTCGGTAGTTTTACGGCCTTCCAGGTAGCTGAACACCAGTCCCCAGATCATCCCCAGCGGAAAGCCGTTAATGAACATGCAGACTATGTTATACGGAGCCGGAACGATGGCAAATAACAATAAAGCCGCCCACGCAATGCCTATCAGTAAGAAGATGCTTTTAGCACGCTGGTTGGATTTCAGCTCGGCAATAAATTTGATGCCGTAAAATTTGCTCAGCGTGTAGCCCACTACCTGCGCAATAACCAGCCAAACTTTATAATCGATATGGAAATACTGCTCGCCGGCAAAAGTGCCAGCAGCAAAGCCTTTCCGGAATGAATACATGGACGTGTATGTGCCGAAAGCAGCAATTGCCGCCAGAACGGCAATCAGGCCATAAGGCCATTTGGCAACCTTTGCCCGCAGGCTATCCATCAATGTCATAATTTATTTGCTGATAATGTCGACTACCTGCGCAATATCGTCAATAATATGGGTAGGTTTATAAGCGTCCAGTTCGTGGCGGGTAAAAATGCCGGTGGTAACCCCGATAACATATTTGCAGCCCGCGTTCTGGCCTTCACGCATATCAACCTCGGTGTCACCAACTTTGGCTACCTCGCGTGGTTTTTCAATGCCCAGGTCGGCCATGGCTTTCTCAACCATGTACGGGTGCGGGCGGCCAAGCTCAACCTCATCAGAACCGATCACATGATCTACCAGTCCTTTTTCAACCCACTGCAGGCGGTTCACAATGGTATCGGCAATATCTTTAGAAAAACCGGTGTTGATACCCACCTTTACGCCCAGCTCATGCAGTTTGGCAAAGGTTTCTTCCACATTTGGCAGCGGCTCGATGCCGGGCGCGGTTTTATAGTGTTCTATCATCTGGGAAACAAACTCCTTGTGGATCTTGCCCACCAGTTCGGAAGTTATTTTGGCATCGTTATGTTCGTGCAGGCGGAGGATCTGTTTAATGGCCTGATTTTTTTCGTAGCCCATGAGTGGGTTGATCAAATCGAGGGGGACTTCATAGCCCCATTTGTGTAAGGCTGCCTGGAAGGCTTTGCTAACGTCGTGATCGTCTTTAACCGTTGTTCCGGCTATGTCGAATACTACTAATTTAATAGACATGATTGTATAGTGATTGTTGAGCAATACTAAACTAAGTTTATTAATATCAAACTAAGTTAACGTTAAGATTTGGTTAATGAGTTGATTGGGTTGGATTAGGTGAGTAGTTGATTGAGTTGGATTAGATTATTATATATCTTTAATATCGATTACCACAGGCTAAGTCGGTCTACTCAGTCAACCACTCACTTAATCAACTTAATCCAACTACTCACCATATCCAACTACTTCCCTTCAAAAAAATAGATCACCAGCATGCTGGCTGTAGTATCACCCATATTCCGCGGGGTATGAGGGATGCGACCGTCGAACAGCATCGAATCGCCCTGGTTGAGGACGTACTTATCGTCGTTAAACTGATATTCGATTTCGCCCGATAAGATGTACTTATATTCAAAGGCATCGGTTTCTACCAGCGGACGGGCAGCATCCGGATCGAGCTCCAGTATATTGATATCGATGGTACCCGGATTTATCGATTGTGTAAAAATGCGCTGGTAATGAAAACCGGAAGCATGTTCCTTTTCAAAATGTTCGTAGTCTGCTTTGCGTTTAATAAGGATCACCTGTGAATCGCTCTTCGAGCGGATGTCTTTAAAAAATTCGTTCAGGTCAATTTCAAGCGCTTTGATAATATCTATCAGCACCATTAAAGAGGGGATGGTGCGGCTGTTCTCTATCTGCGATATTAAACCTTTACTAACGTTGGCCCTGATGGCGAGTTCCTGTACCGTGATGTTCTTTTCGCGTCTTCTTTCCTTAATACGGTTACTGATCTGGATAATGATATCTTCTTCCATTAATGGCTTAAGGTTTAAAAACGCAAAGTAACTAATAATGCAAGTGCCTCAAAATAACTTTTTTGTTAAGAAAAGTTAAAGAGGGGGCTTTTGTAGAGAGGTGGTAGTGGCAGTGGGGAGTGGCAGGATTGGGTTGGTGGAAATGTGTTGCGCCGCTCGGCGAGGACTCATCGGTCCAGCGCAGCAATGTCGGGGTGAGTCCTCGCCGCGGGATATGAACGCCGGTGCATTAGCGCTGTTGCATATTTGTAAAATGTCCTCCGGGAGACGCGATGCATCGCGTCTCTACGTTTACGATTTTTTCTGTGCAGGGAAATGATTGCGGTGAGGTATTGTAGAGACGCGATGCTTCGCGTCTCTTTTGCCGAATTTGGAATCACAACCCGTCTCTGAAAAAATAAATCTCCCGCTTAATACTCTGCTAACATCCATTCGTTTAATTTGCTTAAAATTTCCCCCATGAAAACTACTGCCGGTAATCACGAAGCGATTGTTAACGAAGTATTCGCCCTTTATGAAAAATTTGGCGACGAGGATTACATAGGTGAGCCGGTTTCCCAACTGGAGCACATGTCGCAGGCGGCTACGCTGGCCGAGGAGGAGGGTTATGATGACGAGGTAGTGCTGGCCGCATTTTTTCATGATATCGGTCACCTTTGTGCTGAGGATGGCGAAGCCGAAAGCATGGACGGCATGGGCAATGTAGATCATGAAAAATTGGGTGCGGATTATTTGCTGGCGCGCGGTTTTTCGAAAAGGGTGGCTGCCCTTGTTCAGGGCCATGTTTTAGCCAAACGATACCTTACTTATAAGTATCCCGAATATTACAGCAAATTATCGGAAGCCAGCAAGGGCACCCTCGAGTTTCAGGGCGGCAGAATGACCGCCGAAGAAGCTGCCGACTTTGAAGCCAACCCCGATGCAGAACTCATCATCCGGCTGCGCTACTGGGATGACAAAGCAAAGGAAATGGATATCCCCGTAAAAAATATCGACTACCTGAAAACCCTCGCTCTAAACCACCTCGACAGGAATAATTAAGGCTTGCCGCATATTATTAATATGGCGTTAATATTAGCATATATTAAGCCCTGGCAATCCATGTGCTGAATTTAACAATAACTCAATTTGGCACGATATCCGAATTCCTGCAGGTGCTAAAGTTTTCTGTAATGTTAAATCTGTTTCTTAGATGAAAAATATCGCCTGCTTACCTGCAAAATCATCCAAATACAGCTCTTATCCATATTAAATATTTGTAAGCAACACGTAATACTTTCGTTATACAAATCCCCCCTTTTAACAATTCCGATACGGTTTGTTAAGCATTGCTTAATACTAATTTAGTTTACCAATAATAAACAAAGTTTAGTATTGCTGCATGAAAAATACCTCTCCATCACTATTAAAAAACTGCAGATGAAACAGATTTACTTCAAGCTCAGGACCGTAATAACAGTAATGTTATTCTGTCTGGCCCCGGTACTCGTATTCGGGCAAATCAAGATCGGTGGTACCGTGACCGATAACAAAAAACAGCCGCTTCCGGGCGTAAGCGTGCAACTGAAAGGCACGTCGAAAGGTACCGTGACCGACGTTAACGGCCGGTTCCTGTTCACCGTGCAAAAAGGTGACGTGCTTACCTTTAAATTCCTCGGTTTCCTGCCGCAGGACATTACCGTTGGCGACCAGGCCACCTACGACGTAGTCTTACTGGATGACAGCAAGACGCTTAACGAGGTGGTGGTGACGGCGCTGGGTGTAAAAAAGGAAACCCGCCGCATTGGTTATGCCATCCAAACTGTTAACGGCGACCAGCTGACCACCGCACGTGACCCTAACCCGGTTAATGGCCTAATTGGTAAAGTTGCCGGTTTATCGGTAGGTGCTACTTCAGAGGTTTTGGGCGTACCAAACGTAACTATTCGCGGTAACACCGTTACCCTGTACGTAGTTGACGGTTTGCCTATCAACTCTGATACCTTCGATCTGAGCCCTGATGATATCGAGACCTACACCGTACTGAAAGGCCCTGCTGCTGCTGCGCTTTACGGTAACCGTGCTGCCAACGGTGCGATATTGATCACCACCAAAAAAGGCACAAGCGCTAAAAAAGGTTTAACTGTTGATATAAACAGCAGTACCGTTATTAATAAAGGCTTTGTTGCCTTCCCCCGCGTTCAGCATTCATTCGGTCCGGGTGAAAACACTTTCTATACCTTCGTTGATGGTAAAGGTGGTGCACCAGGTGGCGTGGATAGCGATTATGACGTTTGGGGTCCTTACTTCGCAGGTCAGCTCATTCCTCAGTACGACAGCCCTGTGGTTAACGGCGTTCGCCAAGGTACTCCATGGGTTGCCCGTGGTGCCAACAACCTGGCCAACTTCCTGCGCACAGGTTATCAAACCAACAACGACATTGCTTTAACTGCAAACGGCGATACCTATACTACAAGGATCTCGGTTTCGCAGCAGCACCAAAACAGCTATATCCCCGGCCAGTACCTGGATATTGCCAACGTAAACTTCTACGGTTCATTTAACCCAAGCCCGCGTTTAAAATTCGAGGCAAGCGTTAACTTCAACCGTCAAAGCACTGACGACTATCCGGACGTTCAATACGGCCCGAACAGTATCATCTACAACCTTGCTATCTGGACCGGTGCCGACTGGAACGTAAATGCTCCGGATATTAAAGGTATCTGGCAGCCAGGTAAAACCAACGTACAGTCGGTATTCGCCGAGTACACCCGCTATCACAACCCATGGTTCCTTACCGAGATCTGGACCCGTGGTCACTACAAAAACGATACTTACGGTTATGTATCAGGTAACTTCAAAATTGATAACCACCTGAACGTTAACTTAAAATCGCAATTAGATACTTACAACCTGCTGCACACCGAGGATATGCCTTATTCGGCTCACCCTTATGGTCGTGAAGGTAACCAGGGCGACTACCGCGAAGATCGCCGCGACTTGTTTGAAAACAACACCGAGTTAAAACTGAACTTCGATTACACCGTTAAGAAATTTCTGAACATTTCAGGTTTAGTGGGCGGTAACTTGCGCAGCTTCAACTATAACTCAAGCTGGGTATCTACAGATTACCTGAACGTACCTACAGTTTACGCATTCAGCAACTCTAAAAACCCAATCCAGGCTACCAGCTTTAATTCGGCTTTGAGAACCCTGAGCGGTTACTACTCTGTCGATTTATCTTTCGGTCACTATGCTACCTTATCGAGCACCGGCCGTATCGATAAATCATCGGCATTCCAAAACGTAACTACTTACTACTATCCAAGTGTATCGGCAGCAACCGTGATCTCTGATTATGTTGAATTGCCGCAATTCATTTCATTCTTAAAAGCACGTGCATCATTCTCAACCGTACGTTCTGACGCTACCAGTGCAACTATCGGCCCTGCTCCGTTCAGCACAATTACTGCTTTCGGCGGCAGCACCGGTAACTCGTTGTTCGATAACCCGCTTGGTTACGGTGTAACTTATACTTCGCCATACAACGGCCCGGATTATTCATTGAACCCGTCGTACAGCATTCAAAAACCATACAACGGCCAGGCTGCTGCCTATGCAACCAACACCCTGTATCAAAATAACATCAAAACCTCTCAGCGTGTTAACTATGAAGAAGGTTTGGATTTCAAATTCCTGGGCAACCGTTTAGGTTTAGACCTTACCGCGTTCCAGTACATCGATGGTCCGCAGATCCTGGATAACCCGCTTTCAACAGCAACAGGGTACGGCGACGAAAAACTGAACGCCCTGAAAATTAAGAAAACCGGTTACGAGATCTCATTATCAGGTACCCCTATTAAAAACATAGGCGGTTTCGGATGGGATGTATTGGTTAACTGGTCAACTTATAAAGACGTTTACGAAGAGCTTCCAGCCGGTCAGACTTTTTACAATACTTTCTTCCAGAAAGGCGACCGTACCGATAAATTCTACGGTTCTGCATTCGTAAGAAACCCGCAGGGACAGATCATCAACAACTCGGCAGGTGAGCCGCTGGTAAACCCGGTACGTCAGTACTTAGGACACCTGAATGCTGACTACACCTGGTCTATCTCAAACAACTTCCATTATAAAAACTGGAATCTTGGCTTCCAATTTGACGGTTCGGTTGGTGGTGTAACAGTTGACTACGTGCACAACAAAACCATTCGTGGTGGCAGCAACGCCCTCACTGCCGAAGGTGCACTGGGCGCTGCCCGTTACCAGGACTGGGCTAACTTCGGTAAAGCCGGTTATGCAGGCAGCTATGTTGGCCAGGGTGTAGTGATCTCTAACGGTGTTGCTCCTAACTACGATTCAAAAACCGGTGCGGTATTAAACTATGGTGCATTGCAATATTCACCTAACTCGCACACAGCCTTCGTTCAGGAGTATGCCAGCGAGTACTACAACGTTGACGAAGCCAACCTGATGAGCAAAACTTACGCTAAACTGCGTGAAGTAACCATCGGCTACAACTTCCCTAAAGAATGGCTGAAGAAATCATTCATCACCAAAGCTTCATTCTCAATTTACGGACGTAACCTGCTGTACTTCTACAAAAATCCGGAGTTTAAAGATGTTGACTTAGACCAGTATGCAAATACTGCTACGTCATTAACAGGCTTGCAGTCGCCATCTGTTCGCAGTTACGGTGTTAACTTAAAACTTTCATTCTAATTACTATAAAGGAAAATGATCATGAAGAAAAAAATTGGAATCTTTTTACTGCCGTTAGTCACGCTGCTGGCAGTAAGCAGTTGCAAAAAGAGTTTTGAGGACTTAACTCAGAACCCTAACGTGCCGAATAGTGTTCCCGCTTCGCTGTTACTTAACGGTATCGAGAACAGCTCGCTCGACCTTGCGGGCAGCTCGAGCGAGATCTATAACCAGTATTATATCTATAACTACAACTATTACGGTAACAATACTTACGATTTCGGTTCAGGCGCCGATTATTATACCGCTTTGAAAAACGTTCAGTTTATGGAAGCTGCCGCTGCCGCCTCGGGTGGTGCCGCAACTAACCCTTACACTGCTATCGGTAAATTTTTCAGGGCTTACCTGTTCAGCAAAATGAGCATGGAGAGGGGTGATATCCCGATGACCGAAGCGTTGAAAGGTATCGATAACCTGACGCCTAAATATGATTCGCAAAAAGCCGTTATGACCCAGTGTTTGGCATGGCTTGAAAGCGCAAACAGCGATATGAGCGCTTTGATAGCTAACCCATCAACAGGCGGTACCGGTTTAGGCGCAGCGTTGGGCGGCGATATCTTCTTCGGAAACAGCCTGGCTCAATGGCAAAAAACGGTGAACGCATTTCACCTGCGTTTGCTGATCCAGCTGAGCAAAAAGGTTGACAGCGATGCCGATATGAACATCAAGCAACAGTTCGCTGCTATAGTTAGCAACCCAACTAAATATCCGCTGATGACCGGCTCTGCCGATAACATGCAGTATGTTTATGTTTCGCCAACCAACTACTATACCCAAACTCCTGACAACTTTGGTCAAAACGGTTCAAGGCAAAACTCATCTGCTACTTACATCGGTTTGTTAACCTCAATCAACGATCCGCGTGTTTACGTAGCAGCCGAGCCTGCCCGTTACCAGGTTGATACCCTGCACAAGAGCCCTACTGACATGGCTTCGTTCATCGGCGCCGACCCGGGTTTAGATTTAGGTATCATGTACAACAATGCAGGTTTACAGCGTTACTCTTTCATCAACAGGAAACATTTCTACTCAACCTATACCGGCGAGCCAAGCATCCAGGTAGGTTACCCTGAGCAGGAATTCAACATTGCCGAAGGTATTAACCGGGGCTGGGCCAGCGGCGATGCCGAAGCTCATTACATTAATGGCATCCAGGCTTCTATGCAGTCGTACGCTATTCCTGCAGCAGGTGGCGCATTCATTGCATATTTCTACCGTCCGGGTTCAACCACCGGTGTAAAGGATGATGCTAACTATGACAAGTTTAACATCAACTTTAACTTTGCTGCTTACTATGCACAGGCAGGCGTTAAATACACTGCCGATGCAAATGGTTTAACTCACATTTTGCAGCAAAAATACCTGGCGTTGTTCCGTCACTCAGGTTTGGAGTCGTACTATACTTACCGCCGTACCCATGTGCCTAACTTTACAACAGGTCCTGGTACAGATAACGGTCAGCGTATAGCCCTGCGTTTCCAGTACCCATCGTCTGAGCGTACAGCCAACACCAAAAATTATGCTGCCGCTCTTGCCAGCCAATATGGCGGTAACGACGACATTAACGGTGTAATGTGGATACTTAAATAATTCAATTTGCTTCACGAAGCCATCCGCCTAAAACGGGTGGCTTCTTTGTTTATAAACATGGAGGAAATTGAAAAGCGGTGGCTACGTGCGAACCCTTCCTTGGGGAAGGAGGAAACAGGGGTTTCACGAACTTTCCTTCGCAGCATATATCCCGTAAATGGATGGTGGAGAAACCCCACCCTGCCCCGCCCCAGGGCGGGAAATGGCACTGGCCATGTTTATAAATATTCCGGATATATACAATAAAACATTTGCCAAAATCACTATGAAAAAGATAGCCCTGTTACTTATTGCATTAAGCAGCTTTTTACAGCTGCATGCGCAATCCAAAACAAAAAACATTGTCGTGATCACGCTTGATGGTTACCGCTGGGAAGAGCTCTATCGTGGCGCCGATTCGGCCCTTATCAATTCGAAGTTTAACAGCGATAAAGACGGGATCACCAAAAAATTCTGGGCGCCAACTGCCGAAGAACGCCGCAAGCTGCTGATGCCATTCTTCTGGAACACCATCGCTACCCAGGGTCAGCTTTACGGCGACAGGGACCTGGGCAATAAAGATGAAGTTGCCAATCAATACCGTTTCTCTTATCCCGGCTATAACGAGATCTTTACCGGCTTCCCTGATGTGCGGATGAACACCAATGATCCGATTCCAAACCCCAACATCAACGTATTCGAATTCCTGAGCAAACAAAAGGGTTTTGAGAATAAAACGATGGTATTTTCATCATGGGGCGTATTTCCGGCTATTTTAAATGTGAAAAGATCGGGCTTACCGGTAAATTCAGCCTTTACCAATTTTGATGATCCGAAGGCGAACGACAGGCTGAAATTTTTGAATGATATTCAGCACAAGGTTCCCGAGATCATCGGCGGTGATGAGCGTTTGGATTTCCTTACTTTCCAGTTCGGGTTGGAATACATGAAGCAATACAAACCGCGTGTACTGGTTTTGGGTTTTGATGAGACCGACGACCTGGCGCACGCCGGCGACTATAACCTGTACCTGCGTTCAACCAATAAGGAAGACGCTTTCCTGGCCGAACTTTGGCAATACATCCAAACCGACCCTCAGTATAAAGACCAAACTACCATGATCATCACCTGCGACCATGGCAGGGGGGACGTGCCTATTGAAAACTGGCGCGATCATGGCACCAACACGCCGCATTCCGAACAAACATGGTTTGCCGTTATCGGCCCCGATACCCCGCCGGCAGGTGTCATTAAAACGCCGACTACCACTTATCATAAGCAACTGGCGCAAACTATTGCTAATCTGCTTGGCTTCGACTTTAAAGCAGCAGCAGGCCACGAGGTTGGCGATCCGGTTAACACCGTACTGGGTAAATAATTTACATAGAACAGCCTATTAGAAACATGAAACAATTATTCCTTTTACCGGCACTTTGCCTGTTAACGCTGATAGCTGATTGTCAGCCAAACCCCGCCCCGAAGGCCAGGCATCGCTATATTGTGGCCTGCCATCGCGGCGACCATACTGTATATCCTGAAAATAGCCTGCAAGCTGATACCGCCGCTATTGAAGACGGTGCAGATTATATCGAGATCGATCTTCGCACCACCAGCGACGGCCAGCTTGTAAGTATGCACGATGCCTCGACCGACCGTATGACCGGCGTTCACGGCCTCATCAAAGACATGACCTTGCAGCAGATATTGGCCCTGAAACTCCGCCCCAGAACGGCCGGCGATACCACAACCTATCGCGTGCCAACTTTTGAGCAGATCCTGCAGCAAAGCAAAGACAAGATCTACATCTACATCGACTTTAAGGAAGCGGATGCCGCTCAAACCCTTGCCCTGCTCAAAAAATACGGCATGGAACACCAGGCGCTCATCTATATCAACAAAGCATCGCAGGTTACTGATTGGCGTAAAACCTACCCGATCATGCCGCTGATGTTCAGCCTGCCCGGCAGCGTAAAGGACGTGGAATCGATGAAAAAGGTGATCGCACTCTACCGTCCAGATATACTCGATGGTAACTGGAATACCTACACGCCCGAAATGCTGCAGTTAGCCGCATCTTTGCAAATTCCGGTATGGCCCGATATTCAGGCTCCCGGCGAAGGCCCGGAAACCTGGGATAAGGCGATTGCGCTCGGTTTAAAAGGTTTACAGACTGATAATCCTCCGGCGCTGATTAAGTATTTGGAAGGGAAGGGATTGCGGTAGGAATTATCCCTCATAATCTCTTTTGTCATTATAAGCGTAGCGCGTCAATCTCGTCGCCAATGCATCACCGTATACATTGGCGCTAATGCAATAGCGACGAGATTGCTTCGTTCCTCGCAATGACAATTATAGAGAAAATGCCTCTTTTGTTTTCCCTGTTTGTCATCTCGAACGATAGTGAGAGATCTTATACGCCCTGCATCCAAACTATGGATTAGTGCTAATACACGAGCGGTAATATCGCTCGTATAGGTTTTTTCGCTCTCGCTCGAAATGACAACGAGGGAATGTTGAAGAGTTCTCCGGGCATCATCCGGCTCACCCGCGCGTCATTGCGAGGTACGAAGCAATCTCTGGACTATACACTGGCGTCAATGTTCTATGTAGAGACTGCTTCGTTCCTCAATGACGCTTTTTATTATTCTTCCCTGTTTGTCATCTCGAACGATAGTGAGAGATCTTATACGCCCTGCATCCAAACTATGCATTAGCGGTAATGCGCTCGTCTAAGATTTCTCGTTATCACTCGAAATGACAACGATGGAAAGTGGAAGAGCAAAGAGACTTAAGTTTTCAAAACCTCGCAACGACGCGTTTTTGTTCTCGCCCCTTGTCACACTTGGTACGATATCCCCAAAAAACATTTTGCCTTTTCCGAAGTTTTTCTTTAAATTTATGACACTGCGAAACACAGCCTATCCCAACGGCAAATCGCAGCCCGACCAATTATTTCTCTAAAAACCGGAGGTTTATATGAACGTGGTTCATCGTATTGAAAACTGGGGTGATACCCACCACCCTAAAGTCCTGGATATTATTCGTGTGGCACTCGGTGCGTTCCTGCTGTTCAAGGGCATTGCCTTTATGGAAAACATGGAGTACCTGAAAGAACTGATCAAAGCCCAGAACTATGTCGATTTATCAGAAGGTTTATTAAATGCGGCGGTGTATTACGTGATCTTTTCGCACCTGGTAGGCGGCGTACTGATAGGCGTAGGGATATGGACACGGTTTGGATGCATTATCCAGATCCCCATCGTGCTCGGCGCGGTATTCCTCACCGGCATTTTCCAGGACCCCATCAATGCAATGGCATGGCCATCGATAGCAGCACTGGCAGCCCTGCTCATGTTCCTGATATTGGGTTCAGGGCCGTTGTCACTGGACAGGTATTTTAATAGTCGTTAAAATTAGTTGACAGTTGCCGGTGGGCAGTTGGCAGTGGTTATTTTTTGATAGAACTGCTCACTGCCAACTAAAAACTGCCAACTTCTTAATATTCCGCCATTTCTTCATCCACATAACACCACAGCCAGCGTTCGCCCGGCTCGGCAGAGATCACTACCGGGTGACCGGCTTCTGCAGCATGCTTACTTGCATGTTTCGATGGTGAGCTGTCGCAGCAAAGCGTAACGCCGCAGGTTTGGCAGGTACGCAGGTGAAGCCAGGTGCCATGATGCTTTACGCATTCCTCGCACACGTAATCTTTTGAATGTTTCAGGGTTTTTATAGCGGCAAGGTGCCCGCAAACTTCGTCTTCCATAGTATATAATTAGTTATAATGATTCTTTATTAATATTCTCCGCTTATCATTCCGAACGATAATGAGAGATCTTATACGCTATGCATTAGCGCTAATACCTAGGCGGTAATGTCGCTTGTATAAGATTTTTTCACTATCGCTCAAGAGAGTAGTTCTCGCTCGAAATGACAAACTTTTTTTGGCATTCCGCTGCATAGCAATGACGCGTTGAGTACTTGAGCAGGTTCTACACTTCTGCGAGGTACTTATGTACAAAGCTTATCGCCATCGATCCTTCGCCCACGGCCGATGCTACCCGGTTCATTGCGCCCGAGCGTACGTCGCCCGCGGCAAAAATGCCGTTGCAGCTGGTTTCCAGCAGGAACGGGTCGCGGTTTTGTTTCCAGATCTTCCCGAAATCGTCATGACGCCTTAACTCGCGGCCCGTTTCGATAAAGCCCTTTGAATCTTTAATGATATCCAGCTTTATCCAGTCGGTATAAGGTTTTGCGCCGATGAAGATATAAAGCGCGGCGGCTTCTTTGGTAACCGTTTCTTTGGTCTTAACATTTTGAATGGTAAGCCTTTCCAAACAGTTGTGCCCGGCGGCCTCGGTTATTTCTGTATCGGGCAGCACATGGATATTTTCAATGTTGGCTATCTGCTGTATCAAATAGGCCGACATGGTATAGCTCAAACTATCCCTGCGAATAATGATGTAAACGTTTTTGGCAAACTTCGACAGGTAAACGGCTGCCTGTCCGGCCGAGTTACCTCCGCCTATCACAAACACCTCTTTATCTTTGCATGCCGAAGCCTCGGTAGTGGCAGCGCCGTAATAGATCCCCGCGCCGGTATAATTTTCCACGCCCTTAACTTCCAGCTTGCGGTAATCAACCCCGGTGGTGATCACCACGGTGCGGCTTACCACTTCCGGGCCATCGTCAAGAATAATGGTTTTATAACCGTCTTTTTGCTTAATGTCGCTCACTATTTGCGGCGATAAGAACTCAGCACCCAGGCGCATAGCCTGGCTAATGGCACGGCGCGTCAGATCGGCGCCGCTTAATCCTGCCGGGAAACCGAGGTAGTTCTCAATTCTGGAACTTGTTCCGGCCTGTCCGCCCGGCGCCTTGCGTTCTATCAGCAAAGTCTTCAAGCCTTCCGAAGCGCCGTAAACCGCTGCCGCCAGTCCGGCCGGACCAGCGCCGATGATCACCACGTCATAGATCTCGTTGGTTATCTGCGGGCTCGAACCGATCTTATCGGCAATCGACCTGATGGTAGGCTTGCAGGCAAATTCCCCGTCATCAAAAACTACAACGGGCAACTGATCCAGCTGCACATTATTCAAGGCCAGAACTTCTTTGGCGTCCGGATTTTTTTCTATGTCGAGCCATTTGTAGGGAATAAGGTTGCTGGCCAGGTAATCCTTCACCGTGTGTGAATCGGGCGAGAACTGGTATCCCACCACTTTTATCCCCTTAAAATCGGGAACATAATGGCTCTGCCAGTCATCGAGCAGGTCGTCCAGCACGGGGTACAGCCGTTCGGCAGGCGGATCCCAGGGCTTCATCAGGTAATAATCGAGCTGTACATCGTTTATGGCTTTGATGGCCGCTTCGGTATCTGAATAGGCGGTAAGCAAAACGCGTTTGGCTTTGGGGTATATTTTGATGGCCTTCTCTAAAAAGTCCACGCCTTCCATTTCGGGCATACGCTGGTCGCACACAAACATAGCAACCACGTCTGAACTATTCTTCAGGTCGGTCAGGCTTTCCAGCGCCTCGTTTGCCGATGTGGTGTTGATGATGCGGTATTCCTTACCGTACATCGACTTCAGATCTCGGCTAATGGCGCGTAACACCTGCGGGTCGTCATCTATTGTAAATATTATGGGCTTTTCCATGGTATAAGGTGTATGACGGTAAAATTACATTTTATTACAAATGGTAGGTAATAATGTAACGATTTTAACGACATGCTGACTTATATCATGCCCGCTGTATAAATTGGCGCTATTTTTTTGCGCTGTCTTTTTTCGCGCTGTCGATCTTTGTGCCGCCCGATCCGCTGTTGTCAAGCCCTGTTCCTTTGGTAGTATCTGTGGCCGATGAGTCGCCGCCCATTTTACCGTAGTTGCTGTCTACGGTGTCGCCTTTTCCGTTTCTTGGGGTGCGGTCGCCGCTGCACGCGCTCATGGCACAAATGCTGCAAGCCAGTGCTGTTATTATTAAGAGGTTTTTCATGGCTGTAAATGTTGATGTGTTAATTTAACAGCTATACAACTGTTAAGGTTTTATGAAATAATCCCAAAAGAAGCCCCCTGCAGGGTTCTGCACAATTTTTTAACTTAATTTCGCTGCTGCAATTGTTATAAAATCAGCGCCTTTGAAAGTTTTTAAATTATTACTCGCCATCATCATTATTATTGCTGGTCCGCTAAGCGCAATGGCCCAGCGCGACAGTTTGCAAAGCCAGCGGTCGGCAATTACTGATTCATCGGGCCAGCGCGACGCTATCGACCTGGTAAAGAAGATCCTCTTAAAAGATACCGCCACAAGCAAACGTAAGGTGCCAAAAAAACTCCTGTTTGCCGTAGTGCCCGGCGCGGGTTATACCCTATCAACAGGCTTTGGTTTGGCCGTGGTGAGCAACCTGGCATTTTATACCACTGCCGACCATAAAGAGAACCTTTCCGAGATCAATGGGATTCTTTATTACGATACCAAGGCGCAGAAGGTATTTAAAAGCCGCTCCGAGATATGGGGTGCGCAAAATAATTACAAGCTGGTAACCGATATCCGCTGGGAGCGCTATCCCGAAGATACCTACGGCATCGGCACAAAAACTACCGATGCTACGCTCAATCACCTCGATTACCTGTACGTTCGCGTTTATGGCACCGGTTACAGAAAAATTTCTAATGGCCTTTACGCCGGTATAGGCTACAACCTCGATCACTATTACAACGTGACCCAGAAAGGCAACGCCAACGGCAGCACGTCTGATTTTACGCTGTATGGTTTCACGCCAACCTCCACCTCATCGGGTGTGAACGTGTCGTTGTTGTTCGATAACCGCCGTAATCCTATCAACGCGCTGGGCGGCAGCTATGCATCGGTGATCTACCGTGATGACTTTACCTTCCTGGGCAGCGATGATAACTGGCGCAGCCTGCAGATCGATCTGCGGAAATACGTGCGCCTGTCGCCAACCTCCAATAATGTATTGGCTTTTTGGGGGATAGCGCAGTTCACCAATGGCAATATTCCGTACCTTAATCTCCCCGGCACTGCTACCGATATGTACGAGAATGCCGGCCGCGGCTATGCGCATAACCGCTACCGGGGACGAAACGAATTATATTTTGAAAGCGAATACCGTTTCGGCCTGTCGCGCAACGGCTTGTTCGGGGCAGTGGTGTTTGCCAACGCCCAAAGCTTCAGCGAATTTTACACCAATCGTTTTGAGAAGGTAGCCCCGGCAGTAGGCGGCGGTTTGAGGGTGAAGATCAACAAGCACTCTGATACCAATCTGGCCCTTGACTATGGCGTGGGCACCAGCGGCTCGCATGGATTCTTTGTATCGCTGGGCGAGGCGTTTTAGAACCTTACATATTTTTCGATCAGCGCTTTATCGGTGCATTTTGCCCTTGCCTTTTTTGCCTGACGCCGAAGAATGAATTCGAAAACACTCATCCAGCCGGGCAGGTTGCTTTCGCTGATATCGAAGAGCCAGGCCAGCGCAAGTTTATCTTTTGGAAAACCGTTCGGTTTAACCAGTCCGTCATTAGCCAGGCCGTAACCTATCTGCAACGACTGTTCAAATCCCCTGCTTGTCGGCCGCAACTCTACCCTGAACTTACAACTGCTTCCGCTGCGGTTCCTGAACAGGTGATTGATGCCCGGTTCGGCAGTGGCTGCTTCTCCCGGTTTAAGGGTATGCATGGCTTTGCCCAGCGCAATCTGCACCTCTCCCTCCAGGCAGTCGAACTTTTCGCTGTAGGTTTTATGATAATGCAGGCCTACACCGCCGCCGTCGGCCAGTTCAACCTCGACAAGGGTGTATTCGCCGCCGGTATCTGCGGAAGTCTTTAAAAAAGTGACGTAATCTTTTTGCACCGGGTTGTAAATTCTCCGCTCCATTATGATAATTTATCAGGTTGATTATAAAAGGTTTGATGAATATACGGAAGGATGCCGGTAAGAGATTTTATAGATTTTGATAAGAATTACTATGGTAAAGGCTTATGAATTCTCTTTTCTCTTTTCCTTCAAAAACCTTATACTTGTATAATTGACATTTGCGCCTGCGCAAAGCCCTGAATCCAATTATGCCTAAGTACTGCTTAACCCTTGATCTGAAAGACGACCCTGCCCTGATAGCGGAATATGAGCTGCATCACCGGTCGGTTTGGCCCGAAATAAAGGCAAGCATCGTTGATTCGGGTATCACCGGTATGGAGATATATCGTTTCGATACCCGTTTGTTTATGATCATGGAGGTTGACGATAGCTTTAGCTTTGAGCGCAAGGCGCAGATGGATACGGGTAATGCCAAAGTACAGGAATGGGAAACCCTGATGTGGAATTACCAGCAACCCGTAAAAGGCGCGTTGAAAGGAGAGAAATGGGTGTTGATGGAGAGGATTTTTGATTTATAGAGTCAAGAATCAAGAAGCCAAGAGGGGGAGAACCAAGAGTCAAGAACCAAGAATCAAGACAGAAGAAATACTGCCGATTAATAAAATTTGTCATTCTGAGCAAGAGAGGGTGTAAAATAAACTGTGTCAAAGCGTAATTAATTACCTTTAACATAGTTTAGAATGAAACAAGATGAATCGCTCGACTTTGAGCAAATGAAGAAGAAAGCCCTGGAGCAACTCCGCTCGGGCAAGTCGTTGTATG
>DATCQV010000192.1:0-7868 GCA_036569325.1 Mucilaginibacter sp. | reverse complement strand
ATCCGTAATAATGTTTGGGTTCCAGTAAATGGTGCTGCGCAGATCGGCCATCTTCTGGTTGGTATGCGGGTTATCATATTGCGGCGAGTAAAACTCCCGCGCTTTGTAAAAACCTTTGGGCATGTAGGTTACCACGCCGGGAGCATAGCGGTAATATTGGTTCTGTTTTTTAGCGCGTTTGGTTGTTACTATAATTCCTCCGTTTACCATTCTTGAGCCGTAGATAGCGCCATAATGGGCTCCCATTATTACTTCTATCCCTTCAATATCATCGGCAGGTAAATAGGCAAAATCACTTGGCTCAACAAAATTGCCATCTATCACAATTGCCATTTGCCCGCCATACCGCATATTAGTTACACTACCATCCCGCCCAACCCGAACAAGCGGTGCAAGTCCACCGAGGCAATCCACAATTCGTACGCATGGAATTTTCTCCAGTTCCTGTGCTGTGATTACCTGATCGGCCTGGCCCGACCCGTTAAGATTATCTGAATGAGGTATCTTGGGGACATATTTTGCATCTACATGTACTTCTTTCAGCATCACAGCATGCTTATTTATTCCATACTTTTGCTGTTCTTCAAAAAATTGTTTCTGATGGTTGACGTAGGTTTGTATTCCGGCGCTTTCGTTCGTGGCAATCTCCGTATTTTGTGCTTTGATCGCCACAGCCGCGGGCGGCAGTGTGTCCAACTGCAATGTTACATCATCTTGTCCTCTCGATACCTTTGCCTGTACTACGAACTTGGTGCTGTCCTGGAAGATCAGGTCGTTGAAACTAAAACGGCCGTCGGCTGCAGTTAATGTATCAAGCATGAACATGCCGCCTGCAGTACTAAAAAGTTTAACCTTTGCGTTTGGCACCGGCCTATGTCCTTTCTTAACGATGCCTGATATCTGCATCGCTTTCTCTGCCTGGTATTTTATATTTTCCTGATTATTTCCCAGTACCTTTTTCCAGTCAAAGTGCCGGTAGCCTTGCGTCAACATCAGGTTATCCAGGTCATCCCGCGCTTTATCGTTTGCATTTATAAAGTAATAGTTTGGCTGTTCTATTGTTCCTTTTAACTCTGAAGTAAGGAGCAGGTTTGTCAGTATGTTGTTCTCAGTTAAACTGTCTGCCGGTACCAGTGTTTCGTCAACTACCGCGACTGAAAAGCTACCCGTAGCCGGTTTACCGGTCTTATCTTTTACATTCAGCGCAATGCTTACCTTTTGCCTGGCTTCATAGTTTATCTTGGCAGTGTTTAGATCGAGTTTTAGCTGATCTTTATGGTTGATAAACGCGAGGCGTTCATTAAGGGGCTCTCCTGCTTTGGAGAAAAGGGTGAATTGTATCACCCCGGTGGGAAATTTGTTTTTGGGGATAACCGCCGAAAAAAACCTGCCTGCCGATTGGTTTTCTGCCGCGTAATAAATAACGCCCCCGGCTTGGCCAACAAGGGTTAGCCCGTTTATGGTGTTTTCGCTGCCGCCTGTAACCCTTATCCTTACCGTGTCCGGATTATTGTTATTCACGCTGAGGGTGTAGCCGCTATTTGTTGCCCGGGGAAGGCTGACGCTGCTTGTCTGGCCATCTGCATAAGTGATATTTGCTTTATAGTTTCTCCCCGTCTCCGGCACGAAATTAAAGGCCCCCATACCCAGGTGCGTCGATTCGAACCTGCATATTTCGGTGCCGGTATCGTCGGTTACCACACCTTTTACAGGCGTTCCAAAACCATCAGCGGCTATTGCTTTAAAAGCCATCTTCGAATAATTGCCCGTTACCAGGCTGCCGCCTTCAGGCAAAAATTGAATATCAGATTTACCGGCTGCGGCTGGCGCACTTTTTTTTGTGTTGGCTGCAGAACCATTTATCGCTGCTTTTTTTGACGACACTCCCTCCACGGGAACGATCTGCTCAAAAAATGAATCTTCTCCCTCATTTCGCATCCAGTTGGTGTGTGCCCTGATTCTGTAGTTGCCGCTTTTTAAGCTATCAGCTAAAACAAAATCGGCCCATGCAACTCCTGCGATCAGCTGTAATTTTTCTGTTCGAACGATTTTGTTATCAGGATTTATCAAATCCACGTTCAAAACCCCGCTTAGTGCTGAAAGTTTATGTTGCTCTCTTATTACTACATAAGCTTTAAAATAAACCGTGTCGCCAATGGCGTAGTAGGGCTTATCGAATTGGAGGTAGGCTTTTTCTGTGGGATAAGTAGCATAATATTCAGCAAGTCCTGCCGGGAGCGCATTAATCGCAGTATCACCAGCGGCATGCGGCTTGCTTTGCTGGCCAAACGCCACCAAAGGCAAAAAAATCAACCAAAAGACAGTCCGTTTCAACATGTTATTCCACTTTGTATCGCAGTACCTGCCTGCCTAAATTTCCATCTGCATCAATGCCCTCTATCACCACCCGGTAAGTGCCCTTGCCATCTGCATTAAAATAGCTGAACGATGCCTTGCCGTCTTTATCGGTAATAATGTTCGGGTTCCAGTAAATGGTGCTGCGCAAATCGGCCATCTTTTGATTGGTATGCGGGTTATCATATTGCGGCGAGTAAAACTCCCGGGCCTTGTAAAACCCTTTGGGCATGTAGGTTATTACACCGGGAGCGTAGCGGTAATATTGGTTTTGTTTTTTAGCGCGTTTGGTTGTTACTATAATTCCTCCGTTTGCCATTCGGGAGCCATAGATCGCGGCATAATGTGATCCGGGACGCAATATCTCTATCCCTTCTATATCATCAGCCTGCAATGTTGCAAAAGTATCTAGATCTACAAAAGTGCCATCAATGATCAAAGCGCCCCCCGTGGGTGATCCGTTGACGAAATGAAGTCCAAATACACCCTGTAAACAGTCGGATAATCTTCCGCAAATAAATCGCTCAATATCTTTTGAAGTCAAAATATGATCGGCAGCTCCAGCTCCATTTAGATTTTGCGAGTGGGGAATAACTGACGTTTCCTTTCGCGCTTCAATCTTTATTTCATTAAGCATTTGTGGGCGTTGATTAATTCCATACTTCTTTTGCTCTCCATAAAATTGACGAGCTTTTAGTACATAAACCGCCAAATTAGCTTCATTCGAGGATTTAATTTCTTCAGGTACCGGCATTATGGGCATATAGACTAAAGCAGGTGTATCGAGTTGCAGCGTAACGTTATCCTGTGCTTTTTTAACTTTTGATTGTATTACAAATTTCGTACTGTCAGGAAATATCAGGCCCGCAAATTCAAACCTGCCTTTCATATCTGTTATCGTGTCCAACATAAACATTCCTCCTGCATTGCTGAATAACTTAACTTCTGCACCCGCAATAGGCTTATTCCCGCGCTTTACTGTTCCGGATATGTTTATAGCCTTCTCTGGCTGATACTTTGGCACTGTAGTATCAGCAATTTGTTTCCACGTAAAATAACGATAGCCCTGAGTTAGCAGTAAATTATCAAGATCGGTTCTTGTTTCTTCTGTTTGATGACTGAAGTAATAACCAGGTTGTTCAATATATCCCTTCAAATCGGCAGTTAACAACAGGCTTGTCATTATAGTACTCTCATTCAATGTGTCTGTTGTTACCTTATCTTCGTCAATCACCGCTACAGAATAACTACCTACAGATGGTTTATTATTATTTTTTGCATCGAGTGTAAATTTTACCTTTTCACGTATAGCATATTTCTGTTTTTGAGCGTTCAAATTTAATTTTAAGCTAACGGGGTGCTCAATAAAAGCTAACCGCTCAATGAGTGGCTCTCCGGTCGGCGATTGCAAAGTAAACTCAATAATTCCCGATGGAAATTTGCTCTTTGGGATAGCTATCGAAAAATATTTATTATCTGAAATATTCTCTACTGCATAATATATTTTGCCACATGCCTGCGCTATAAGTTTCAATTCTTGAACAGGACTATTGCACCCCCCCGCTATCCGGATTCTTATAGTATCAGCATCGTTATTGTTCAGACTAAATGTATAGCCTTGGTCATTTGCCTTTGGCAGCGCTATGGTTTTGGTGCTGCCATCACTAAAGTTAATAATTGCCTTGTAGGTTTTTCCTTTTTTAGGTACAAGGTTGAAGCTACCCATGCCTGCATGGCCCGTGTGAAACTTTAGTACCTCTACTCCGTTTTCATCTGTTACTACGCCTTCAGCCTTTTTACCCAAGCCATCTTGTCCCAAAATCTTAAAAGCCATTTTTGAGTAATTTCCCGTAACCAGTTGACCGCCTTCAGGAAAGAATTGGACATCGATTTTAGTATTCATTTGTGTAGATACCTTGTTTTTAATCTTCAGCAGATTCCCGTCCTCAAATGTCGACTTTAAACCTCCGTCACCAATTGATATCATTCTCTCAAATAGTGCATTGTTACCTTCATTTCGCATCCAATTGGTGTAAGCGCGAACATAATAGTTTCCTTTTTTTAATCCATCGGATAACGTAAAATCGCCATGTGCTGTTCCGGCAGTTATCATTAAGTTCAATGCTTTGAAGACTTTATTATCCTGACTCACGAGTTCCGCATGCAATATTCCGCTTAGTGCCGATAATTTATTTTCCGCACCAAATGTTATATAGGCTTTGAAATAAATGGTATCGCCAATGGCATAGTAGGGTTTATCGAATTGAAGATAGACTTTTTCAACACCGATAAAGCCTCTGCCAGGTTCAAATTTCTCATCTAAGGTTTGTGCATTTCCAAAAAGATGAAAAAAAGTAAAAAAAGCTAAAGCGGACGAACAAATTCTTTGTTTTAACTTCATCAAAATATATTTAAATTTTTATTTCAATAGCATAGACAGTCTGTTTTATCTATGCTATTGATGGAACGGCATCTTTATCTACAAATACATGACGTCACATCTTCCCCAAAACACATTTGCTGCTGGGTTATAAGTGAGCAATCGGGCGCAGTTGATTCAACACCAGCGTAAATAGCGTTAGGTGGGTCTATTAGCACCTTACATGTTATTGTACACGTATGGAGCACTCCCCCCGTTACACTCTTCATCTCAGCCCTGCTGAGTTTGTTAAAACTTTTCATTTTTTTGATAATAGATTTAAGTAAAAATTTAGGTTTTGCCATACCCGCCATGGCACAAAGCGGCATGTTGAGGTCAATGCTCCTCACTTCTGATCAGAAAGTATTTTAAGTTAAACGTATGGGTACCAACGTTATCCGGTCAGGTGTAAAAATCTTGTTAACTGATAGCGTTACGTAACTATTTGAAATTTGTTTTTTTGAATTTACCGGAAATCGCTGTAAAGTGAGGATAAACATAGGGTTAGGTTATTTTTTATTTCAAAACTAAAAATACCGTTAAATATTATCAGAAACAGCAAAAAAAACAACTTTATCAACTATGTTACAATTGTTAAATGCACACACATTTTTCTATTCCATCATCTGATTCATTGAAAAATAAGATTAAATAAACGGCGCGGCCGTAAACAAAACCGGCTATTATTTTGACAATGAGACGAGTGCCTATTTGCCGTTGTTGTTTCATCCCTCAATTAAAATATCTAAATTAAGCCGGTATTAAACTTTATCAGCGTGTTGGTTAAAACTTTCGGAAGTGCGGTTTATGGTATTGAGGCAACGATCATTACCATCGAGGTAAATATTAGCGGCGGTAATCCATATTACACTATTGTAGGACTGCCCGATAACGCGGTCCGCGAATCGTTACAGCGTATTGAAGCCGCACTGCAAACGAACAATTTACGGATGCCCCGGCAAAAAATTGTGGTGAACATGGCCCCTGCCGATATCCGCAAAGAAGGCTCCTCTTACGATCTTTCCATCGCCGCAGCCATATTGGCCAGTTCAGGCCAGATGGAAAGCGGGAACCTCGATAAATACCTCATCATGGGCGAACTTTCCCTCGACGGCAGCCTGCAACCTATAAAAGGCGCTTTGCCAATCGCCATCCAGGCCCGCAAAGAAGGTTTTAAAGGTTTCATCCTGCCCAAACAGAATGCCCGCGAAGCCGCCATTGTAAACGACCTGGAAGTTTACGGCGTGGGAAATATCAAAGAGGTGGCCGGTTTTTTTAACGGTGATATTACCCTCGAACCCGAATTAGTAAATACCCGTGAGGAGTTTTTCAAAAGCCTCACCGCCTACGACAGCGATTTCAGCGAAGTTCGCGGACAGGAAAACATTAAACGCGCCCTCGAAATTGCCGCCGCAGGCGGACATAACGTAATATTGATCGGTCCGCCAGGAGCGGGAAAAACCATGCTGGCGCGCAGGCTGCCATCCATTTTACCGCCACTAAGTTTGTATGAATCATTAGAGACCACCAAGATCCACTCTGTGGCCGGTAAGCTTTCGGCGGCAGATGCATTGGTTACCACGCGGCCATTCCGCTCGCCGCACCACACCATTAGTGATGTAGCCCTTGTTGGCGGCGGCAGTAACCCGCAGCCCGGTGAAATTTCGCTGGCGCACAACGGCGTTCTATTTTTAGATGAACTGCCCGAATTTAAACGCAGCGCCCTCGAAGTGATGCGCCAGCCGCTGGAAGAACGCCGGGTAAGTATCTCCCGCGCCAAATTCGCTGTGGATTACCCGAGCAGCTTTATGTTGGTGGCTTCTATGAATCCATGTCCGTGTGGATATTTCAATCATCCAGAGAAGGAATGTATCTGTCCGCCGGGCGTAGTGCAGAAATATTTGAGCAAGATCTCCGGTCCGCTTTTGGACCGTATCGACCTGCACGTAGAAGTAACTCCCGTAAATTTTGCCGAACTCTCCAGCGACCGCCTTGCCGAAAAGAGCGAAGACATCCGCGAACGCGTCATCAAAGCCCGCGAGATCCAGGCTGCCCGTTTCGACAACAAACCCGACCTGCATGCCAACGCCCAGATGAGTCCGCAAATGGTGCGCAGCATCTGCAAGATCTCCGAAGCCGGGCAGAACCTATTGAAAAAAGCAATGGAAAAACTGGGCCTCTCCGCCCGCGCTTACGACCGGATCCTGAAAGTAGCCCGCACTATCGCCGATCTGGCCGGGAGCGAGGAAATAGAATTAGAACATTTGGCCGAGGCGATACATTTCAGGAGTTTGGATAGAGAAGGGTGGGCCGGGTAAGGGCATGGAGACACAGTCTCCGCGCATATTGGTCCGTAGTTTGGAAACTACGGACAACGGATAGTGACATTTAAGGGATAAATATGAGTACACTTGATATCATTCTCGTTATTATTGCCGTTATTGTTGTGATTCTATTAAATATTTTCATCGAAAGATATGTTATAAATCGCGCGCTCAAAAAATTTATCATTCCAAAACTAAAGGAGAAAAATTACCATTTCGAACGATATAAATGGGTCGGGCCTTTTTCATACGGCGATTTCGGAAGAGCACGATTTACTTTAGGCCCCTTTTTTAAAAACGGCGGACCGGCGATATCTACATATATTTATGTTTATTACGAGGATGATAATTCCCGCAAAAGGCTTACGGCTAAGATAGATACTTTATTCTTTTTTATTAAAAGGGTATCTTATAGCGCCGAGCTATAGTATGCGAATACTACAGTTTTTATGGATATCAGAGTAATACTAAATACCCTCTCTGGTCGAAGTTTAGCATTGCGTAACTTCAATCCTAAAATATTTCAAGCTTTCAGCTTGAGTAAACGCATATTGGTCAGTAGCTTGGAAACTACGGACAGCTGACGGGGGATTAATCCCGTCATCTTCATAAACTGCCTGGCCTTATCGTGATGGCCCCCGAAATGCAAAGAACTCATGATTGCCGTAGTAATAATTTCACTATCGCTGACCTGCCTGCGGCTATCTTCATAATGCCCGCTCGTTTTCAACAAATCATCTACAAAACAAAATATTCCTATAATTTTATCC
>DATCQV010000191.1:0-50750 GCA_036569325.1 Mucilaginibacter sp. | reverse complement strand
GTGTAAACCGGCGGGCTTTTTTTATTAACTAATGTTAACCGAACTATTTAAAATTCAAATATGTTATCCGGATTTTTTTTATTTTTAAATTATAATTAACTCTAAACCAAAACACAGTATGAAAAAAACGAACTTTCTTTTTTTTTCAATTTTATTTCTTGCGGTTGCTTTTATCGGATGCCAAAAGGACGGGAATGATAAAACTTTCGTGTCAATAAATAGCTCGCCGATTGATAGTAAGAAATCGACAAAAGACTCCTTAACGCTCACACCTTTCGGTTGGGTGTCTAAATCAAAGGTAATTACAATAGAAAATGGATTTCAATTAAATATTCGTGATGGATTTGTTACTAAGGTCGAAAAACTTACTGGCAAAATCGTTGGAAATATCGGAATTTACAGGCGGACTACAGAAAGTACCGACGTTTCACAAAATAAATTCAGATCGTTTAACAGTAGTGAGCTTCCCAACCCGTCTAATCCCAACTGGATTGTGGATACCAAATGGCACAATTTAGCTGGCACAGCTATTAGTTCATTCAGCACCACTTGGATCGTATCCAACCCACCAGCGCAGAACGACGGTCAAGTCATATATGTTTTCAGTGGTTTAGGTGACGACGCATTTACAGATATTATTCAACCTGTTTTGCAATGGTCAGGAGGATCTTGGAAAATATCGAACTGGTATGTATACCCAGATGGTAGTGGCGGAACAACATATGTTAATAGTGGCTTTACGCCAGTTTCCGTAGGTACATCGTTAACCGGTGTCATCACTTATACAGGGCAAAAAACAGATGGATCTTATAATTATACATCGGCGTTTTCTGGGACTACGAATTCACTTAGTGTGACTGAAACCGCCACCCCTACGCACCCTGCGGGCGTTCCTTTCATTCCACAGCAGACATGGGCTTTCGAGACGCTGGAAGCCTATAGTTCAAGTTCATTTGGAAGTTCGGTTCCAAGCCAAGGAATTGATTATCCTGCTGACGCCGTAATAAAGATGACTGGAATTGAAATAAAGACGGGAACAACGCATCCAACAATCAGTTGGACTTCAGAAAATAATGTCACAGGATTTGGCCAAAGTGCTGTAGTGGTTAGTAACAGCAACCCTTCAGGAGAGGTAGATCTACACTTCCATGCGGTAGTACCCACTTTTACAATATCGTATGCGGGACATAGTAGCTTATATAACTTTAATATCACCCCAAATCTATCTCCGGTATCGACAAGTGTCATTTATTTCAAGGACCTAACCACTGGCATAAATAGTTCAAGTGCCGGCAGCCCTACCGGATTCAGTTCCTCGCTAATCGTCGGTCATACTTACCAAATTTATGTAACCTGCTACGGCACAGGCACATCACTAACTTCATACACGCAAACTTATACACCTTTGATTTAGGTAATATTTAAGTCTTGAATTAATTTCAAACGACCCGTTCGGTGTAAACCGGCGGGCTTTTTTTGTCGCCAAGCCTTGTCATTTCGAGCGAGAGCGAGAACTATTCTCTTGAGCATAGCGAAAAAATCTTATACAAGAGGAATTAGCGCCAATGCATAATCCGAATGCATTTGCGTCTAAGATTTCTCACTACGTTCGAAATGACAACACTTTTATAAAGATCCTCAACAAAAAGGCCTGCAACTCCTCAGAATTGCAAGCCTTTTATTTTCCTTCCATGAACCATGGTCTATCGACTATCGTCCTACCATGAACTATGAACCATCAACTACTTATCGCTCCCCTATTCCCACATAATCCCTGTTAGTTGCACCCACATAGATCTGGCGCGGGCGGCCTATCGGCTCTTTATTTTCTTTCATTTCTTTCCACTGGGCTATCCATCCCGGCAAGCGGCCGAGCGCAAACAGCACGGTGAACATATCAGTAGGGAAACCTAATGCGCGGTAGATGATACCCGAATAAAAATCCACGTTCGGATAAAGTTTGCGCTCAACAAAGTATGGATCTTTTAGTGCAACTTCTTCCAGCTTCTTAGCAATATCTAAAACCTCGTCGTCGATACCTAATTTCTCTAAAATATCGTCGCAGGCCTTTTTAATGATCTTGGCGCGCGGATCGAAGTTTTTATAAACGCGGTGACCGAAGCCCATTAAACGGAACGGATCGTTCTTGTCTTTCGCTTTGGCAATCCACTTATCGGTATCGCCGCCATCTTCCTTAATCTTCTCCAGCATTTCTATCACCGCCTGGTTAGCACCGCCATGCAGCGGGCCCCACAATGCAGAGATCCCCGCCGAAACCGATGCATAGATATTCGATTCAGACGAACCTACGATGCGCACGGTCGAGGTAGAGCAGTTTTGCTCGTGATCGGCGTGCAGGATCAGCAGCGTATTCATTGCGTTTACAATTACCGGGTCTATCTCAATTTCTTCGGTACGCTGGCCAAAGGTCATGTACAGGAAATTGGTAACATAATCGTATTTATTCTGCGGATAGATAAGCGGGTGGCCTAATGATTTTTTATAGATCCACGAAACCAGTGTAGCCATTTTGGCAAGCATTTTTATAATGCTCAAATGCAGCTCAGCCTCGGTTTGTATTGATTTTAACGATTCAGGATAAAAGGCCGACATGGCGCACACCAGCGACGATAATTGCCCCATTGGATGCGCCTTTGAAGGGAACCCGTCGAAGAATTTCTTCATATCCTCGTGCACCAGCGTATGGCGGCTTATCTCGTACTGAAAATTGCTCAGTTCCTTTTCGGTGGGCAGTTCGCCGTGGATCAGCAGGTAGGCAACCTCGATAAAGCTCGATTTTTCGGCAAGCTGTTCTATCGGGTAACCACGATATTTAAGTATACCTTGTTCGCCATCTAAAAAAGTAATGGCGCTTTTGGTGGCGCCTGTGTTTTTGTAGCCGGTATCGAAAGTTACAAACCCCGACTGGTCTCTTAATTTAGAAATATCAATGGCTTTTTCGTCTTCGGTACCCTCAATAATTGGAAGCTCGTACGTTTTATCACCAATTTTTAACTGTGCTGTCTCCGACATAGGAAAATATTTTGTTTGCAACAAATGTAAAGAAATCTGCGTATTAATAGCCCACGAGACGATTTACATTTTGTAAAATTTTCATGTGCGATAAGGCCTAAAACCTTAACATTATTTTAACACTCACCATCATTCAAAAAAATTAGCGGATATGGGCCTTAAAAGCAAGCTGCTTTTATTTATACAAAACGATAATTCAATACACCAGCTGCTGCTAACCGGTTTGGTAATAGCCAGCCCCTCGCTCCATTCTCTCTGTTTTTATAATTCTTATGATCCCCTATGGTTGCGGTGGACGGTAAGCGCTGTTTGCTTTGCGGTGCTCATAATATCGTTCCTCAACAATAAAAAGGTCAGAACGGTTGGTCAGTATGCTGCAATTATCACTTTCCTCGCAATAAACAACGGCCTGCTGCTGGGCAAAAACGACTTTGGGCACGTATATCTTTTTAGTGCCATCGCCGTTTTTATAGCCCTTACATTATTTTGTAAAAAAGCCTGGGAGTTTTCAGCCATTTGCTCACTTAATATCATAGCCCTGGTTATAGCTTATATTACAGCACCTCAGCGTGATATTTCTGTTGGCGTTCTGGCTATGCTGATGCTCACCTTCACGGCCATCGCCTATGTATCATTCCTGGTGATGACAGCCTATAAGCTCCGCTTTAAAAAAATCATAGGCAATGTCATCGACCTGAACAAAAGCCTGATCATTAACGATGAGGAGCTGCGCAACAACAGCAAAAAAATGGACGCCCTCATCAACTCGCTCAACGATATCATCTTTGAATTTGATGAGAATAAGGTTTGTCTGAATACATGGTTCAGGCGTATAGAGGGGCGCGTCGTCAATCCCGAGATCTGCATCGGCAAGAAACTGGAAGACGTGCTGGGCGATGAAAAGGCAAAGAAATTCAATGATGCGCTCGATCAGGTCATCAAAACGCGCGAGCCCGTATCCATAACCTATCCGTCCGATTTCGGCACCGGCCAATGGTTTATTGCCAAAATGGCCCCGGTTTTCGATTGTTCAGGAAATTACACCTCTCGCGTCTCGGCCTCTGTAAGCGATATCTCCGAGCAGATAAAATACGCTGAAGCGCTGAAAGAGAATGAGGAGCTATTAAACGAAGCCCAGGCCATAGCCAAGATCGGCAACTGGTATTTCGATGTACCCACCCGCGAAACCTTTCTTTCCGAAAATCTGCTCAAAATAATGGAGGTAGCTTCAATCCCCGGCGGCGTTGAAAAATTTGAATTCTATTTGAGCCTCGTTCACCCCGAAGACCGTGAAAGCGCTTATAATTACTTTACCAATATTGCGGGAATAGATAAGAACGAGTTCGAGCACAAGCTGATCACGCCCAATGGTATCCTGAAATATATAAAGGTATTGAAGGGTGAATTACTGAAAGACGGCGAAGGCAACCTGAAACGCATCACCGGTATTTTGCAGGATGTTACAGAAGCGCGCCTGTCGGAAAAGAAGATCAAGGTAAGCCAGGCCGAACTGGTTGAAGCGCAAACCATTGCCAAAATAGGCAACTGGAAATGGGACATTGCCCTCCGCAAGCTAACATGGAGCGACGAGATCAGCAATATTTTCGAGATCTGCCAGGCCGCGGCCCAGGAAGACAGTATTATTAAATTGCTGCTGAAATATGCCCACCCTGCCGACAGGCATGTACTAAAACAACAGCTAAAACATATCTCCGATATCACGCACGTATCCTATGGCTACCGAATCGTAACGCCAAATGGCAACATCAAACACATCAGCGTTATCGTGGGCAAACTGCTGAAGCGCGACGATGGCACCGTGCGTAAGGTAATAGGCACTATACAGGACATTACCGAGCGTAAGCTTGCAGAAATTGAATACCAGCGTACCGAAAATAAATACAAGCTGGTGCTCGAAACTATCAAGCTCCCCGCCATATCTGTCGACAGCAACGGAAGTCTTATTTTCTGTAACAAGCACATGGCCAACATGCTTGGCTACGATCAAAACGATATCCTGGGCGCTAACTGGCTGGAAAAATTTGTGCCCGAAGAGCAGCGCGCCGAAATGTACAGATCGTTTGCCAGCGCAACCGGCGATGGACAGTTTACCGGCACTGTCTTTTGCCGCGATGGCAGTCAGCGTATCATCAGCTGGCAAAATACAGTAAGCTATGACGATAATGGCGCTATAAAAGAAATAACCGGCATTGGCGAAGATATAACCGACCGTCAGAAAGCCACCCAGGCCCTTATTTCGGCAAAGGAAGAGGCAGAGAAATCATCACATTTCAAATCGGAGTTCCTGTCTATCATGAGCCACGAGATCCGTACGCCGATGAACGCGGTGATCGGTACCACCAACCTGCTGCTAAGCGAAAGCCCGCTTCCCGAGCAGCTGGAATACCTTAACATCCTCAAATTCTCGGGCGAAAACCTGCTGGCGATCATTAACGACATCTTAGACTATAATAAGATCGAAGCCGGTAAACTGGCCCTGAATACGTTGCCTTTCGACATTTTCGGATTAGCGCAAAAGATCAAGCAATCCTTCTACACCAGGGCGGCCGAAAAAGAACTGGAAATTGAATTATATATCGATCCCACCATCCCTGAATACCTTGTGGGCGACCAGGTGCGGCTTGGCCAGGTGTTGAACAACCTGTTGAGCAATGCTATCAAATTTACGCACGATGGTAAGGTAAGCCTCCTGCTCGAAAAAGAAAGTATCGACGCGACACAGGCTGCCATCAAATTTACCGTTGCCGATACCGGCATAGGCATCGCCCCCGAAAGCCTCGCACTTATCTTCGATCCTTTCATGCAGGAATCGCAGAAACATGAGAACGATTATGGCGGCACCGGCCTTGGCCTCGCCATCACCAAACGGTTGATAGACCTGCACGGCAGCAATATCTCCGTGATAAGCGAGCCCGGCAAAGGAACGGCCTTTTCCTTTACCATTACATTCAACATAGCCGCTAAGATTCAAAATGGCCAGCAGCAGACCGAGATAATTGCCGCGGAACGCAACCTCAATGGTATGCGCGTGCTGATTGTAGATGATAATAAGATGAACCTGATGATAGCCTCGAAATTCCTTAAAAAATGGCAGGTGGAAGCCGACGAAGCCATCAGCGGTGCCGTCGCCATCGAAATGATGACCAGGAAGGAATACGACCTGATCCTGATGGATCTCCAGATGCCCGAAATGGACGGCTTTGAAACCACCAAACTCATCCGCCAAACCCATCCAGATATCCCGGTCATCGCTCTCACCGCCGATGCCATGCCCGAAACCCACGCCAAGGCCCTCAACGCAGGCATGCAAAGCTACCTGACCAAGCCTTTCGTGCCCGACACGTTGTACGAGAAAATTGCAGGATTTTATGTGTTGGTAGGATAGTTGGTGAATGGTTAATCGGGCTGATGATGCAGCGGTACATCGTGTGGCAAATACCACAATTCCTTTATGTCATCGTCTCCAATTTGTTGGCAATTTCACCACGGTAACCACTGCTGCACTGTTTCACATAAACATGGTACAGTATGAAACACCTGAAACAGATGAAACACCCCGCTACTGTAAATCAATCACTTAACCCACCTGTATGAGACAACCTGAAACAGTATGAAACAAAAAAAGTCAATTTGCAGCCATTTTACTGTTTCACCTGAAACACCAGAACCCCAATGTAATTAACACTGTTCAGAACCTAATCCAAACACCCTTCGTGTATTCAAAGACTCAAAATATTATGCCTCTGCAACCATACTCATCCGCCCCCGCCAATGAACTAATGAACCAATGAACCTCAATTCGTCCTTATCGCTTCCACCGGATCCATGCGCGCAGCAAAGTAGGCAGGAATAATCCCCGAAATAATCCCGATACATATCGACGAACCTACACCTACGGTAATATTCTTAATATCCAGCACAATGGTAAGGTTAGCCGCCGCACTTACAGCAAGCGTAAAGCCGTAAACCATGGCCAGACCGATGATCCCGCCCATCAGGCAAAGTGCAATTGCTTCCATCAAAAACTGCAGCAGGATAAAATACCCCTTGGCCCCCAGCGACTTCTGAATACCTATAATATTGGTGCGCTCCTTAACCGATACGAACATGATATTGGCAATACCGAAACCGCCAACCAGTATAGAGAAACCGCCTATAATAAGGCCGGCAATATTCAACACATTAAAGACAATATCGAGCTGATTAGATAGGATGGTAGTTTTATTTAGTGCGAAATTATCCTCCACGTTCGGCCCCAGGCGGCGGATAGAGCGCATCAGGCCCCTCACTTCCTCTTCAACCTCCACATCGGTTAAACCATTCTTGCCGCGTACTACTATCTGCGGGTTATAATTGGAAGCCTGCACATCGATGATATTTTTGGCGAAATTGAGCGGCAGTAATATCTCTTTATCGTCGGTAATACCTAAAATATCTTTACCTTCTTTTTTAAACACGCCGATCACGGTCACATACCTACCCATAATCTTGATCTGCTTGCCTACGCCGCTGCTGTTCGGAAAAAGATCAGCCGCAATATCATGACCGATTACGGTAACCGGACTGCCCGCCCGTGATTCCATTTCGGTAAAATACCTGCCGTCCTCAAAATCAAAGTTCCAGGTTTTGTCATGATCATGCGAAGTAGCATCTATCTGCGCGCCCTGTACCGTATTGCTCTGATATTTAACAATACGGTTGTCGATGCTGATCTCGTACGAAACCGCCAACGCTGTTTGACTGCGCTTTTGCAAGGCCTCAAACTCCCTGATCTTTGGGTCGGGGCGTTGCAGGTATTTCCACCACGGGAAATCGCCATTATTCACCCAGGGCCATTTCTGTACATAAATACTGTTACTGCCTAACTTATTAACGCTCTTCTGCAGGTTATTTTTCAGCGTATCCACCGCCGAAAAAACCGAAATAATGGTAAAGATCCCTATCGTCACCCCCAGCAGCGACAAAAACGTGCGCAGTTTATTCTGCCTCAACGCATCGTAGGCAAATAAAAAGCTCTCCCTGAAAAGTTTTAAAAACAGCATCTGTGAATATGGTTGATCCGGGACGTTATTGATACCGGCTTTTTGTCTGCGAAAGCAATTATACGTTAGACCGTTTGCAGCCAATTAAGTTACAACAATTCAAACTAATATTAATGGATTGTAACTTTTTGCTTTTCAGATCACCTGCCAGCGCCGGCATATACTTTTCTCAAATTATTTAATACATTTGAACCATGCGATTTTTGTCGGTCCTTTTAGTCGGTTGTATGCTGTTCCTGTCCTTTACCGGGACGATCAGGTCTTCCGTTGAAACGGCCCCTGCAAAAATGTGCTGCGAAAAAATGGCCGGCAAATGCGGGCATGCCCAAAAATCGGGTGAAAACAAAGGCTGCGACAAACAAGGCTGCCCCATGATGTTCTCGTGCAGTATCTGCGGTTTTTTAAATGCAGAGAACATCCGGCTGCAAACCGCCCCCGTTTATTCCCTTTCGAAACCAGTCCCCCTTTATATCATCGGCGATCTTGCCACTTACCCCTCATCGGACTGGAAACCGCCCAAAAATTGTTAAATATCTCCCCCGGCAACCTAAACCGTTGATTTATTAGATTATTTAACAATATATATTAAAAAAACATGAAAAAAGTAAGTTTAAGCATGCTTGCGATCCTGTTCGCGGCATCATCTGTTATAGCTAATGTTCCTGCAAGCCCTAAAAAAGCGAAGGTTAAACAAACAACCTGTACAAGCTGCCCTAAAGGCCAAAAATGTACACCGGCAACCTGCTCCAGCCCCGAAAGCTGCTGCAAATAGGCCTTAGCTTAAAACAAGTAAGCCCCTTGCTGCAATGGCAGGGGGCTTTTGGTTTGTCTTCTTTTCCATGCGAGTTGCGAGTTATAAAATCCGGGGCCTCTGAAGGTGAAATGACAAAAAATGGGTATCATGCTGAGGTACAAGCCTGCACTGAGGTTCCCGAAGTGAAGCATGAGCGCCGGGCTGGTACGCCATGCTTAGCACGCGGACATTGGCCATAGCGCAACGTCGCCCTTCGACAAGCTCAGGGTGGCATCCACCTGCACGTTCAATTTAATTTGTCATGGGGTGGAACGAAGCAATCTCTGCAACACGCATCCAACTATGCATCAACGCCAATGCATTAGCGCTAATAAATAGCCAGAAATGGCTTCGTTATAGCAATGGCGCGCGGTGTAATACAAAATCTGAAAAAATTTAACACCAAATACTCAAAAAATGGTTCTATGGTTTTATAAGCTTTACCAACAAACCTCTTTTAACCTGATGATCGTTTATCTTATAGCCAATCGGTCCGCATAATGTAAAACACTAAGTCCGTAATAAATTTAACATAAAAATCCAAATATTTTCCGTACATTTGCGCCCTTGAAAATTCATATCTTTTAACATGAAATTATCTCAATTTAAATTTAACCTGCCTGAGTCACTTATTGCACACACCCCCTTGGCTACCCGCGACGAAGCACGATTAATGGTTCTACACCGCGATTCAGGCAAAATTGAGCACAAAATATTTAAAGACGTACTTGATTATTTTGATGATAAGGACGTAATGATCCTTAACAACACCAAAGTATTCCCTGCCCGTATGTATGGCAACAAGGAAAAAACCGGTGCTACCATCGAAGTATTTTTGCTGCGCGAACTGAACAAAGAGCTCCGTTTATGGGATGTTCTGGTTGACCCGGCCCGTAAGATCCGTGTAGGCAATAAATTGTATTTCGGCGATGACGACTTACTAATTGCCGAGGTAGTTGATAACACCACATCACGTGGCCGTACCATCCGTTTCTTATTCGACGGCACCGACGAGGAATTCCGCAAGAACGTAGAGATTTTAGGGGAAACTCCGCTTCCAAAATACATCAAACGCAAGGCTACTGCCGAAGATAAAGAGCGTTACCAAACCATCTTCGCTAAACACGAAGGTGCTGTTGCCGCTCCCACTGCCGGCCTGCACTTCAGCCGCGAACTGATGAAACGCCTTGAACTGAAAGGTGTTGAATTTGCCGAAGTAACCCTGCACGTGGGCTTAGGTACCTTCCGCCCTGTTGAGGTTGAAGACCTGACCAAGCACAAGATGGACTCAGAACAGTTCATCATCGAGCAAAAACAAGCCGACATTGTTAACCGAGGTATCGAACGCAAAAAACGCATCTGCGCCGTAGGTACAACTTCAATGCGCACCATCGAGTCGGCTGTATCGGCTAACAAAACACTGAAAGCGGCTAACGACTGGACCAGCAAGTTCATCTTCCCGCCGTACGATTTCAGCATCGCCAACTCAATGATCACCAACTTTCACACGCCTGAATCAACATTATTGATGATGGTTTCGGCATTCGGTGGTTACGAACATGTAATGAACGCTTACGAAGTAGCGGTTAAAGAAAAATACCGTTTCTACAGCTACGGCGATGCCATGCTGATCATCTAATTTCGGAATTCGGATTTACGATTTCGGATTTGAAACAGAACAGGAAAGCCCCTTTAATTTTAACGGGGCTTTTTCATTTTTGCAGTTCGGCAATTGATTTATAGCTTTGGTCAAAATGACTTCGTATAAAAACTATGCAATTATAGTGGCCGGCGGCTCCGGCACAAGGATGCAGGCAGCTGTCCCTAAGCAATTCCTGCTGCTTTGCGGCAAGCCCGTGCTGATGCACACCATCGAAGCATTTTACAACTCCGCTGCAAAACCGGAAATTATTCTGGTGCTCCCTGCCGAGTACCATACTTATTGGACCGATCTCTGCACTACCCATAATTTCACCCTGCCCCACGTGCTGGTAACCGGCGGCACTACCCGTTTCCATTCCGTAAAGAACGGCCTCGATACCATAAACGACGATGGCCAGTCACTCATAGCCGTGCACGACGCCGTACGCCCGCTCACAAGCGGCGAAATCATCGACAACAGCTACCAGCAGGCTGCACAGCTTGGTAATGCCGTAACAGCCATCAAAAGCCGCGATTCGGTACGATTAATGAATGGCGATACCTCAAGTTGCTTAAACCGCGACGATGTTTACCTCGTGCAAACACCGCAAACGTTCCAGTCGGCACAGTTAAAACAAGCCTACCTGCAACCCTACCACACCAAATTCACCGACGATGCCAGCGTTGTTGAAGCGGCAGGCATCAAAATTCACCTTACCGAAGGCAGTCACCAGAACATCAAGATAACATTCTCCGAAGATATGGCGATAGCGGAAATGTTTTTGGGAAAAAGTTCATAGTTGATGGTTCATAGTTTATGGTGAAAAAGAGCTTGTGGTCGTGTTGTAAAACAAAAAAGTTGATAATTCATCGCTATAACCTCTCGGCTATCAACCATGAACTATCAACCATGAACTAAAAAAATTTATGCCCGTCGTATAATGCCTAAAAGAATGGCAATTACTGCAATTACTAAAAGAATGTGAATAAGGCCACCGCCGACAGGGTAAACGAAAAATCCAAAGATCCAGCCTATTACAAGGATCACTGCGATTAAATAAAGTAAGCTTCTCATTTTTGTAAAGTTTTAGTTGATAAATGTTACGCACCGTATTACCAAAACCATTCCAAAAAGGAGTGCCAACAAAAAAACCTTGCAGAGCAAGGTTTTTCTTAGGCATTGAGGGCTTTAGTATTCGTCTTCGTTAAAAAAGAAGTCATCTTTTGTAGGGTAATCAGGCCATATTTCTTCAATATTCTCATAAGGCTCACCGTCATCTTCCAATGCTTGTAAATTTTCTATTACTTCAACAGGTGCTCCTGAGCGGATTGCATAATCAATCAGTTCATCCTTTGTTGCTGGCCAGGGCGCATCCTCCAGGTGTGATGCAAGTTCAAGTGTCCAATACATATTCTTATATAATTTATTTTTATTGGTAAATTAACATTTTCGCAAAAGTATAATATTTTTTATTCGATTATCAACATTTTTTTTCATTTAATTCTTTGTAGTTCATGGTTAATGGCTCATAGTTCATAGTTAGTAAAAAAACAGCTATTTAACATCATTTTAACGCGTCAAACTATCAACAATTGCTCCCTTGTCAACAAACCGCGGCGGCCGTGAACTATCAACCATAAACTATGAACCCCTCGGTATCCACTTGTTCTCCTCTATTCCATTCTCGTGTGCTACCTTCCGTGCCAGGGTAAACAGGTAATCGCTCAATCTGTTCAGGTAAATATTCACTTTTTCATCAACGGTACTTTCCGATGCCAGGTGTACCCCCAAACGTTCCGCCCGGCGGCAAACACAACGCGCTATATGGCAATACGATATAGTGGTACTCCCCCCTGGTAAAATAAAATGCCGCAGTTCCGGCAGCGTTTCGTTCATCTTATCCATTTCCGTTTCCAGCAGGGTGATATCCGCTTCATGCAGATCCGGTATCACCATCTTCGACCGTTCCGGATCTGCCGCCAGCGATGAGCCGATGGTAAACAGCCTGTCCTGTATCTCTTTTAATATCGCCTTATCATGTACGTTAATGTCCTGGTCGGCAATCAGCCCGATGTACGAATTAAGCTCATCCACCGTCCCGTAGCTTTCTATGCGCAGGTCGTATTTGGGCACCCGCGTCCCGCCTATTAATGATGTCAGACCCTTATCGCCCGTTTTAGTATATATCTTCATAGCGCTCGCTGCATATCGCCGAAGTTAGGATATTGATTTAAATTTCGACAATGAATTTGTGTTGATGAACGGTAAATTTAATGAGCATTATCTCTGTAGAGACACAATACTTTGTGTCTCTATACTTTGCTTCTCTATACTTTTTACATCTGCCGTTGCTCGGCGAACATTCCTCTCCTGCGCCGTCCGCACAAATTCCCCTCCTTATAAACATCCACCTTATTTCCGCGTTATATAAAATTTATCACCAATTTTGCTTCAAAACATAGCACCGTGAAAAAGCCCCTCTTTATATCATCCATAGTTATTCTCACCGCAACTATACTTGTTAGCTTAAAATGTACCGGCACTACCGATAAGGCTTCGGCAAAAGACACGTCTATCGCCACAGCACAGCCACCAAAGCCCCCCATAACAAGCTTCCTTACCGAAGCGCAGTTCAACTCCCTCTTTCCGCAGCGCGATAAGTTTTACACCTATGCCGCTTTTGTAAAAGCGCTGAACGATATGAGCAAGGTGTCGGTTAAGATTACCCGCCGGGCCGTTTCGGTTTATCAGTTTATACGCACTGATAAGAACACCGGTAAATCAACCATTGTACGCCAGGACGACGATTGGAACGAGGACTGGGCCAAAAAGAAACCCGACAGCAGTTACACTATCGGCTACGGAAACTTCTGTGCTGAGAAAGACCCGCAAACCAACAAGAAGGAACTGGCCGCGTTCTTCGCCAACATCGCCCACGAAACGCGTCACGGCGAAAACGGAAAATACGACGATGGCCTCATGTTCATCCATGAAAGCAACACCTCGCTCCCTTACACCGCCGAAAACGACGCTTATCCGCCTGTTGCCGGTAAAAAATATTACGGCCGCGGTCCGCTGCAGTTAAGTTACAACGGCAATTATGGTTATGCGTCCGATTGTATTTTCGGCGATAAAAAGATCCTGCTTAACAATCCCGATCTTATCGAAACCGACCCGGTAGTAGCCTTTAAAACGGCTATCTATTTCTGGATGACACCGCAAACCGCTAAACCTTCGGCACACGATGTGATGATCGGTAAATGGCAGCCCAACGCCGCCGACAAGGCCGCCAACCGTACCCCCGGTTTCGGCATGACCATCCTTATCATCAACGGCGAAGTAGAATGCAACAAAGGCGAAAACATGTTCAGCATGAACGACCGCATCGGCTTCTACCAGCATTTCCTGCAGGCATTTGGTATTAAGGACGACAATTGCGCCTGCTCATGCGGAAAAATGAAAGCATACTGATGTGCGGATTTTTGATGTGCGGATATGCGGATTGAACACTTTAAAAACTTAAGAAGTTTTAAAACGGCAAAGCCCTCAATGAGGCCTTTGAAATAAACAACACGAATTAAACTTCGTAAGTTTTCATACTTCCATTCCCCGGGCCCCTTTTTACTTTTGAATTTTTACTTCAATTGTAACATCCCGCCCCTTTCCTTATCATAGTGTTATTAATTTACGGTAGTAGCTGTTATGGTTACCAAAATCGGCGTACATTCTTTGCTTTTTACTTTTTACTTTTGAATTTTGAATTTCTACAGCTTTAACTATTAATGGATAATTACCCCTTTGACACGGTTGCGCTTACTTCACCGGTAATCGACTGGTATAATAACGTTTACCAATCGGCCCGGCCCAAATTTGGTATCCAGCCCACCGGCGATATCAATTTTCAGCTCGAGCAATTCGAAGTTTTCCGGCGCTATGCGAGCGTAAATTTGAAGGCATCTTACGTTATCAAGCACGAAAACAATAATGACGGTTACCTGCTTTTTGTGGAGACGATAGCACATGAGCATACCCGCCAACACGGCACTACCGATGTACACAGCTACCAGGTTTGGGTGCTGGCCTATATGAAGCACGACTTCGGCCGTATCTTGCTTCGCCGCGAAACCCTTGCCGATAAGCTCATTGAATTAGTTCATCCCGTAGAACTTGATTTTGAGGAAGACAAAGCCTTCAGCGATACCTATTACTTGTTGGTTAACGACCGTGAGAAGGCCACTCACGCCTGCGATCGCAAGTTCCGTAATGCAGTAATGGACCTGCGTCATGATCACTTTTATGTGGAAGTAGTTGAACATACGCTCATTGCCGGTTGTTACGATCAGATCACATCGGAACAGGCAACCGAACTTTGCGAGTTCGTTTCACGCCTGTGCACCTCCTGCCAATAAATAATTTTCACCAAGTGTCGGTTATCGGCTTTTTGTGTTATCTTAGAGCATTAACCAAACACTTATCAAAAATGGAAAAACTCACAAGGAACGATCTGAAAAATGTTTTAGGGGGCGGTGATCCGCTTCCGCCGGGATGTGTTTGCTTTGTACCGATACCAGACCTGCCGGGTGGCATGCCTGATCCTGATTGTTACTGGGGTGATAATCCGCAGCTTTATTGCCAACCTGCAGAATGGTTGCTTTGCTGCTAAAAATTGCGGGCGCATTGGCTTGCCGGCCTGATAACCGGCAAGCTGACTTATTTTTCCTGAAAAACTTATGAATTTGCTTCTCATTTAAGCGCCGACCACAACCACCGGCCCCATCGGGGCCCAATATTGGTAGAAAAACAAATGAAAGAAAATTTCCGCTCCGTAGGTGCGTAACCCGCCAGCCAGATAGTAACCTATTTATTTTTTGAGATCGATCTTTTCGCTTTTGGCTGCTGCAGGTTCTGTAGTTTCTTTTACCGGTATAACTGTCCGGTCAACCCTTTGGATATTGGTATTAAGATAGTCATTTTCAACCAAACCGTCGCGCATGCGCACTATACGGTGGGCGTGCAGGGCAATATCCTCTTCGTGTGTCACCAGGATAATGGTATTTCCCCTTGAATGGATATCTTCCATCAGCCCCATAATTTCAATCGATGTTTTGGTATCGAGGTTGCCGGTAGGTTCATCAGCCAATATGATCGACGGGTTATTGATCAGCGCACGGGCCACGGCGACACGCTGGCGCTGACCGCCCGAAAGCTCATTTGGCTTGTGATCCATACGATTAGCCAAACCAACATTTTCAAGCGATTTCCTGGCGCGGGCCTGCCTGTTCTCTTTATTAATACCGGCATAAACCAGCGGAAGCGCCACATTATCGAGCGCGGTATTACGAGGCAGGAGGTTAAAGGTTTGAAATACGAAACCTATCTCAGTATTGCGCACCTCGGCAAGCTCATTATCGGTCATGTGGCTTACATTGATCCCGTTCAGGATATATTCGCCCTTCGATGGCGTATCCAAACAGCCCAGGATATTCATCAAGGTCGATTTTCCCGAACCCGACGGTCCCATCAGCGCAACAAACTCCCCCTTATTAATGGTCAGCGAAACAGATTTCAAGGCATGGATAATCTCCGTACCAATAACATATTTACGTCCGATATCTTTAAGGGTGATAAGTGGCTCCATATTTTTTTCTCGTTTGACTGTGGTATGGTTGGTTTTGTTACAGTGGAGGAGTCGGAAAAGTCCGAAAGTCAGTAAAGTCCGAAATAAAAAGTACACCGGCTTTCGATATTAGCTGACTTTTCGACTTTCGGACTTCCTCAACTATTTCTCTATCACCTTCGCCACCAAAAAGTACTCACCATCCTGCTTGGGTGCATTCAGTAAAGCCTCTTCATGCGTAATTTGCTGCTTAACCACGTCCTCGCGTAAAACATTCACTTCATCGGTCATATATACCAAAGGCTCAACGCCGGTGGTATCAATTTCGTTCAGCTTCGCCATAAAATCAAGGATCTTACTCATGTCTTTGATCATATCCTGCGTTTCGGTTTCACTCAATTCCAGGCGGGCAAGGTGAGCTATCTTATCAACGGTTTCCTTATCTATGGTCATTATGCTAAGTTCAATTTCTTTTTAATCATATCGTAAACCTCATCGCGCAAGGCATCGGCATCGTCAACGGTTAAATGTGCCGTTTCGATGGGTTTGTGTACAAATATATGAGAAATGCCCGGCCTGCTGCCATATTCGCTGCCGGTATCCCATAAAACTTTCCAGGTATCTAACGATGTGATAGGCAGAATCGGCACTTTCAACTCGATCGCCAGCCGGAAAGCGCCATTTTTAAAGGGATACAATACCGGTGGATAATCGTCCGGTATGGTGGCCTCGGGAAAAATCACCACACTCACGCCTTCCTTAATTCGCTCAGCCGCCGTTTTAAATGCACGGAACGACGATATCTTGCTTTCGCGGTTCACGGTGATATCAATCGTCCTGAAAAAGAAACCCAGCACCAGGTTGCTCAAAAGCTCTTCCTTGCCGATAAAGCAGTGGTTGTTTTTTGCCGCCAGGTTAATGGCCGAAACATCGAGGTTAGAGGTATGATTCCCTACAATAATATAAGTACGCTTCCAATCAACCGGTTCCTCGTAATCAACATTAAAAAATATCCCTGAGATGACCGTACTGCAAAAAATAATGAAACGCCGCATGCCATTAATGTATTTATACCGGCTTTTTTTGCGCGACAAAAAATATAGAACGGGCCAAACCAGCAGGAAGAAAAAAGCAACGCTATAACGATAAAAATAGGTGTGTATCCTTTTAACGAAGAGTTTCATGGTAGCCAAAAATAAAATTAATGTGCGGATGTGCGAATGATTGATGTGCGAATTTTTAATGTTCGGATGTGCTAACTAATCACCCGCCGATGTTGGCGTTGCCACCAAAGTATAAGTCAGAAAGAATCAAAAAGCGGTGGCCCGGTGCCATTCCCGCCTTAGGGCGGGGAAGGGTGGGGTTTCTACGCCATGCATCATGTGCACATCTTACGAAGGAAAGTTCGTAAAACCCCTACCTCCCTTCCCGGGGGAAGGAACCGCACAGGGCCATCACTTTCAGTCTCAACACAGCATCCCCCAACGCGTTGGTGATAACACCAACACGGGCGTCGAATTAATGCGCGGATGTCGTCCTGAGGCTCTCGAAGGATGAGCGCAAAGGCCCTGACCAAATGCTATGTACTGAAATGCTCTTTGCGAGGCGCACCCGCATACATCGGGAACTTCAGCACGACGCCCGTTTATTATCTGCTCCCCCTTTTTGACTTTTTACTTTTTAATTTTGACTTAAAATCCCAGCCTCCGCAGGAACTATCCCATCCCCGGCCAGCTTTTCCGCCATCAGCGCATAAATATCATCCTTCAATCTATCCGCGTCATCCGGACCATAAACTGTTGTATCAACCGGTTTATGTACATAAATATGGCAAACACCCGGGCGGGAACCGTATTTCGAGCCATTATCCCAAAGCTTTTTCCAGGTGGATGACGATGTAACCGGAATAATGGGAATCTGATAATCGATAGCCAGCTTGAACGGACCATTCTTAAATTCATGCAGCGTGGGCGGATAATCATCGCTGATCTTACCCTCCGGGAAAATGATCAGGGTAACGCCTTCCTGCAGCTTTTCAGTCGCTTTTTTAAACGCCCGGTATGATGACATTTTGCTGTCCCTGTTCACGGGAATATCCACTGTGCGGAAAAACAACCGGGTGACAATCCCGTCTTTCAGCTCTTCCTTTCCCATAAAACTACAGTTGGTATTCACCAATGCACACATAGCCGGGATATCGAGGTTGGAGGAGTGATTAGGACAAACGATATAGGTTTTGCTCCAGTCGATAGGCTGTTCATATTCAAACCGGTAAAAAAATCCGGCCAGTCCCGAACTGATGAGCGCCCACACGCGGCGCGCCTTGTTCATGGCATGATACCGACTAATTTTGAGCGAACAATACTTAAAAAACGGCCAGAAAAGAAAGTAGGTTAAGGCTACGCCGAGTACATATAAATACCCGTGCACTTTCTTCAACATTAATTTCATCGTATCCAAAAATATAAAAATTACTTACTTTCGCGCCATGGAAACTGTTGTTAGTGGTATCCGGTCGACCGGAAACTTACATTTAGGAAATTATTACGGCGCGATACAGAATTTTGTGAAGATGCAGCATGAATACAACTGCTATTTCTTTATAGCCGATCTGCATTCTTTAACTACTCACCCCACCCCTGCCGACCTGCACGGAAACGTAAAACAGGTTTTGGTAGAGTACCTCGCTGCCGGTATCGATCCTGAAAAAGCAACAATTTATCTGCAGTCAGACGTTCCCGAAACGGCCGAACTGTACCTGTACCTGAACATGAACGCCTACCTGGGCGAACTGGAACGCGCTACCTCATTTAAAGATAAAGTGCGCGCCAACCCAGATAACGTTAACGCGGGCCTGCTCACCTACCCGGTTTTAATGGCTGCCGACATCATTTTGCACCGCGCAACCAAGGTTCCTGTAGGTAAAGACCAGGAGCAGCACCTGGAAATGGCCCGCACCTTTGCCAACCGCTTCAACAGGCTGTATGGCAAAGAATATTTCCCCGAGCCTTATGCCTTTAATTTCAGCGATAACCTGGTAAAAATACCGGGACTGGATGGTAAAGGCAAAATGGGCAAATCGGAAGGTGAAGGCAATGCCGTTTTCCTTTCAGACACACCGGAGGCTATCCGTAAAAAAGTAATGCGCGCGGTAACCGACAGCGGCCCCACCGTTGAGAATTCAGAAAAACCGGTAGAGATCCAGAACCTGTTCGATATTATGAACGTGGTTTCTTCGGCTGATACTTACGGGCACTTCGATAACCTGTACAATACCTGCCAGATCCGCTACGGCGATCTGAAAAAGCAACTGGCCGAAGATATTATCATCGCCACCACCCCTATCCGCGAAAAAATAAACGACATAGCCAACGACGCGCCTTACCTGCGCCAGGTAGCGCGTCACGGAGCCATCAAAGCCCGCGAAAGCGCTTCTAAAACTTTGAGAGAGGTTAGAGAACTTATCGGGTTTAAGAGCTTCTAATTAGGCGACGAAAACTCTTATTGTCATTTCGAACGCAGTGAGAAATCTTATATAAGCGACATTACCGCCAATCTCTTAACGCCTATGCATAGTCCGTATCTAAGGGTGTATAAGATCTCTCACTGCGTTCGAGATGACAAGCGCGGGATTTTTTGATATACGGAAGCAAGCGCTTCAATTTGTGATATAAAATTTGTTCTTTATTGCTTGTTCATTTTTCATAATGTATATTAGTCGGGTTACATTTATTCAAAAAAGAATGCAGCGTGCATAAAAGTTGTCGTTCGCTATGAACTATCAACCATGAATCATGAACTGCTTTAACCATAAAACTAACATGCACATTGCAATTGTAGGAAACATAGGCGCCGGGAAAACCACCCTTACCGAACTGCTGACCAAAAACTATGGCTGGGAAGCGTTATACGAAGCCGTTGATAACAACCCTTACCTCGAGGATTTTTACAGCGACATGAAGCGCTGGAGCTTTAACCTGCAGATCTACTTCCTGAATACACGTTACCGCCAGATCATCGATATCCAGAAAAGCGGCAAAAACATTATCCAGGATCGTACCATTTACGAGGATGCCTACATTTTTGCAGAAAACCTGCACGATATGGGCCTGATGACCACCCGCGATTACGAAAATTACACCGCTATATTCGATAACATTACCGAGTTCATCAAACCACCCGATCTGCTGATCTATCTCAAAGCTTCGGTGCCAACGCTGGTGAACAACATCCAGCGCCGCGGCCGCGAATACGAAAGTGGCATCCGTCTTGATTACCTGTCTAAACTCAACGAGAAGTACGACAAATGGATCAAAGGCTACAAGCTCGGCAAATTATTGGTGATCGATAAAGATAATATCGATTTCGCCAACAACACCGAAGACCTGGCCACGATTGTGCAGCTGATTGAAAGGGATATTCACGGGTTGTTTTAATTTACGAATTTAGATTTACGAATTGGGAAGCGGCTCGTTGATTAATTTAAGATTTGTCTGTCTGATTCGAGATCTACGTTCAAAATAAATTCGAAATCGAAAATCCGAATTCCGAAATTCGAAAAATCCATAGATCTTCCAAATCATAATTCGTAAATCTAAAATCGTAAATCATTGAACATCCTCGGTATCATCCCCGCCCGCTACGCTTCTTCCCGCTTCCCCGGAAAGCCTTTGGTTGATATTGCCGGGAAAACTATGATACAGCGTGTGTACGAGCAGGCAAAGAAATGCAGTAACCTTACCGAAGTAGTCGTTGCTACTGATGATACCCGCATTTACGATCACGTGCTCAGTTTCGGCGGCGTGGCGGTAATGACCTCGGGAGATCACCAGAGCGGCACCGATCGTTGTGCCGAGGTTGCAGAACAACATCCGCAATATAAAGTCATCATCAATATTCAGGGCGATGAACCCTATATCGATCCGGAACAGATCACCAAACTGGCTGCCTGTTTTATTAATGAACAAACGCAAATTGCCACCCTTATCAAAAAGGTAACCAGCAGCGAAGAACTTTTCAATGCGAATTCGCCAAAGGTCGTTATCAATAAATTATCAGAAGCTGTTTACTTTTCCCGCTCTCCCCTGCCGTACATCCGCGGGCAGGAGCAAAATAACTGGCTGCAGCACTATACCTATTTCAAGCATATCGGCATTTATGGCTATCGCGCTGATATTTTACAGCAGATCACCAAGCTCCCGGTATCCTCCCTCGAAAAAGCCGAAAGCCTGGAACAACTGCGCTGGATAGAAAACGGCTACCGCATTAAGGTTGCCGAAACCGAACTGGAAACCCGTGCCATAGATACCCCTGAAGATCTGAAAAAACTAAACCACCTTTTATAATTTTAATGAACACCCGCATAACCAAAGCCATCTTTTTTATCGGCTCCATACTGATCGCTTTCTCGTCTAACGCCCAAACCCGCTACTGGGACATGGTCATCACTACCAAAGGTGATACCATCCATTGCAACATCGACCCTGAACCGCTGTTCGGCAAAACAAAATATATTGGCCCCGGTATGAAGAAAGGCGTAGTAATTGATACCACTACTGTAAAAGAGTATTTCACCACCGGCTTCACCCGCCATTCCAAGGCGGTCTACGTCCCTGTCCTAAAACATACTGTTTTTCTTGGGGTTGCCGAACAAGGCCAGATCAACCTGTATTATCTGAATATTTCTTATCCGAATGGCACAAGTTCACGGGAACTGTTTGTTACAAAAGGAAACGATCAATTGTTTCACGTAAAAGAACCCGGCCTTTATGATAACTACGGCAGCAAAACCGACAAATACAAAGCCGACTTCGCCGCGATACTCAAAGATAACCCTGACGCGTATGCCATGTATATGGCACAAAAGAAATTTAATGATGAACAAATAAAGGCCCTTATTCATTTTTATAACACCGGGAAGGAATTGAGGGGAGGTGGTGGTTAAAAAAAGGGCATCATACTGATGCTCCCACCATGTCATTTCGAACGCAATGAGAAATCTTAAACAAGTGACATTACCGCTAATGCATTGACGCCAATGCATAGTCTGCATGCATGGCGTATAAGATTTCTCGCTCTCGCTCGAAATGACAGGGCAGAAAGAAACTGCTACTATCTATTGCCACTGCCAACTTCTCGCCGTTTTGAATTTTTACTTTTGAATTTTTACTTTCTCCCTCCCCCAACCCCAAAAATTTTCTTACTTTTGTATCCCGTACACAAACAATCTAGAAGGCCTTAAAAACCTGCCGGATTTAAGAAAATCACATGACTAAATACATATTTGTTACGGGCGGCGTTACTTCGTCATTGGGCAAAGGCATTATTTCGGCCTCTCTCGCTAAACTTCTTCAATCGCGCGGTTACCGTGTCACCATCCAAAAATTCGACCCTTATATTAACATCGATCCGGGAACATTGAACCCCTATGAGCACGGCGAATGTTACGTTACCGAAGATGGTGCCGAAACCGACCTCGATCTTGGTCATTATGAGCGCTTTTTAAATACGCCAACCTCCAAAGCAAATAATATTACCACCGGCCGCATTTATCAAAATGTGATCAACGCCGAGCGCGAAGGCAAGTTCCTTGGCAAAACCGTGCAGGTGGTACCCCATATAACCGACGAGATTAAACGCAACATCCGCATCCTGGGCGAAAGCGGCGATTTCGACATTGTGATCACCGAATTAGGTGGCACCGTAGGCGACATCGAATCATTACCTTATATCGAGGCCGTGCGCCAGTTCAGGTGGGAAGTGGGTTCGAGCAATTCGCTGGTGATCCATTTAACGCTGATCCCTTTCCTTGCTGCCGCAGGTGAATTAAAAACCAAGCCGACTCAGCACTCTGTTAAAATGTTGCTGGAATATGGTATTCAACCCGATGTGCTGGTTTGCCGCACCGAGCACCCGCTCAACAGCGATCTGCGAAAAAAGATCGCCCTGTTTTGTAACGTTAACGTAGGTGCGGTAGTCGAATCGATAGATGCTTCGACAATCTATGATGTGCCGCTGCTGATGCTAAAGGAGCATTTGGACAAAACCGTGCTGGCAAAATTAAAGCTGCCGCACAAAAATGAGCCAAATCTCGAAAACTGGAAAGGCTTCCTGGGCCGGCTGAAAAACCCGCTGTCGGAGGTGCGTATCGGCTTGGTTGGAAAATATGTAGAACTGCCGGATGCCTATAAATCGATAGCAGAAGCGTTCATCCACGCAGGAGCACAAAACGAATGTAAAGTGAAGGTAGAATATATTCCATCAGAAAAGCTGACCCCCGAGAATGCTATTGAGCGTTTAAAAGGCCTGCATGGCGTACTGGTTGCGCCGGGCTTTGGTGAGCGTGGTTTTGAAGGAAAGATAGAGGCCATCCGCTACGTGCGTGAAAACAACATTCCGTTCTTCGGCATTTGTCTTGGTATGCAATGCGCAGTGGTTGAATTTGCCCGCAATGTGCTGGAATTGAAAGACGCCAGCAGTACCGAAATGAATCCTGAGACCCCTTACCCGGTGATCAGCATGATGGAAGAGCAGAAAAAGGTGGTAAATAAAGGAGGAACCATGCGCCTCGGCGCTTATGCCTGCGATTTGCGCAAAGGCAGCAAGGCCGAAAAGTTTTATGGAAAAACGCGCATCAGTGAGCGCCACAGGCACCGCTATGAGTTTAATAATGAGTACTTAAAGGATTACGAGAATGCCGGTTTATTGCCCACAGGCTTTAACCCCGAAAATAACCTCGTTGAGATCGTAGAGCTGAAAAATCACCCGTTTTTTGTAGGCGCACAATTTCACCCCGAATTAAAATCAACAGTTGCTAATCCGCACCCACTTTTTATTAACTTTGTCGCCGCTTCAATGGGTTATGCCCGTAAGCAATAGTTATTTGTACGATACTTAGAAATGGATAAAAATACGTTTACAGGATTATTCCTGATCATGATCATCATGGGCGCTTCGTTCTTTTTTATGAAGCCGTCTGAGTCTGATCTGAAAAAAGAGAGAATTGTAGCTCATACTGATTCTGTTAAGAAAGGACTCATCAAATCGGGCGCAATTACTACTGCAAAATATACCGATACTGCAAAGGCAAAGGCTCAGCCCGCTAAAGTTGATTCTGCTGTTTTAAAAAGCCCCTTCGGCGCAGCTACCTTTGGTACCGAAAAATTTGTAACGCTCGAAAATAAAGACATCCGTGTTAAACTGAGCACCCAGGGTGGCCGCGTTTATTCGGTTGAGCTGAAAAATTACAAAACTTTCCAGAAACAGCCGCTGATCTTGTTCGACGGTCCGAAGAACCATTTCGGCCTGAACCTTACAGCAGGTGCGGCCAGCATCAATACCGATAAGCTTTATTTCACACCATCAGGTGGCGACGTTCAGGTAGCCGAAAAAGATTCATCGACTTTAACCATGCGCCTTAGCTATAGCGCAACCCAGTATGTCGATTATATCTATTCTTTAAAAGGCACCGGCTTTAAGGTTGGTTTAACCGTTAAAGAAACCGGCCTCGACCAGGTATTGGGCAACAACAGCAACATCGGTATCAACTGGATTGAAAGCCCACGCAAACAGGAAAAAGATATCGAGCAGGAGCGTCGTTATTCAACCGTATCTTACAACGATACAGACGAGCACAACGATTATTTCGGCGAGACAAAAGACGATCACAAAGAAGTAACCGATAAAAAGCTGCAATGGGTATCGTTTAAAGCGCACTTCTTCTCTGCCGGACTGATCTCTAAACAAGGTGGTTTCAGCAAAGCAAACATGGCGACAGTACTTGATGTGACAGACACAGCGCATATCAAGCAAATGAGTGCCAGCCTGGTGCTGCCCCGCGCTTCAGATGGTACCTTCCCGATGGAGTTCTATTTCGGCCCGAACCAGTTCTCGATTCTAAAGGACCAGGGTTATGCCCTTGAAAAACAGATTGATCTGGGCTGGGGACCGTTAAAATACATTAACCGTTTTGCGGTATTGCCGGTATTTAACTTCTTAAAACAATTCAACTGGAACTACGGCCTCATCATACTTGCGCTTACCATTATCCTGAAGCTGGTTTTATCGCCGCTTACTTATAAGTCGTACTTATCGATGGCTAAGATGCGTGTGCTGAAACCGGAAATGGACGAGATCAAGGCAAAAGTTGGTGAAGACAATCCTACCCTTTTACAGCAGGAATACCTGAAACTGTACAAAAAGGCAGGCGTAAACCCGCTGGGCGGATGTTTACCATTGTTGATCCAGATGCCGATCGTTATCGCGTTCTTCCGCTTCTTCCCAAGCTTGTTCGAACTGCGCGGTCAAAGCTTCCTTTGGATGCACGACCTTTCTACCTACGATTCGGTGATCACATTCGGCGCCACCATTCCGTTCATCGGCAATCACATCAGCTTAATGTGTTTACTGATGACGATCTCTACGCTGATTTATACCTATTTCAACAACCAGATCTCGGGTGCTACCGGCCAGATGAAATACATCGGCTATATCACCCCTATCATATTCTTAGGCGCATTGAACAGCTATCCGGCAGGTCTGAACTATTACTACTTCCTGGCCAACATGATGACATTCCTGCAGCAATACCTGATCAGGCTGATGGTTGACGATAAAAAGATCCACGCCCAGATCCAGGAAAACAAAAAGAAACCAGAAGTAAAAAAGAAAACCGGAGGTTTCCAGGCCCGTATGGAAGAAATGATGCGCCAGCAACAACAGGTGCAAGCCAATAAGAAAAAGTAAATTTTCATGGGAGTTCGGAAAGTCGGCAAAGTCCGGAAGACCGAGAGAAAAAGAAAGCCTGGTGATAGATTCACCAGGCTTTTTTGTTTTATTCCAGCCTGCGCATGTGGATAATGACTCTTCTTCCGGACTTTACTGACTTTCGGAGTTTTTTTCAAAAACACTAATAATATTAGCAATAACTTTTCTACATTTACATCAGTGTACGCCATAGTAGATATCGAGACAACGGGAGGGCATGCCAGTGCCAATGGCATCACCGAAATAGCTATTTGCATTCACAACGGTAAAAAGGTAATCGAGCGATATTCCACGCTCGTCAATCCCAAACGGGAAATCCCGATCTATATCAGCGCATTAACCGGCATCACCAACGAAATGGTGCAGAGCGCCCCGCCGTTTGAGGACGTGGCGCATGATGTTTACCACCTGCTTAACAACAAGATCTTTGTAGCCCATAACGTCAACTTCGATCATTCATTTGTTCGCTATCACCTGGCTGCAGCCGGGTACGATCTGCAATGCAATAAGCTGTGCACGGTGCGCCTGAGCCGCAAGATCATGCCGGGACTGCCCTCTTACAGTTTAGGAAAGCTTTGTCACAGCCTGGAGATAGCCAATGAAAGCCGGCACCGCGCCGCGGGGGATGCCGAGGCCACCTCTCAGCTATTTTCGCTGCTGCTGCTGAACGATAAGGACAATCATATTCCCAAAGCATTAAAACAAAATTCAAGGGAGCAGCTACTTCCGCCGCATTTGCCCAAACAGGATGTGGATGCGCTGCCCCAATCGCCGGGCGTATATTATTTCCACGACCATGCCGGCAAGGTAATCTATGTTGGCAAGGCAAAGAATTTACGAAAACGCGTTTGCAGCCACTTTACCGGCAATAATCCCGGTCCGCAGCGGCAGGAGTTTTTACGGAATATCTGCCACATCAGTTTCCAGACCTGCGGCACCGAACTTATAGCCTTTGTTTTGGAAGCCGTTGAGATTAAGCGCCTATGGCCAAAATATAACCGCTCACTTAAACGCTTTGAACAGGCTTTCAGTCTCTATGCCTTTGAAGACCAGCGCGGCTACCTTCGCCTGGCTGTCGACAAGCACCGCAAAATGACCGGCGCCATTTACAGTTGCAATACCTTATTTGAGGGACGAAGCATTCTGATGAAGCTCATCGAAACTTTTGAGCTTTGTCCCAAGCTTTGCTTCATCCAAAATAACAGTGCAACATGCACGGGTACTCATTCAGGCAATTGCGCCTGCGAAGGCCACCAATCGGCAGACGAGTACAACGAACGCGTATCAGCCGCCATCGACCAGCTCAACAAAGCACTGCCCACCTTTGCCATCCGCGACGCCGGCCGCACCGATGATGAACACAGCTGCCTGCTGATAGAAAAAGGCAAATTTTATGGTATGGGCTATATCTCCCATTATTTCAACGCCGACACGCTCGATCAGCTTAAAAATCATCTGACACCCTATCCGGGAAATGATTATATCCGCAATATGGTTGATAACTATGCGGTTAAGTATCCGGAAAGGAAGATGGTGTTTGCGGGGTAGATTGAATTTAATTACCTGATTAAAAGATTATTCGTAATTTTGATACTATGACAACGCTCACGGTAAATATAGACAACAAAAAATCTGAGAAGGCTGTTAAAGCGGTTTTAGATGCGCTTGGATTGGATTATAATATTGAGCCATCAAAATCTGATGAGCTTAATCGCCCACTGAATAAAGCCGAACAGCGGTTATATGATGGCTTAAAAAGATCTTTTGAACAAATCAAATTGCATAAGGAAGGGAAACTCGAACTCAAAGACGCAAGGACTTTTTTAGATGAATTATAAAGTTACTACTACCCCTGAATTTGAACGGGAGGTTAAAAAAATCTTAAAAAAGCACAAAAGCATTAGAAATGATCTTAACGTTCTAATTGAACAATTGGAAATTAATCCCACGTTAGAACAAGTCTCGGTCAAAACGTCTATAAAATTCGGTTGTCTATTTCAGGTAGCAGTAAAGGTAAATCCGGCGGTGCTCGCGTAATCACCTATGTTATGATTATAAATGAAACTGTTATCCTTTCAGAAATCTATCTAAAGAGCGAACACGATACGATCGATCCTGATATCGTGATAAAAAGACTAAAAGATGTCGGACTTATTTAATGTCCCTCATTTTCGCTTTCAAAATTCCACTTCTAAATAAATTACTTTCCTTAAACAATAGTTTTTACGATTCGTTATTCCATAACACATCACCAATTAAAAACATTTGTTATGGACAGTATTAACCGGCAACAACCCGAAGAAAACACCAAAAACCTCTCCGGCCCCGAGGCAGTAGAAAAAATTAAGGAACTGGCCAATCAGGCAAAAAGCTGCTTCTTTTGCAGCAACATCAAAACCGGGCTACCGCTATCCACCCGCCCTATGACGGTACAAGAGATAGACGATGAAGGCAATTTCTGGTTCCTCAGCGCTAATGATAGCCATAAAAACGACGAGCTGGTTCACGATCCGTTTGTACATCTGCTGTTTCAAGGCTCAGCACATTCCGATTTCCTGAATATTTACGGAATAGCTTCGATCAGCGAAGACAAACAAAAGATTAAAGACCTTTGGGAACCCATAATGAAAGCCTGGTTCACCGAAGGTGAAGACGATCCGCGTATCTCCATCCTAAAGGTTGAACCGATAGAAGGCTACTACTGGGATAACAAACACGGTAACGCAATAGCCTTTGTAAAACAACTGGCCGGTGCCGCCGTAGGTAAAACACTGGATGATTCTATTGAAGGGAAACTGGAAGTTTAAGTCAAAATTAAAAAGTCAAAAGTTAAAAACTGCATGAAAAGGTGATTCCCAGCCCATGTTCCATTTTTTGAATTTTTACTTTTTAATTTTGAATTATACCACACCTGCTTTCTCCAGCTCCACCTGCATTTCCTGCTGAATTTTCAGGGCTTCGGCTCGTGCTGCTTCAGCAAAGTCTTCACCGTTGGAGGCATAGATAATGGAACGTGAGGAATTTACGATCAGTCCGCAGTCTTTATTCATACCGTACCGGCAAACTTCGGCAAGGTTGCCGCCCTGCGCGCCTACGCCGGGTACCAGCAAAAAGTTATCGGGCGCGTATTTACGGATATTGGTAAATTCGGTGCTTTTGGTAGCGCCAACTACGTACATAATTCTATCGGCACCGGCCCAGGTATTGGCTTTCCGGATCACGGCCTCATATAAAAAGCCATTTTCGGTAGTGAGGTATTGAAAATCCTTACTGCCTGCCGATGAGGTAAGCGCCAGGATAATTACCCATTTATCTTTAAATTCAAGATAGGGCAGCACCACGTCATGCCCCATATAGGGCGATAGGGTAATGGCATCAAAGCTCATTCCACCGGCAGCTTCATCAAAAAAAGCCTTGGCATACATACCCGAGGTATTGCCTATATCGCCGCGCTTGGCATCAATGATGTTTAAACAATCCTTCGGCAGGTATTTCCAGGTAGCGATCAGGCTTTGCAATCCCTGTACGCCATGTTTTTCATAAAAGGCAGCATTGGGTTTGTAGGATATGCACAGATCGCGTGTAGCATCGATGATCCTTTTATTAAACTCGAATATGGGGTCTGGATAATCTTTCAAAAAGGCGGGAATTTTATCTATATCCGTATCGAGCCCGACACATAAAAACGACTTTTTTTGTTTGATCTGCTCTATGAGGAATTGGCGTGAAATCATGTACTGCTCAATTATTTATTGGGCAAAAAAACTAAAATTTACGCGAAGTGTTAGCCCAGTGCAGATATTTTTTTAAATAGTTTGTTAATTGAATATAAATGACTAAAATTGCAATGTTTTCCGTTGAATTTTTCTTGCACTAAAGAAACATTTATAACTCCACGTTTTTTGTTATTATTACATGGGTTTAGATTTCTCTAAAAGAGCTGCATAATAAATTTATCTTTTACTTGTTACTTATTACATCTCCGTTTATAAAAATATAAATAGAACTTGTCAGCATACACAAAGTCCCTGCAATTATCATTAATAACCGGGTAACCGCCCGCTACCCCCAAGAATTACTATTGACAGACAAATACATCACAAATATTTAAAATCCTTTTTTGAACTATAATTCATAATATGTTTGATACAAACGAATTGAACGATAAACTCGTTTCAGAGTTAAGAGAAATTGCCAGAAATTTAGGTATCACAGAAGCCGACGAGCTTAGAAAAGCATCCCTGATAACCCGCATTATTGAACAGGAACAGCTGATAGAAGCCGCCCGTGCACAACAAGACATTACTGCCAGCAATTATGCGGCAGTTGAACCTCCCCCGGCCGCTCCTGAAGGCGGCGAAAAAACACGCAAAAGAATCCGCACCACAAAAAATAACAACACTCCCCGCGTTGAGGTACCGCTCGACGATGCAAGCCTTTTCGATATGCCCGATGATGAGACCGTAAGTGACGAAGGTGAAAATGGCGACATTGTTAACAGCGACGAAGCGGGAATCACAGCAGACGCCGGCGTTAAAACCGATGACCAGGTTACCGAGGGCCGTCCGCAAAAAATGGAGCGCCGCGTCAACCAGGGCAACCAGCAGCAGCAAAAACCGCAGGAACCGGCTATCAACCTCGATTTTGATAACGTAATTGTAAACGAAGGTGTGCTGGAAATTATGCCCGATGGTTACGGCTTCCTCCGCTCATCTGATTATAACTACCTTACTTCGCCCGATGATATTTACGTATCACAGTCGCAGATCAAATTGTTTGGTTTGAAGACAGGCGACACCGTTCGCGGCAGCATCCGCCCGCCGAAAGAAGGTGAAAAATATTTCCCGTTGGTACGCGTGGAAGCCATTAACGGCCGTATCCCTGCCGAAGTGCGCGACCGTGTGCCTTTCGATCACTTAACACCGCTCTTCCCGTCAGAAAAACTAAGCTTGTTCACAGATCCGGGTAACTATTCCACCCGTATCATGGACCTGTTCTCTCCTATCGGTAAAGGGCAGCGTGGTTTGATCGTAGCGCAGCCAAAAACGGGTAAAACCATGTTGCTGAAGGATGTAGCAAACGCCATCGCCAAAAATCACCCTGAAGTTTACCTGATCATCCTGCTGATCGACGAACGTCCTGAAGAGGTAACCGATATGGCCCGCAGTGTACGCGCAGAAGTGGTATCGTCAACATTCGACGAACCGGCCGAGCGTCACGTAAAAATTGCCAATATCGTACTGGAAAAGGCAAAACGCATGGTAGAGTGCGGTCACGACGTAGTGATCCTGCTCGACTCGATCACCCGTTTAGCCCGTGCTTATAACACCGTAGCGCCTGCATCTGGTAAGATCTTATCAGGTGGTGTTGACGCCAACGCACTGCACAAACCAAAACGTTTCTTTGGTGCCGCCCGTAACATCGAGGATGGCGGTTCATTAACCATCATCGCTACAGCCCTGACCGAAACTGGCTCGAAAATGGACGAGGTGATCTTCGAAGAGTTCAAGGGTACAGGTAACATGGAGCTTCAGTTAGACCGTAAACTATCTAACAAACGTATCTTCCCTGCTATCGATATCACTGCTTCGAGCACACGCCGCGACGACCTGTTGCTGGAACGCGACACCCTGCAACGTATCTGGATCCTGCGTAACCACCTGGCCGACATGAACTCACAGGAATCGATGGAGTTCTTACAGGCACAGATCAAGGGCACCAAAACCAACGAAGAATTTTTGATTTCGATGAATTCGTAATAAATAGGTAATTATGAAGTTATATTAACGTAAATTAATATCCTTCATAATTATTTAATATTAATTGGATACCTTCATAGCGGAATGAAGAAACGCCTAAAAAAACACCTGCCAAACGCTATTACCTGTGCAAATCTGTTCAGCGGTTGCATAGGTATAGTCTTAGCCTTTAAAGGAGAACATATAGCTGCATCGTACGCCATCTTTTTGTCAGCTATCTTCGATTTTTTCGACGGCCTTGCTTCCCGCGTGCTCAAGTCGTTCTCGGGAATAGGAAAAGACCTCGATTCACTGGCCGATATGGTGAGCTTTGGTGTTTTGCCCGCCGTTATTATGTATCAGCTGCTGTTACAGGCCCGCCAGATTGATAATATCAGCCCTTATCTTAATTTCATCGCATTTTTAATACCCGTGTTTTCGGCCCTGCGTTTGGCTAAGTTTAATGTAGACACCCGCCAGGCCGAAAACTTTATAGGTTTGCCCACACCGGCAAATGCTATTTTGATCGCCTCATTCCCGCTCATTCTCGATCACCATAACCGCCTCTTTACTGATTACCTGCAAAACCCTTACGTGTTATCGGTATTGATCATCGTTATGTGTACGCTGCTGGTGATAGAAGTGCCCATGATGTCGCTGAAATTTAAGAACCGCGACTTTAATCAAAATATTTCCCGCTATTTATTACTCCTGTTTTCGGCAATACTCATTCTATTTTTTAAATTTGCAGCAGTTCCTGCGGTGATACTGTTTTACATCGCCTTATCTGTTATCCAGTTCAAGTTTTTGAACGCCAACATGATGAGCACCACGCAAAAGGAACACTGATATAAGCAAAATTGCACTTAAACAAAGCTTCAATGAAAAAATTCCAGGCCGAAATAGACGTAATGCCGAAAAAAGAAATTCTCGATCCGCAGGGTAAAGCTGTAACCGGCAGCATGAAAAACCTGGGATTATCAGAAATCCATAACGTACGCATAGGTAAACATGTTTCGCTCGAAATTGATGCGGCCGACGAAGAAACCGCCCGCAACAAAGTAGATACCGCCTGCAAAAGCCTGTTAGCCAACCTGATTATGGAAAGCTACACGTTTACCGTTACAGAAATATAATTTTTTGATTTGCGGATTCTTGATATGCGGATGTGCAGATTAAGAATCCGCCTTGATATAATTATCCCCTCGACAAGGCATGCCGGATTTATTTCGGAACCCACAAGGTAGGTCCTGCACAAACAAACTTTGTCATTGCGAGGAATGACAAACAGCAGGTAGTTTTGCTTTCTAAATCTTGATTCCTGACTCTTGGTTTCTTGATTCTATTATCTCTCGACTCTATAAACCTATAACCCCGCTTCCTTATCAGCCTTAATTTTTACCAGGCGGTCAAGGTTTGGTTCTATCAGACCCTTCACTTCATTAAATTTTGAAACGAGCAGATTTTCATCGGGGGCGCCGGCCTTTGCCATCAGTTCAACCTCCTGAATAGTAGCCTGACTTATCGGCATACCAAAAAAACCCAGGTTGGGCTTTAACTTATGAGCAGCCTGTGCGGCAAGGGTCCAGTCTTTATTGTCTATAGCGGTGGTAATAGTACCTAAAAGATCAGGGGTTTGTTGCAGGAACATATCGATCGACTCTATGATAAACTCATCGCTGCCATCGGCAATCTCATACAAGAAGGATAGGTCAAGGTCGTGTTCGGGCAAAATATGTGACATAGTACCGGTTTATATTTTTCAAAATTATAATTTTTTTACAATCAAGCTATCTTTAAGTTCATTTTTGATACTTAAAATCGGCTTGTTCAATATGGGGTGGAGCAGATCAGGGGCTATCTCGGCCAGCGGCTCCAAAGTAAATCTCCTGTTATGCAATTCCGGGTGAGGTATCTGCAGCCCTTCTTCCTGTACAATTTCCGTTCCGTAAAACAGGATATCGATATCTATAGTCCTTGCGCCCCATTTCTCTTCTCGTTTCCTGCCCAGTTGCAGTTCAATTCCGAGTACTTGTTTCAGCAATTCGCGGGCCGGAATATCGCTCTCCAAAACCACAACCTGGTTAAGGTAATCAGGCGCGTCGCTCCTGCCCCACGATTGCGTCTCATAAACCGATGATTGCTGCACTACTGGTGCTATCTTACTGTTGATCAACCTGATCGCTTCTGCCAAATAATGCTGCCTGTCGCCCAAATTTCCGCCGAGTAACAAAAAAATCCTTTTCATGTTGTAACAAATATTATGGACAACGCTCTTAACATTATAACGTGGTGAATTGCTAAGTTTGCATAGATAAAAGATTTAAAACATTTAATGAAACAATTCTTCAAATTTGTTCTGGCCAGTGTGGTAGGTTTATTTATTACCAGTATATTGCTGGTGATCGTGTTCGTTATTTTTGTCGCCGGCCTGTTTGCAGGAGCCAGCGAAAAAACAGCAGAAGTCGACCCGAACACCGTTTTAGAATTGAAACTGAACTACCCTATCGCCGAACGCACACCGAACAACCCATTATCGGGACTGAGTTTCTTAGGTGTTGAAGGAGAGAAGACGCTGGGTCTCAATGATATTCTGGCCAGCATCAAAAAAGCGAAAACAGACCCCAATATCAAAGGCATTTTCCTCGACGAAAGCATGCTGTCGGCCGGCGAGGCAACTATCGAAGAAATCCGCAATGCCCTTATCGACTTTAAAAAATCAGGCAAATTTGTAATAGCTTATTCAGAGGTTTATACACAAGGGTTTTATTATCTCGCCTCTGTTGCCGATAAAGTTTACCTGAACCCCAAAGGGCTTTTCGAGTTCAAAGGCTTCAGTTCCAATATTACCTTCCTGAAAGGTGCACTGGATAAACTGGGCATCGAAGCACAGATCATCAAGGTGGGCACCTATAAAAGCGCGGTCGAGCCATACTTCCTTACCAAAATGAGCGACGCCAACCGCATGCAGGTAACCTCCTACCTCGGCTCATTATACGATCATTTCCTGACCAATATCAGCCAGAGCCGCAATGTGAATAAAGACACCCTATACAGCATTGCAAATAATCTCAAGATCCGCTTACCCGAGGATGCCGTTAAATATCATCTGGTTGACGGCTTAAAATATAAAGATGAAATTCTGGACGATCTGAAAAAACGTACCGGTTTGAAGGAAGACGACGACCTGAAGACCGTCGAGATAGGTGAATATGGCAACAGTGAATCCACTTCTTCTTCCTCAGACGATAAGGAAACTTCCAAAAACCAGGTGGCTATTGTTTATGCATCCGGCGATATCGTAGGCGGCGAGGGCGACGATAACACCATCGGCTCCGAGCGCATTTCGAAAGCTTTGCGCCAGGTTCGGTTAGATAAAAAAGTAAAGGCAGTGGTATTCCGCATCAATTCTCCGGGCGGTAACTCTTTGGCCAGCGATGTGATCTGGCGCGAGGTAATGCTCACCAAAAAAGTAAAACCGGTGATCGTTTCTATGGGCGATCTGGCTGCTTCGGGCGGTTATTATATAGCCTGCGCTGCCGATTCCATCATTGCACAACCCAATACCATTACCGGTTCCATCGGCATTTTTGCCGTGCTGCCCAACATGCAGAAATTCTTTAACGATAAGCTCGGCATCACTTTCGATGGCGTAAAAACCGGCAAATATGCCGATCTCGGTAACCTGTCGCGTCCGCTTACTCCCGAAGAGCGGGCCATCCTGCAAAACCAGGTTAACCAGGGCTATGATTGGTTCACCAAAGCCGTAGCGCAAGGCCGAAATAAAACACAGGATTATGTGAACAGCATAGGCCAGGGCCGCGTATGGACAGGTGAGCAAGCTATCAAGATCGGCCTGGTTGACAGACTGGGCAACATCAATGATGCCATTCATTCAGCAGCTAAAATGGCAAAGATCAGAAGGTACAACCTCGTTGCCTACCCTGAACAGAAGAGCTTCCTCAACAAATTCGGCCTCGGCATGAACGACGAGCTAAAGGCGCACTTCCTGAAATCTGAACTGGGCGATAACTTCAGGTATTACGAACAGCTAAAAGGCGTAACCCAAATGATGCGCACCCCGCAGGCCCGCCTGCCTTATGATATAGATATTAATTAAGTTCCTGATATATTTTGATTGTTAACCAGCCGCGTAAGATTGACGCGGCTTTTTATTATTTTTATTGCATGACCTTTGATTTAGATTTCTATACCGCCTACAATCAATTTTATATTTGCGACAAGGACTTTTCCGGCGATACGGGATCGGAAAATTTTTGGACAGACACAGCGTTTGACAGCAGACTGGCCGTACAGTCGGGCGTTTTAGGTGTGGGCACAGAATGCTACGGACCCGTAAAAGGTATGTTGACAATACTGGAATCTGTGAACACAGATTTAAATATCGACAAGTTTGATCATATTGTTGAAGGTAGTCTGGAAATAAAATCAGGGAGGCTTCAGGTCTTAGATTGCCCGGATTCAACAGTTATTTTGGAGACAGCCTTAGAAATTGGGATATATAAAGTGAGGGTATATTCTTCAAATCTCGCTTCAGTAGATGGAGATGAGGGTGACGATCGGTACCTTATTGAGATTTGGCCGGATTCAAACCGGGAAAGAAAAGTTCTTAAAAGATACGAACGCTAATAATAAGAATACCCCGCCCATAGGATTACTTCGTCCCTCTTTCGTACTTTTACATCCTCGATCAAACTATGGAAAACAAACCCATTTCCCGCAAACTGCGCTTATTGTCGCAACTGATGGAGCTGCACGACGAAAATCCGTTCAAGATCAAGTCGCTGGCAAATGCTGCATTTAAGGTTGATAAGCTGCCCTACCCCATCCGCACCAAGTCGTACGCCGAAATGGAAAAGATCGATGGTATTGGCAAAAGTACCGCCGGTAAAATTGCCGAACTACTGGAAAAAGGCACCATGACCGATCTGGAAGACCTCCTGGCCAAAACCCCTGCCGGCATAGTCGAAATGATGGGCATTAAAGGCATCGGTCCCAAAAAGGTATCCATCATCTGGAAAGAACTGGGTATCGAAAACATCGGCGAACTTTATTATGCCTGTAACGAGAACCGCCTGGTGGAAGCCAAAGGTTTTGGACTGAAAACGCAGGAAGAGATCCGCAAGGTCATCGAATTTAATATGGCCAGTCACGGCAAGTTTCTTTATGCACAGGTTGAACCAGTCGCTAAAGATCTGATCGGACAACTGAAGGATATCTTCCCGGGCGGCCTGATCGAGGTTGCCGGGGAATTCCGCCGGCTGCTCGAGATCATCCATAAACTGGTAATCGTATTAGGCAGCCGTGATCTGGAAATTGAGTTGAACACACTGCTGCAATCAGATATTATAAACGGCCTTGCAGCCGAAAAAAACATCCTTTCGGGCACGCTTGAAAACGGGTTAAAGGTGGAGATCGTATGTGTAGAGAAACGTTATTTTTATAAAGCGCTCTTCGAATATACCGGCGACGATGCGCATGTGACGGCTGTGTATGACAGAGCGGTGGAAGGGATCGATCAGCCTGAAAGCGAAATGATGATCTACAAAAAATCGGGCCTCGAATTTATACCGCCCGAACTTCGCGAAGGCACTGCATTTATCCAGAACGCAGAAAATAACGCACTACCGGTACTGATCACCCATCACGATCTGAAAGGCACCCTCCACAACCACAGCACCTGGAGCGACGGGATCAACACCGTTGAAGAAATGGCGCTTTACTGCCGCGATGACCTAAAACTGGAATATCTCGGCATGTGCGATCATAGCAAAAGCGCTTTCTATGCCAAAGGCCTCAGCATCGGACAGGTAATCAACCAGCAGGAAGAAATAGACCACCTCAATAAAAAGCTTGACGGCTTCCATATATTTAAAGGCATCGAATCGGATATTTTGTACGATGGTTCGCTCGATTATCCGGACGAAATTTTACAACGCTTCGATTTTATCGTCGCCTCGGTGCATTCCATACTGAAAATGGATGAGGAAAAAGCCACTTCGCGATTGATCACCGCGATCGAAAATCCATATACAACCATACTCGGCCACCCCACCGGCAGGTTGTTGCTCAGCCGCCAGGGGTATCCCATTAACTATAAAAAGGTGATCGACGCCTGCGCCGCCAATAACGTGGTGATTGAAATAAACGCCAACCCACTTCGCCTCGACCTCGATTGGCGCTGGCATCAATACGCTTTGGAAAAAGGCGTTTGGCTCTCCATCAACCCTGATGCCCATCGCAAGGAAGGCTTTTTGGATATGCACTACGGCATACTTACTGCCCGCAAAGGCGGATTATATAAAGAAAGATGCCTGAATGCCTTGTCGCTGCAAGAGATCACGCAATTTTTTGAAAAGAAAAAAGGATAGTTAAGAGATTAGTGACCGGAGAATAGAGATTAGTAAAAATATCTGTTTTCCTGATGAATATCGACTGCCCTCCAAATGACTAATGACAAATGACTAATCTACAAGAGAAAGTACTTACTATACAAACACAGCCATCAATCCTCGTCATCGGCGATCTGATGATCGACCATTATATCTGGGGGAACGCTTCCCGCCTGTCGCCTGAGGCGCCGGTACCTATCGTCAACGTAAAAAATGAATCGGTTACACTTGGCGGTGCGGGGAATGTAGTGCAAAATCTGGTATCGCTTGGCGCAAGAGTTACTGTGGCTGGGGTTATCGGCAATGATACAAAGGGCGGCGAACTGATTAATATCCTGCAAAACGAAGGCGTAAAGACCGATACTATTATTAAAGATAACTCGCGGCCCACAACAGTAAAAACCCGTGTGCTGGCCGGTCGGCACCAATTGGTACGGATAGATCACGAAACTACCGATGCTATTTCAAATGAGTTGGAAGATGAACTTGCCGTCAAGCTGACCGCTATAATCGATAAGGCCGATATCGTTATCTTTTCCGATTATAACAAAGGCCTTTTCGCTCCTGCCCTTACGCAACGCCTTATAAAAATAGCCTCCGGTCATGGCAAAAAAGTGATCATCGACCCGAAAGGACTGAACTACGAAAAATACAACGGAGCCTATTTAATAAAGCCCAACCGTAAAGAACTGGCCGAAGCTGCCAAAACTGAGTCGATCAAAAACATTGAGGAGCTTCAAAACGCCGCCAAGGTTATTTTTAGTCAAACCGAAACTGAATACCTTATCGTCACGCTTTCGGAAGACGGTATGGCGATCATTACCGAACAATCGAGCAAATTACTGCCGGTGAAAGCCACCGAGGTGTTCGACGTAACAGGCGCGGGTGACACAGTTATCGCTACCGTCGCCTATTTCATTGCATCCGGTTTTACGGTAGAGGAAGCCTGCGAACTGGCTAACCATGCCGCGGCAATTGTGATCCGTCATGTAGGCAGCGCCACCACAACTATCGACCAGATCATTAACGATATGGCGTAATCGGTTCATTCGTTCACTTGTTCATTAGTTCATTTGTATATTTGCCAATTAAATAATTCCGAAATCGAACATCCGATATCCGAAATCAAAAAATGATTATTGAAGAATTAAAAGATCATCAGCAGCTTATCAACAAGGTAATCGACCAGCTTACCGGCGATATTGAGCAAGCTTGCCAGATGATCATCGATACCATACAAAAAGGCAACAAGGTTTTATTGGCCGGCAATGGCGGCAGCGCCGCCGATGCCCAGCACATAGCCGCCGAACTTAGCGGACGCTTTGTAAAACACCGCAAGGCCCTTCCCGGAATTGCCTTGACAACAGATACTTCGGCCCTTACCGCTATTGCCAACGACTACGGTTATGATCATGTTTTTTCGCGGCAGGTGGAAGCCCTCGCTCGTCCCGGCGACCTGTTCATCGGCATATCCACCAGCGGTAACAGCCAGGGAATTCTAAATGCATTCGAAATAGCTAAACAATTCGGCTGCGATACCCTCGGCCTTTCAGGCAGAGATGGCGGCAAAATGACCGGACTATGCGATCTGAATATCATAGTTCCTTCGGATATTACGGCAAGGATCCAGGAAATGCATATCCTGATTGGCCATATACTGTGTAAGGCGGTCGACGACCTATTTTGATGTGCGAATTTTGAATGTGCGGATGTGCAGATTATGAAAGACGCACCAATGACTAATGACTAATGACCATTGACTAATGACCAATAACTTAGAACAAACTCTTTTAAGTAAGATTCAGCCTCTTTCCTCCCTCCAAATCCTGCGCGCGCAGTGGAAAAACGAAGGCAAAAAGGTGGTTTTTACTAACGGCGTTTTCGATTTGCTGCATCTCGGTCATGTAACTTATTTGGCCAAGGCCGCCGATTTAGGTGATAAACTCATCATCGGCCTCAATGCCGACAGCTCGGTAAAGCGCATCAAAGGTGAAAGTCGTCCCATTAATGACCAGAATAACCGCGCGGCCCTGCTGGCCTCTTTATTTTTTGTCGACGCCGTGGTTTTGTTTGACGAAGATACCCCGCATACCCTCATCACCACGCTGATGCCCGACATCCTGGTAAAAGGCGCCGACTACACCATTGAAAATATTGTAGGTGCGAAAGAAGTAATGGCCAACGGCGGCGAGGTTAAAACCATTACCTTTGTAGACGGCTATTCATCTACGTCCATCATCAATAAAATTAAAGAACAGGCAAAATAATGATCAGCGAACTTTGCAATAAGGTTTTTATAAAGGCTATTTACGATTATCATTTATACGATGAGATCGATGCAAAGTATGAGAATCCCTATGAAACCGGTTCTTTTGAATACCTGCTTTACGATAAATGCTGGATCGACACAGCGCAATGGCACATGGAGGACGAGATCCGCAATCCTTCTATCGACCCTGTATTAGCTCTGAAATGGAAACGCCGGATAGATAAATCGAACCAGGAACGTACTGATCTTGTAGAAGATATCGATAGCTTTTTCCTTCAGAAGTACCAAAGCATCAAACCATTACCTGCCGCACGAATCAACACCGAAAGCCCCGCATGGGCAATCGACAGGCTGTCAATCCTTGCCCTGAAGATCTATCACATGCACGAGGAAACCCTTAGGAAGGACATTAGCGACGCCGATCGCGAGCAGCGTAAGAATAAACTAAGCATCTTGCTGCAACAGCAGACCGATCTTTCGCTCGCCATCGACGAATTGATCGAAGACATAGAAAAAGGCCGGAAATACATGAAGGTTTACCGCCAGATGAAGATGTATAACGACCCCACCCTGAACCCGGTGCTGTACAATAACAAAAAATAATGCCGGGCGCAAAGCACATATTAGCCATCCGGCTCTCAGCCATGGGCGATGTAGCTATGACGGTACCGGTGGTCAAAGCCGTGCTGCAGCAAAATCCGGAGCTGACTATCACCTTTGTATCGCGCCCCGGCTTTGAACAATTTTTCACCAATATTCCCCGCCTCAATTATTTTCCTGTCAATTTTGATAAGGAATACAAAGGTTTTCCCGGCCTGCTCAAACTGTTTGGCGCTTTAAAAAAAAATACCCAATACGATGCCCTGGCCGACCTTCACCATAATCTCCGCACCAAAATATTACGGCGTTTATTCAGATTATCCGGCGTGAAATATGCTTTTATCGATAAAGGCCGTGCTGAAAAAAAGTTGCTCACCCGTTTCCCGGATAAAGTTTTGCAGCCATTAAAACGCACCACAGAGCGCTATGCTGATGTATTCCGGGTTTTAGGTTTTAATGTGACGCCTGATGATAAATTAACCAGACAGCCTAAGCCATTATCAGCTGAAATCATCCGGATAACCGGCGAAAAAACAACACAATGGCTGGGCGTGGCACCCTTCGCCAAGCACAAGGGAAAGATCTATCCGCTGGATAAAATGGAGCAGGTGATCAGCTTGCTCAACCAAAAAAATGTAAAGATTTTCCTGTTTGGCGGCTCTGTTTTGGAAGAAGAGATCTGCGCTCAATGGCAGCAAAAGTATAACAATGTTACCTCACTTGTTCGCCGCCTCGATATGGAGCAGGAACTGGCGGTGATCAGCAATCTGGATGCAATGCTGAGCATGGACTCTGCCGGAATGCACCTCGCCTCGCTGGAAGGTGTACCGGTTATCTCTGTTTGGGGCGCCACGCATCACTACGCAGGTTTCCTGGGGTATGGCCAATCAGAGGCCAATATCGTTGCCGGCGACATCGAATGCAGGCCATGTTCGGTTTATGGCGATAGGCCTTGTTTCAGGAAAGATTATGCCTGTTTACATAATATTGAACCTGAAGCTATTGTTGCCAAAGTTGGCCGGCTTTTTGAATCAATAATGTAGCTCTTTTTCAAAACAATTTGTTCAAAAAATAGCTTAAATAAAATATCAATTAGTCGTATTTTGTGGCGATTTTACTATACAAAAAAGCCGCGAGGCTTGTTTAAAACACCCCGCAAATGAAAAAGCTGTTATTAGTCAGGCATGCCAAGGCAGAAAAGGAAACAGGCGGTAAAGATATCGACAGGCCTTTAAAATATATTGGTATACAAGACGCAGGCTTTATGGCCGACCGCCTTAAAGACCACGGGATAGTCCCTGAATTGATTATTACCAGTCCTGCACAGCGCACTAAAACTACAGCTGAAATTTTCTCTGATCACCTGAAACTGCCTGAAGCCACGATAAACAAGTCCATTTACGAGGCCAGCGAAAAGACCTTACTAAAGGTGATCAACGGACTCCCCAATGAATACAATTTTATAGCATTGGTTGGTCACAATCCCGGCATCGCGCAAATACTCTATTACCTTACCGGCGAAGCACGCGAGGTTCACACCAGCTGTACCGCCGTCATCGAGTTTGATATAAGCAGTTGGGATGTTGTAACCGAGGGCATCGGTAAGCTAACGTATTTCAGCTGGCCCAATGGGTAATTAATCATTGGGGCATTGAGTCATTAGGTCATTATAACGAATCCCCATTTTGACTTTTTACTTTTGACTTTCCCTAAGCCAAAGCATACGTCTTCCCCGGCAGCGACCGGATATAGCCTTGCATCTCCATATTCAGCAAATTCATTGCCAGCTTGCTGGTGGGCATATTGGTTTTAAGCGACAGGTCATCGATAGCCAGCGGACCATTATTCTGTTTAATAAAATTCAAAATGGTGCTTTCATCCATCGAAAGATCAAGCGGCAGGCTAAACTGTTCAACCGGTTTCGCATTTTCCATTTTTTCCCATCCGAGGCTGAAAGGAAGGTCGGCGGCGCAGGTAAGCAGTTGCGCTTTATTATGCCGGATCAGAAAATTACACCCTTCGGAGTAGGTATCTCCCACCCGGCCCGGAAACGCAAAAACGTCGCGGTTATAGGAATTGGCAATCTCGGCCGTAATTAAAGCGCCACCTTTTATACCGGCTTCAACAACTATGGTGGCATCGGCCATTCCCGCCACAATGCGGTTGCGCTGAGGGAAATTCTCACGATCGGGTACGGTTTCCGATGGATATTCTGATAGCCAGCCACCGTTTTCCAGCATCTTTGCAGCCGTCGGCCGGTTTTGATTGGGATAGATTCGATCCAATCCGTGACCAAACACGCCTACTGTAGGGATATTAAATTTTAGACATTCCTTATGCATGGCTACATCTATTCCAAGTGCGAGTCCGCTCACAACCAACACATTGAGCTGCTGCAACTCTTCGGCTAACTGGTGGCAAAGGTGCCTGCCATAATCTGTAGAATTACGCGTACCTACCACCGCAACCACATGCTGCGAATTGAAATCGGCATCGCCTTTTGAGTATAACAAAACCGGCGCATCGTTACAGTTTTTCAGGCGCTTGGGATAGCGGCTATCGGTATAAAATATAACGTCGATCTCATTCCGCTCAATAAACTTCAATTCCTTTTCGGCTTTATGCAGGGCATCCTTCAGGTCGAGCTGTGCGATGGTTTTCTCCCCTATTCCCGGAATTTTAAGCAGTTTTTGAGCCGGAGTTCTGAAGATCTGTTCGGCATCGCCCACGTAGGCCACCATAGCTTTAGCCAGCGTGGGGCCGATATTTTTGATGTAAGTAAGCGCAACCCGGTGAAGTATCGACATAATTATAATAATCAGCCAACAGTGTACCGGCTGCTTGATGCTCCTAAAATAGAAAAATCCTAACAATTTTAGCAAAAAATAAAAAGATCAGAATTATTACAGTTGCCCCAATAAAAAACTATAAAAATAGTTTGCAAACTATAAAAATAGTTTTACCTTTACCTAACTATAAAAATAGTTTGCTATGAATATCAAAGAACTGACCAAAGCCGAAGAACAGATCATGCAGATCCTGTGGCAGTTAAACGAAGCCATTGTGAAAGACATTATAGAACAAATGCCCGAGCCCAAGCCCGCCTACAACACCGTATCAACCGTGGTGCGTGTGCTGGAAGGCAAAGGTTTTATCGATCATAAAGCCTACGGTAACTCACATGTGTACTTCCCTACAGTTGCTGAAGCCGACTATAAGAAATTCACGTTCGATAAAATGATGAAGAACTATTTCAGCAATTCGTACCAAAGCCTCGTATCGTTTATTGTGGACGAAAAAAAATTGGATGTAAAAGACCTCGACGAACTTTCTGCGCTGATCGATAACCTTAAAAACAAAAAATCATGAACTGGCTGCATTATCTTTTGGAGGCAAACATTTACCTCGCGGTATTTTACCTTTTGTATTTTGCCTTGCTGAATAACACCACGCATTACAAAATGAACCGGGCTTACCTGCTCATCACCAGTGTAGTAGCTTACATTATCCCGGTATTGCAACTCGGCATGTTAAGGCAGCATGATTACGGCGACAGGCAAACCGCTACCATTATGCTGAATCCCAATCTGAGACCCTCCGACACGCACGTCCTCACTTTGCAGGATGGTCTTTTGTACACCTATATAATAGGTACCCTCATCACTATGATAGTGCTTATTTTTAAAGTGACGCAGTTGGTAAAACTGACAAACGTTGAAAAGATCTCGTCAGACGATGGTTATAAACTGATCACATTGCAGGATTCCAATACCGCTTTTTCGTTCTTTAACTATGTGTTCATCGGCACAAAGGTATCAGGAGCCGACACCGTTTTAAGGCACGAACTGGTGCATATCAATCAAAAACACTCGCTGGATATACTTTTTCTTGAGGTTATGAAGATCATCGGGTGGTTCAACCCGTTCATTTACCTGGTGCAGCGCAGCCTCAAAACCGTGCACGAATATATAGCCGACGAGCAAACCGCGGCTTATGAAAACGATACCCTCGCCTATTCATCGTTCCTGGTGAACAATGCTTACGGCGTGAGCGGTACCTCTATCACGCATTCATTTTTCAATTATAATTTACTAAAAAAGAGGATCATTATGTTAAACCAAAAACGATCGGGGAATTTAGCCAGGCTAAAATACCTCGCAGCCTTACCTGTATGCGCCGGCTTACTGTGCGTATCCACGCTGGGCTTCAGCAAAACTTACGGATGGGTCGACATTGCACCGCGACAGCAAACTGATACTATTAAAACAGTTAAAGTAAGCGTTCCGGTAAAGGAACAAGTGTCAAAAGAAGTGAAATTGCAATTAAAAGAACAACGCAAAAAAGCGGACCAAAAGCAAAAAGTGGTAATGGTAACCTTGCTGCCACCTGCCAAAACTGATAAAGTAAAGGAAATAACCATCGATCCACCACTGGTTAAAAAATCGCAGGAGATAACCATCGATGAACCAAAAGTTGTTAAAGTTAAAGCATCGCCGGATGTAGCCCCGCGCGAAAAACTCACGGAGGTTAGAATTATCGGACCGGTAAAATCTGCCGATAAAGCAAGCAAGGCTGATGTTACTGAAGTTTCGGCAAAACCTTCTGCCGATATGGTTCAGCAAAAAACTCCGCCGCCGCCACCGCCCGCTATGCCCCCTCCAAGCGCATTTGGCGATTTCAGTAAATACATATCAAAGTATGTCCGTTATCCTGCTTCGGCAAGAGAGAACGATGTAATGGGCAGTGTAATCGTGAAGTTTGACCTTACCGGCGATCATAAAGTAGCAAATGCATCAGTAGTAAAAGGGATTGGCAGCCACTGCGATGAGGAAGCGTTGAGAGTAGTAAAGGCGTATCCTCAGGCTATTAACACCAAATCTGGAACTTACAAAATAGCCGTTACTTTTTACATCAATGGTAAGGAGTTAAAGAATACGGCAAGCGGCGATTTATTTAACGATCCGTCATTTATTGGCGAAGTAAGTGTAACTACTTTCAAAAAATAATCTTCTTCAATTTAATTTGAAGAACAATTGCTGAACGGCTAAAACCGTTGGGCAATTTGTTGCATAAAGCCCACCGGCAGAAATTTGAATATTTTTTAAACCCGCGGCCATCTTTACTGTTGACATAATGATCCTCAAATCCACAATTATGCAAACTCAACAGCAAAGATCATCCAAACGCAAAAAAATAGTCACGGCCCTGTTTATTACAGGATTAACGCTAACCGGCGCAAAGGCATTTTCACAAAGCCCGCCTGCAGGCCCGCCGCCTCCGCCCCCATCACCGGTAGAGGTATTTAATAAGATCAACCCTTTTAAAAAGAAGAAAAAGGATACCGCAAAAACACCTGTAGTAACCCCGGCACCTGCTCCCGGAACCACGCCTCCGCAACCCTCAACCGCACCGGCCAAAGGCCCCGGAGGCCCGCCACCACCGCCACCGAACCCGTTAGACCTGTTTAAGAAAAAAAAGAAAAAAGATACGGTGAAAACAGCACCAACGCCACCTTCGCCAGTACATAATTAAATATTTCTTTTGCAGAGACGCAATGTTTTTCGCCTCTGCAAATCCTGAAAATCAAAAGAAAAATCCTGAAAATCGTGTTACCCGCGTACGTAGATCACCTGCTTGGTCTCAAAAAATTCCTCGCCGAAATAATCTTTGAGATGATACTGGCTCACCTTCAGGCCTGATTCTTTGATCTCCTGCGCCAGGTCGCCGCCTTTAAGGTAGAGGATACCGTTAGGCAATATATTTTTTGATGTTTTATTGAACTTTCCACGTACCCAGGGGTAAAAATCCTTCAGTTGCGTAACCGCCCGCGATATCACGAAATCAAACTTTTCGTCTATCTGCTCGGCGCGGGCATGCGTGGCACGAACGTTTTTAAGGCCAAGCGCTTGAGCAACTTCCTGCACCACCTTTATCTTTTTCCCTATCGAATCTACCAGGTGGAACTGTGTTTCGGGAAAAAGTATAGCCAATGGAATACCCGGGAAACCGCCACCGGTGCCTACGTCAAGTACCGTTTCGTTCGGCAAAAATGGCATCACCTTAGCAATACCCAGCGAATGCAGCACATGCCGCTCGCCCAATGATTCAATATCCTTACGCGAAATTACATTGATCTGGTTATTCCAGAAAGTATAAAGCTCTGGCAGACGGTCAAATTGCTGTACCTGTTGGGCAGTAAGATCAGGAAAATATTTGAGCAGATCGTTAGATATCATCCCTGTTAAAACGGTTAATGATGTTGCCTAACAGGTAGCGTGCCCTGAAAAGCTGGGCCTTTACCGTGCCCAAAGGCAGGTCGAGCTGCTGGGCAATCTCTTCGTATGATAGCTCGTCGAAATAACGGAGGGTGATCAGGTTCCGGTAACGCGGAGGCAAGCTTTCTATCAGCTGCTTAAGCTCCTGTGTTTGTTGTTTTTTTATCGATGTCTCCTCCGGATTAAGTACATCTGCTTTGATCTGCAGCTGTTTTTCCTCGCCGTCCTCATCCGTCATGCCGTGAATCGACATGGTGTTCAGCTTTTTTTTGCGGATAAAATCGATACAGTTATTGGTAGCCACGCGAAAAAGCCAGGTACTGAAAGCGTAGTCGGGCTGGTATTTATCCAGTTTCTCAAAGGCTTTGGCAAAGGTTTCAACAGTGAGGTCCATTGCGTCCTCCTTGTTGTTCACCATTTTCAGCACCATAAAATAAATGGAATCCTTGTACCGGTGCATCAGATCGGCATAAGCTTTCTGATCGCCCTGGCGTGCCTTAACAACAAGGTGAAAATCATTCTTTGCGTTTTCGGTAAAATTCGAATTTATTTCCATTGAGTAGTTTTTATAAAAGTCCCGATCAATCCAAACGTATTTAAGTAAATATAGTAAATAGCATCCAAAAACGGCAAATACCACAACAGTCCTTTGCCATCCAAACGTTTAAATAACTTGTGATATACGATCACCTGAAAGATCAGCCTAAACATAAATAAACCTGCGGCTAAGAGGGGTTCAAAGTTGAAAACTAAGCATAGTGTTAGTAAAATATAAAACAGGAAACCCGTAACTGCGTCAATGCTGAGTGTACGGCGGTGCCTGGCCTTATATAGTTTACCCACGCCGAAGTGCCGTTTTTTTTGCCTGAACAAGGCTTTTAACGTAGTTTTTGCGTCGGTATAAATAAACGAATCAGGGCTTAATTCTATCGCCACATTGTTTGGTGTCGCGTTCTGATTTACGAAAAGATCATCATCGCCCGACAGCACATGCATGTGCGCCGCGAACCCTTTCGCTCCAAAAAACAGGGTTTTGGTATAGGCCAGGTTACGCCCGATCCCCATATAAGCATCGCCCCTAACCGCCGCCGAAAGGTAGTTTATAGCCGTCTTTATCGTCTCGAAACGAACGAAAGCATTGAGGAAATTGCGGGTTCTTTTATAGGGAGAATAGCCTAAAATAATCTGGTCGGCACGGGTAAAATTGGACGCTATATGGGTGATCCAGTTGTTTGAAGCGGGTACGCAATCGGCATCGGTGAACAATAAATTCTCGTTTTTTGCGGCTTTAATACCTAAAGTTAACGCGAATTTTTTGCCGGTTTTAAAGCGGTCATGCTCGGTAATGGTTACCACTTTCAGGCGTGGATATTGCTTGCTTAGCTCTTCCAGCACCTCGTCAGAGCGATCGTATGAACAATCGTTGATCACAACAACTTCAAAATCGGGATAATTTTGTTGCAGTATAGAAGGGAGATTTTCGGCCAGATTTACAGCCTCATTACGCGCGCTGATAATAACCGATACCGGCACCGATGGCTCAGGAACGTCACCGGAAGGTTTAAAGCGGTTAAGTTTGCTTTGATTGGCGATCAAAAAATAAAGCTGAATAAGAAAGCACAACTGGAATAAAATGAAGAGCGCTTCTTTAATATATGTTTCCAAACCCGTCAAAAAAATAATGCGCGAAGTTCGTCAAAATTGTTGAAAAGTTGGAAGGTTGTAAGGTTGAAAAGTTGGATTGTTGATAATTTGAAATAGTTAACAATTAGGAAAATACGCCGTTGGCTATGCCATTTTCAGGCTTTTCAACTTTAAAACTTTCCAACCTTACAACTTTCCAATACAAACACAACATTACAACATTCAAACCTTACAACTTTCCAACAAGGAAATCGTAATTTTGCATCCTCGAAATGAAATTTAATTTAACAGCACAAGATAAACTCTCCAAAGCCCGCGCAGGCGAGATCACTACCGATCACGGCACCATACAAACCCCCATTTTTATGCCGGTTGGCACCGCGGGTACAGTAAAAGCGGTACATCAGCACGAGTTAAAGAATGATATTCACGCACAGATCATACTCGGTAATACCTATCATTTATATTTAAGGCCGGGACTGGATACCATTGAAAAGGCCGGAGGACTACATAAATTTAACGGCTGGGACGGCCCTATTTTAACCGATAGCGGCGGCTACCAGGTGTATTCTTTAACCGAAGTACGCAAAATAAAGGAGGAAGGCGTTACCTTCCGCTCACATATCGACGGCTCAAAACACCTGTTTACGCCCGAAAATGTGATGGATATTCAGCGCATTATCGGTGCCGATATTATAATGGCGTTCGATGAATGCACCCCTTACCCCTGCGAATACCACTACGCCCGCCGTTCGGTAGATATGACCCACCGATGGCTTAAACGCTGCTGCGACCGCTTCGACAGCACCGAGCCGAAATATGGCTACAGTCAAACGTTATTCCCTATTGTACAGGGTTCGGTTTATAAAGATCTGCGGGTAAAATCGGCAGAGATGATCGCTTCTTTTGAGCGCGAGGGCAATGCCATCGGCGGCCTTTCCGTAGGCGAGCCAGCCGAAGAAATGTATGCCATGACCGAGATCGTTTGCAATATATTACCCCAGGAAAAGCCCCGTTACCTGATGGGCGTAGGCACTCCTGTCAACATCCTCGAAAACATCGCTTTAGGTATCGATATGTTTGATTGCGTGATGCCTACCCGCAATGCACGCAACGGCATGCTATTCACCAAAGACGGCATTATCAATATCAAAAATGAGAAGTGGAAGAACGATTTTTCGCCCATCGAAGCCGATAGCGGCCTGGCTACCGACAGGTTTTATACCAAAGCCTACCTGCGTCACCTCATCCATTCGGGCGAGATGCTGGGCGCACAGATAGCCACTTTGCACAACCTGCACTTTTATTTATGGCTGGTAGGCGAAGCCCGCAATAAAATAATCTCCGGGGAGTTTTACAGCTGGAAGAATGTAATGGTAAACCGTTTAGCACAAAGACTCTAACCCCAAAAATGAAGGCTATCTTAAACAGGTATTTAAAAACTATCGACTGGTATATCATCCGGAAATACCTCGGTACCTTCGTTTTTACGCTGGGTATTTTCGTGGTGATAACCGTGGTTTTCGATATCTCCGAGCATATAGATAACTTCCTGAAAACACACTCTACACTGCAGGAGATCGTGTTTAAATACTATGCCGGGTTCATACCTTTTTACATGAACCTGCTGTCGCCGCTCATCAACTTTCTGGCGGTAATTTTCTTTACGGCCAAGATGGCAAACCAGACAGAGATCGTACCGATCCTGAGCGGAAAGGCCAGCTTTAACCGCTTCCTGCGCCCCTATTTTGTTTGTGCCGGGCTCATATTTATCGTATCGCTTTTTGCCAATCTTTATCTTATTCCGTATACCAATAATCTCAAAATTTCCTACGAAAATTCGCATCAGTTTAACGGCGACGACCCCACAAAAAGCGAGGTGCACATCCAGTTAGACA
>DATCQV010000190.1:0-15003 GCA_036569325.1 Mucilaginibacter sp. | reverse complement strand
CTTTTTTGTAGTTTTATATTTTAAAACAGTTTTGGGAATGAACAAGGGTAAATGGATATTGAGCAAATATAAAAAGCAGTTGCTTTTTGGCGGCCTGGTGGCAGTAGCAATTGGCACATTCAGCTTTAAGGACGACCTGTTCCAACTCTCAAAAAATCTCGATGTTTTTGCATCGGTCTACAAAGAAGTTAACATCAATTACGTTGATGATATCAATTCATCAAAGATGATTAAAACAGGTGTTGATGCCATGCTGGATGGCCTCGACCCTTACACCGAGTTTGTCCCCGAATCGGAAATTGAAGATTATAAGCTACACTATGTTAGTACACAATATGGCGGCATAGGCGCAGGCATTTTTCTGCGCAACAACAAAGTTTATGTATCCGACGTGTTTTCGGGCTTCCCGGCTCAGAAAGCCGATATCCGCCCAGGCGATCAATTGTTAAGCATCAATAGCGTTCCGCTCGACGGCAAAAATAACGACCAGGTAAGCCAGTTGCTGAAGGGCGCAAAGGGGGCGCCGATAAAACTGGTACTGAAACGCGATCCGGATACCAAAACATTTGAAAAGGACCTGGTGCGCGATGAGATCCGTCAGCCCAATGTGTCATACTACGGCATGGTTGACGGAAATATGGGGTACATTAAGCTCGATAAATTTTTAGAGAATTCGGCCGATGAAGTTACCAATGCGCTAACCTCGTTAGAAAAAAACAAGCCTAACGGCATCATCCTCGATCTTCGCTCAAACGGCGGCGGCATTTTGCAGGAGGCCGTAAAGATCGTTAACCTTTTTGTGCCGAAGGACGTGGAAGTGGTATCGCAAAAGGGGAAAATAAAAGAAAAGAATTTTACCTATAACACGGCAAGCGCACCGATGGAGCCTAACCTGCCGCTGGTGGTGCTGGTGAACAGCCGCTCAGCTTCTGCGTCGGAAATTGTGGCAGGCTCGTTACAGGACCTGGACAGGGCTATTATTATCGGTCAGCGTAGTTACGGTAAAGGATTGGTGCAGCAAACATTTAATTTGCCCTACAATAGCCTGGTAAAAATCACCATCGCAAAATATTATGTGCCTTCGGGCCGCTGTATCCAGGCGCTTGATTATACCCACCGTAAGGATGACGGCAGCGTTGTAAAGGTGGCCGACTCGCTTATTCATGAATTTAAAACAAAGAACGGCCGCTCGGTTTATGACGGCAGCGGGATCTACCCCGATATTTTTGTGAAACAGGAACGCTTTGCCAACATCACCCAAACCCTGGTAGCAAAATTGTTCGTTTTCGATTATGCCAACCAGTATCGCGCTACGCACCCAACCATTGCCGCCAGCAAGGGCTTTACCCTTAGCGACGCCGACTATGCCGATTTTGTTAAATACCTCGATGGTAAAAACTACAGCTACAACACCGCTTCCGAGCGGATGCTGGCCAGCCTCAAAACCGAGGCAACCAAAGAAAAACAATTCGGCGAGATACAAACTGAATATGACGCCCTGAAAAATAAAATGGCCGCCAGCAAAAAGAATGATCTTCAGTTACATAAAGACGAGATCAAACAAGTATTGCAAAACGAGATCGCCTCGCGTTATTATTTCGAGAAAGGCCGTTACGAAAGCAATTTTAAATACGACAAGGAACTTGCTGAAGCTGTAAAGGTAATGCAGGATAAACCGATGATAGCCTCTATTCTGAAAGGCGAAGGCAGTTACAAAGTGATAGGCAAACCCGTGTTGGCCATGGCCACTAAAAAAGCTGCTGCTGATACGGATAATGATGAGCAATAAATAGCGCTTCTTAATTAAGCGCGACAATATTTTAATATGAACACGCAGCATAAATACAACCGTATTCCTGACGTACCCACATCGGCAGTGGAAATATATAACATGCTGCCGGAGGGGACACGCTGCGAAGTTATTTTCAATGAATTAGTTATGTCGCCTTCTCCATCACGGGAACACCAAAAAGTGCTAATTAAGTTAACAGCGTTGCTTTTTCAATTCTTTGAAGATCATCCGGTTGGTGCATTGTATGCTGCACCCTTTGACGTTCATCTGGAACCTGAACAATCGGTTGTTCAGCCCGACCTGTTTGTTGTGATGAATGATATGCAGGAAATAGTGAAAAAGAATGGCGTACATGGTGTTCCTGCGCTTGTAATTGAAGTTGTTTCTACAAATCGGGCATACGATACCCGCCGCAAGCGCGCCCTTTACGAAAAAGCCGGTGTAAAAGAATATTTCATCATCGATCCTGAAAACAAATTAACCACCCTGCTTACATTGAATGCCGAAGGTGTTTACCAACAAACATATGAGACGGAAGGAGTACTGCGCTCCTCAATTCTGCATTGCGATTTGCCTTTTTAATATCTCTTCTCAATTTTTCTTTTAGATTGATTCGCTATGTTAGTCCATAAAGTTAACGTTCGGCGGGCATTGGCGGACTATGTGGCGTACCTACGGCACGCAGAAAATTTACGCAACGCATTTTCTACCAATATTGGGCACCTACGGCGCCATGCCGCGATAGGCGTCTTTGGGTCAGAATTTGTGGCTTTGATAGGCTGGCCCCATCAGGGCCAAATATTGGTAGAAAAATAGCCCACTCCCAATCCGCGCCGTAGGTGCGTAACCCTGAATTCGTATATCGAATGGACTATGTGTCGTACCAACGTCACACAGAAACTTCATAACATTGTTATCTACCAATATTGGGCACCTGCGGCGCCGCGTCGGGATGGCCATTCTTAAATCTCTAAGCTATTGATAGTCCGGCCCATCGGGCCAGATATTGGTAGAAATAAACGGAAAAACTCCCCCGCGCCGTAGGTGCGTAACCCGCGTTCGGGTAACAAAGTGCTACGCGAATTTGCAAAACCTTTACTATTTTTACTTTCATGAGAATAGCTACCTATAACGTTAACAGCATCAACGCACGTATGCCCATCCTGCTGCGCTGGCTGGAAGAAACCGCGCCCGATATTATATGTCTGCAAGAACTAAAAGCTCCGCAGGAAAGCTTCCCCGAGAAAGCAATAAACGATGCCGGCTACAACGCGATATGGCATGGACAAAAAAGCTGGAACGGCGTGGCTATACTTGCCCGCGATATGGAAATTAAGGAACGCTGCCGCGTTTTACCCGGCGACCCGAACGATGAGCACAGCCGCTACATCGAGGCTGAAATAAATAATATAGTAGTTGGCGGGCTTTACCTGCCCAATGGTAATCCGGCCCCCGGCCCGAAATTCGATTATAAATTACAATGGATAGAGCGCCTAACACTGCACGCTGCCGAATTGCTGGCTTCAGAAATGCCCGTGGTGTTGGCGGGGGATTACAATGTGATTCCTACTGCATTAGATGCCTATAAAGCCGAACGCTGGGTTAATGATGCACTATTCCGCCCTGAAACGCGGGCTGCATTTGAAAAACTGCTGGCACAAGGCTGGACAGATGCCATCCGTAAACTGAATCCGGATAAAGTGATCTATACCTTTTGGGATTATTTCAGGGATGCCTACGGCCGTGATGCCGGATTGCGAATAGATCATTTTTTGCTGAGCCCAAAACTTGACGCCCGTTTAACAGCTGCCGGTGTTGACCGTAATGTACGCGGCTGGGAAAAATCGAGCGACCATGGTCCGGTTTGGATAGAGCTGGCCGATAATTGATATTATACTTTTGCCAGGTCGACGAGGTCTCTTAAATAAGTTAAGGGATACAGGTTCTCTATATTGCTTTCATTTAGCGGAACGAAATCTATCCAACTGATGTAAGTCTCCATATCATACTCGCCAAGCAGGCTGTCAAGTAAAATAAAAACAGCGCCTTTGATGGTATTATTCTCCCGGTCGTAGTTGCGGATATTCAGCTCTACGCCTATTTTATCGTCCTCTTCGCCGTAGCGGAGGAAGATATCGGCATAACCTAATTCGGTACCGGCCATATTTATTTTCAGGGCGTCACCCGGCACCCGTTGGCGAAACGCATAAATTTCCCAGCCTGGCAGGGCGGGTGCTTTTTCAACCAGCGCAATAACATCGGGAAACGATGCCTTGATACCATCCGCCGAAATACAAAATTCGCGTGTGCCGTTGTCTTTTATAGGGCTGAACTCAAAGGTCAGATTGTTATTAATATCTTTTAACTTTTCCGAAAGCTGGTTAAAGATAGTTTCCTGGTTGTCTTCAAAGTGGAAGATGGCTTCCTGGTTTTTGGTGAACCATTTCCAGAACTCCGTTTGCTTATCGCTTTTAAATAGTTTCCCAAACATTGTATAATATTTATGCGCTTAATATAATGGTTAGCTATTAACAGGGCTGCTATTTCATATTAATAATTCGTTCAAATTATCATTTCCGCAAAAAGCACGTAAAAATGCGACATAAAAATACCATTATCGTAAAATAACTTCATTGCGGTGTTTATTTTACAAACGAATTGCCCCATCGGCTAAACAAATAATAAAAATTATTTTTTTAAACAGATTACCGCGCCCGAGGTTGTCTATTTAAAAAATTGTTTGCTTAAATTGAGCCAATAAATTCCCCCTATGAGAGTTTTTCACCTGAGTGCCGAATGCTACCCGGTTGCCAAAGTTGGCGGCCTGGCCGATGTTGTTGGCGCATTGCCCAAATACCAGAACCAGGCCGGCATGCAGGCGGCCGTGGTAATGCCATACTACAGCCGTAAGTTTGTGCAGGAGAATGAGTTTGACGTTGTTTTTAATGCTTCAACATTGCTGGGCAACCGGCGCCTGTTCTTCGAGATATTAAAGGAAAAAACCGACAAACTTGGCTTTGAACTTTATTTGGTGAGGATACCGGGGCTGATAGATCGCGAAGAAGTTTACAGTTATCCCGACGAAACCGAGCAGTTTATTGCCTTCCAGATCGCTTTTTTAGACTGGATAAGCTATTCGCAGCAAACGCCCGACCTGATCCACTGTCACGACCATCATTCGGGCTTAGTGCCTTTTTTACTGCAATATTCAAAACTGTATAGCCGCTTAGCGCAAACACCAACCATATTTACCATACACAACGGGCAGTACCATGGAGCCTTCGGCTGGGACAAGCTATCGTATCTGCCCGAGATCGACCTGTCGAAAACAGGATTGCTGGACTGGGCCGGCGCAATAAACCCGCTGGCCTGTGCTGTAAAATGCTGCTGGCGTTACACTACGGTATCACCAACTTACCTTGAAGAACTCACCATTAATTCCAACGGCCTTGAATATCTTTTTTATCTCGAAAAGGCAAAAGGCGTTGGTATTTTAAACGGCATTGATACGGCTGTATGGAACCCGCAAACCGACCCGATGATCGCCAAAAAATTCTCGGTGAAACAGCTTGCCGGGAAACAGGCTAACAAGGAGGTATTATGCGAACGATTTAATCTCCCGGTTGATAAACCATTGATTGCCTTTATAGGGCGCCTTGTTGTTGAAAAAGGCGCAGACCTGATTGCCACGGCAATGGAGGAAAGCTTTAACGAGCATCCCGGTCAGTTCAACTTCCTGGTGCTGGGAGCGGGCGATAAGGAAACAGAAAAAGAACTGCTGGAGCTGCGCGATTTTTATCCGGAAGAATGCGGCGTATTTATAGGGTACGACGAATCGCTGGCGCATTTAATTTACGCCGGTGCCGATTTCCTGTTGATGCCGTCGCGGGTAGAACCTTGCGGTTTGAACCAGATGTATTCGCTGCGTTACGGAACGTTGCCTATGGTACGCAATACCGGCGGCCTGCACGATAGTGTGATAGATTTCGGCGACGAAGGCGGCTATGGCATCCGTTATAACAATGCCAGTGTGGAAGATATTTGCGGTGCGGTAAGCCGCGCTATTACGCTTTATAATAATACCAAACACCTCCAAACCTTACGCAAAGTGATGATGGCACTCGATTTTTCGTGGGACCGATCAGCCGCCGAGTATAAAACCCTTTATGAAAGCTTAAAACCAACAATATGACCTCTAAAGTAATTTGCATTGTTCTTGGCGGAGGCCAGGGCAGCCGGCTTGCTCCGTTAACAACAACCCGTTCGAAACCCGCAGTTCCAATTGCCGGCAAATATCGGCTGGTTGATATTCCAATCTCCAACTGTTTACATTCGGGCATACACAGGATGTATGTATTAACGCAGTTCAATTCGGCCTCATTAAACAAGCATATAAAGAACACCTACCATTTCAGCAATTTCAGCGAGGCTTTTGTTGATATACTTGCAGCCGAGCAAACGCCTACCAACGTGGGCTGGTACCAGGGCACGGCCGATGCTGTAAGGCAGTGCTTGCATCACCTGGCCGTTCATGAATTTGAATATGTATTGATCCTCTCGGGCGATCAGTTATACCAGATGGATTTCGGCGACATGATAGAAAAACACGTTGCTGCAAACGCCGAGATTTCGATCGCGTCTATCCCGGTTCACGCAAATGACGTTCCCGGTTTTGGTATCCTGAAAGCTGACGATAATAATATGATCACCGCCTTTATCGAAAAACCGAAATCGAACTTTGAGAGCTGGGCATCAGAGGTTAGTCCGCAAATGGAGGCTGAGGGCCGTGTATACCTGGCATCGATGGGCATTTACATCTTCAACAAAAAACTACTGTACGACCTGCTGGAAGGTAATGACCGTACCGACTTTGGCAAGGAGATCATCCCGCAGTCGATCACTGATCATCGTGTGCTGAGCTATCAATATGAAGGTTACTGGACCGATATCGGTACTATCCCGTCGTTCTTCGAAGCCAACATTGGCTTAACTGACGATATCCCGCAGTTCAATCTGTTCGACAAACACCCTATTTATACCCGTGCGCGCATGCTGCCGCCGTCGAAAATGTCGGGTACGCATGTGGATAAGGTGATTATTGCCGATGGCTGTATCATTAATGCCAGCCAGTTAACGCGTTCGCTCATCGGGATCCGTACCCGTATCGGCTTTGATTCGGTGATTGAAAACTGCTATGTGATGGGTAACGATAACTATCAAACGCTGGAACAGATCACAGAATCGCACGAAAGCCAGTCGCCTATTATGGGCATTGGCGACAGGTGCCATATCCGCAACGCCATTATCGACAAGAATGCCTGCATTGGCGACGATGTAAAGATAAACATTGGCGAACCGCTTGAAAACGGCGACTTTGGCGCTTATACCGTGCAGGACGGGATTGTGATTGTGAAGAAACGCGCGGTTATTCCGAACGGTACTGTGATTTAAGAGGAGGCCGGGAAAGTGAGTAAAGACCGGAAGACGAAAACATAAGAAGTTAGAAGAGTGATGCATTTTGTATTGCTCTTTTTTAATTATTAAAACAATTTGTATCGCCCGTGTTGTTATTACTATAACCAAAATAAATTTTTCTATGAAAAAGGTAATTGCAATGCTGGCCCTGGCGGCCTTCTGCACGGCTTCGTTCGCGATGCCTGCGCCACACGCTGTCCCTGCAAAAATGCAGCAGGATACCGTTAAAAAGAAAGTGAAGAAGAAAGGCAACAAGATGAAGATGAAGAAAAAAATGAAGGATACAACCAAACAAGGTTAGTATTCAATCGGAAAGCATCCCCAAAAGGATGCTTTTTTGTTTTAGTATTATTGTGCCGCAGTTTTTACATCTGCCAACAAAAATTATCGTCTGCTACAACTAAGCGTCAACTAAATTATATTTGTTGTTGTGAAACCGGCAGAGATCAATACTAAATGGAATTTATTGCAGGAGCGCATCGCAGAGGAATTTGATAACGAAAAACCCGATCTGAAAGTGATGCTGTTTTTGATAGGCGTACAGGAATTGGGCCAGGGCCCCCGGAAATTCAGCAAACGGCAAAAGGAAGAGCTAATGCATATTGCCACTTGTAAGCTATTCAGCAAGATGGGTTTTTACGAGCTTGAAGGCCTTGACCAGGATGGCTGGCCGCACTGGAAACGCGTTGGCGTTATTCCCAACTATACCCTTCTTGAACAGGAAATGGTGTTGAAATCGCTGATGATAGATTATTTTGACGAGATTGGGTTTACGGAATAAGAGTGCCTGTGATTCATATCACCCCATGTCATTTCGAACGTAGTGAGAAAACTTAGACGTTGTGCATTACCGCCAATGCAATCCGTTAGTGCTTGGTCCGCGTATCACTTTTCTAAGTTTTCTCACTACGTTCGAAATGACAAACCGGGAATAAAATGAAAAGATAAATCAAATAATATGAAGAGACTTTTTACCCTCGCATTCCTCTTGCTTACCATTACGGCCTTTGCAAAGGGGCCCAAAAACCAGTATGTGCGCATTAAAACAGCGTATGGCAGCTGCATTATCCGCCTGTATAACGAAACGCCTAAGCACCGCGATAACTTCATCAAGCTGACTAAGCAAGGCTTTTATAACGGGACGCTTTTTCACCGGGTGATCCAGAACTTTATGATCCAGGGCGGTGACCCTGATTCGAGGGATACTTCAAAAAACAAACCCGGCGCAGAATTAGGCAATGGCGATGTGGGTTACACCGTACCTGCAGAATTCAGGGATAGCTTGTTCCACAAACGCGGCGTATTGGCTGCTGCGCGTGATGATAACCCAACCAAAGCATCGAGCGGATGCCAGTTTTACATTGTAGAAGGCAAGCGCTTTACCGACGGCAAACTCGATACATTAGAAAACACCCGCCTGAAAGGCCGTAAAATACCTGCCTGGGAGCGTGATTATTACAAGAGCGTTGGCGGCGCCCCTCACCTCGACCAAAATTATACCGTGTACGGTGAGGTAGTAAGCGGAATCGATATGGTTGACCGGATTGCCGCGGTTAAAACCGATAAAAATGACCGCCCTAAGGAAGATGTATCGATGACGGTGGAATTGCTCAGCAAAAAGGAGTGCGAGCAATTGGATAAGATCCTCGGGTTGGAGCCAGAAAAGTAACTTACTAAATCCGAAACCAAACATCTGAATTCCGAAATGAAAATCATCACCTATAACGTTAACGGTATCCGCTCTGCGATCAATAAAAACTGGCTGGCCTGGCTTCAGGCGGCAGATGCCGATGTGGTTTGCCTGCAGGAAATAAAGGCCACGCCTGATGTACTCACCGATTTAAAATTAGTTGAAGACCTTGGCTATGAACATTACTGGTATCCTGCCGAAAAGAAAGGCTACAGCGGCACCGCCATTTTTACCAAACGCACGCCCAAACATGTGGAATACGGCTGCGGCATCAGCGACTACGACCGCGAGGGCCGCAATATCCGCGTTGATTTTGATGAGGTATCGGTGATGAGCGCTTATTTTCCGTCGGGCTCGAGCGGGGACGACCGGCAGGCGTTTAAATACCGGTTCCTGGATGAGTTTGGGCGTTACCTGGAACTGTTGCAATCGCAGTGCCCAAAGCTGGTAGTATCAGGCGATTATAATATCTGCCACAAGCCTATCGATATCCATAACCCGAAATCGAACGCCAACTCGTCGGGATTTTTGCCGGAGGAACGGGAATGGATGGAGAATTTTTTGGAGTCGGGGTATATCGATACGTTCAGGCACGTGAATAAGGAGCCGCATAATTATACCTGGTGGAGTTTCCGTGCCAATGCCCGCGCCAAGAACCTGGGCTGGCGCATTGATTATAATATGGCCACGAGTAGTCTGGAGCCGCATATAAAACGCGCCGCCATTTTGCCGGAGGCAAAGCATTCTGACCATTGCCCGGTGTTGCTGGAGTTGGATTTTGGACTGGGATTGAGTAAATAACTAACACGCACGTCATTGCGAGGAACGAAGCAATCTCCGCCCTTGCTAATCAAAACCGTGATGTTTGTGTTGACAATGCAATCGGCTGTTTCCCTTGCGATGAATATATGGCTTTTGAATATCCTACGTAGAGGTTGCTTCGTTCCTCGCAATGACGTAATTTGGCGTAAATATTGGAAAATATGCCACTTCAACTTCACATCACACTCCAAACCCCGCCCGCCGGCGTTGCCTTTTCCCTGCAAAAAGGTCATGGGCACGATTTTGAAATAGAACAGGTGCAAATGTCCAATGGTTGTGATTTACATTTCGATCTGGAAATTAACGTAAAGGACGGAGAGAATCTTTCATTTACCGGTCCGTATGTGGAAGGGCCAACCGGCGGTAAGTTTGTTTATATTCGTGTGGGAATTCTTGCCGGACAGGAAACCGGTTATGAAAGGCGCATCAAGATCCCGTTAAGCGGCATCACCCAGGAAATGATTGCGAAAGCTGCAAAGGGCATTGAAACCATCATCCCGGGTACAGCTAAAGACGGCACCCCAACCTGCGCGACCGTTAAGCCCTTTGCCGGCTGGAGTGTCATTAAATAATTTATTCCCTTATCCATATATTACGGTAGCTGATAGGCCGGCTTTTATCGCCGTGTGCCTGCAGGCGCAATTCGCCCGGGCCATGTTTTACATATACGTGCTTTTTATCAGTTGAGGTAAAGCCCTGGATCTCGGTATTGTTCTGAACCATAACACCATTCAGAAAAACGGTAACGTGAGCCGGACTCTTCACAGTTCCGTCCTCATTAAATTCGGGCGCCGAATAAGCAATATCATAAGCATTCCATACACCCGGTACGTTTTCGGGGTTAGCCAATGGAATGGCTTCGCGGTAAACACTGCCCACCATGCCGTTAGTGTAAGTTTTGTTTTTGTTCAGCGAGTTGTCTAACACCTGGATCTCGTATTGTCCCTGCAAAAACACGCCGCTGTTGCCGCGTTCCTGGCCTTCACCCTCAATATTAGCAGGGATCTTAAATTCGATATGCAGCTGAAAACTGGTGAATTTCTTTTTGGTGACGATATCGCCTGCCTTTTTATTTACGGTGACGATACCATCGTGCACGTCCCATTTGGCGGCGGACTTATCCTCGGAAGTCCATTCATCCAGGTTTTTACCATCGAACAGAACGAGCGCATCAGAAGGGGCATCGCCAAATGTTTTACCTGGTTTAACCACATTAGGGACCGGTGTAAAGACTTCGGCGTTTTCCGGATTTACCGAGTGAACGTTTGCAGCATTAATAGCCGAAGTGGTGGTTTGGCCATGCGCAAAGCCGGCTACGCATAACAGCGCTGCCGTTAAAAGGACAGAATTTTTCATAAGCTTGGTTTTAGAGAAGACAAGATAGTGAACTTCTGCCAAAACAAAAAAGCCCCCGAGAAACCGGAGGCCTGATAAATCCTTTCTATTCTCCCCCTTCAGGGGGCCGGGGGGCTTAGCCCTTTACTCTTTCTACATACGAACCGCTTGCGGTATCGATCTTAACCTTATCACCAATATTGATGAATAACGGCACCCTGATCTCGGCGCCGGTTTCTACTGTAGCGCTTTTCAATGCGTTGGTAGAAGTATCGCCTTTAACGGCAGGTTCGGTGTAAGTGATCTCTAATTCAGCAGACGTTGGCACCTGGCCCATGATCGGTTCCTCGCTTTCAAAAGCAACGATCACATTCATTCCTTCTTTCAGGAAACGCACGGCAGAACCGAACAAAATTTTAGGCACATTATGCTGATCGTAAGTGGTGTTATCCATGATCACCAGCGAATCGCCGTCTTCATATAAGTATTGATAATCGTTGGTTTCAACGCGGGCTATGGTTACCTCCTCATCCGTGCGGAAACGGTATTCAACCAGCTTGCCGGTTTTAACGTTGCGCATGCGGGCCTGGTAAAACGCGCGTAAGTTACCCGGTGTGCGGTGTAAAAATTCTTCTACCTGTAACAATTCACCGTTAAAACGCAGGATGTTACCATTTTTAATGTCGGATGCTTTTGCCATAATATTATTATTGAGGCGCAAACTTAGGGAGTTAAAGGCAAAGAAACAAGAGCGGGTATTGGTTTGGGGAAAGGTAAAAGGTTAACGGCGAAAGGTTTTGGGGGATGTGCAGAGGTTAAAGGCAAAAAGTAAAAGGCTAAAGTTTTTTTGAAGAATATGGATTTGAACATGCGAAAAACGGAAAGTGAGGAAAGAGAAAAAAATTAAGCTAAGTTAAAAGGGGCAACGATATTTCCATCCTTCGCTCTCGCTCGGGATCTTATTCAAAAATGCATAACTGCTATGGATAGTAAGATGAACATTTGAGATCCCTTAATCCCTAAAATCAAGAAAATCATGGTTCAGATAAGAGCGTTGCCTGCGGCCCGGGCTGTACGCTCATACTGCACAGGCGTTAGCCACGGGCCGGTATCCGCTGCCATCCCTAACGCAAAAGCTTGATCAGACTCAGAAGTTTGGTTTCAAAGCCCTTTCCAAGTCCGCGACCCTGCCCTCTTTCCGCAGCGAAGAGAGGGCCGACGAGCGAAGCAATGTCGGGGTTAGTCTTCGCTGCGCGGCTTTCTGCATTAACCTTTTACCTTTCACCTCAAAAAGGTACCTTTGCAGTCCAAAATCAAGCGTAAAATGAGTGTTTCTTTGTTAGCGCAGAACCTGCACGGGTCTGAGATCATTAAAATTGCCGGCGAAATTAACGAGCTTAAGCGCCAGGGACAGAATATTGCCAATTTAACCATCGGCGATTTCGATTCGAATATTTATCCTATCCCTTCGCAGCTGAAGCAGGGTATTGTTGATGCTTACGCAAATAACCAAACCAATTACCCGCCGGCAGATGGCGTGCTCGATCTGCGTGAAAGCGTTTCTGCATTTTTGAAGAGCCGCTTCGATCTGGACTATGCCTCGAACCAGATCATTATTTCGGGTGGCTCGCGTCCGCTCATCTATTCTACCTTCCTGGCGCTGGTTGATCCGGGCGATAAGGTGGTTTTCCCTGCACCATCATGGAACAACAATCACTACAGCGACCTCACCAATGCCGAGGCCGTGATCATCCCGACCCGCCCTGAAAATAATTTTATGCCCACGGCTGCCGAGATCGCCCCGCATTTGAAAGGCGCTACATTGCTGGCCCTGTGTTCGCCGTTGAACCCCACCGGCACCATGTTCACCAAAAAGGACCTGGAAGAGATTTGCGACCTGGTGATAGCCGAAAACAAAACCCGTAAGGCCGGCGAAAAACCGTTGTACCTGTTATACGATCAGATCTATTCACAACTCACCTTCGGTAAGCATCAGCATTACAACCCGGTAAGCCTGCGCCCCGAACTGAAGGATATCACCATATTTATTGACGGTGCTTCGAAATGCTTTGCGGCAACGGGCGTGCGTGTGGGCTGGGGCTTTGGTCCGGCTGAGGTGATCAACCACATGAAAGCCATTATTGGCCACATGGGCGCTTGGTCGCCAAAGGCGGAGCAGGTTGCCATGGCTAAATTCCTGAAACAGGACGACCTGGTGAATGGATACCTTGCCGAACTGAAAGGCAATATCCAAAACAGCCTGAACACCCTTTACCAGGGCTTTCAGCAACTAAAATCGGAAGGCTTTAATGTAGATGCCATCGAACCGATGGGGGCCATCTACCTCACCATAAAAATCGACTACGCCGGTAAGACCACACCTGACGGTATGGTTTTAAAAACATCTGCAGATACCAATTTCTACCTGATCAAAGAAGCGAAGGTAGCCTTTGTGCCGTTCGGCGCATTTGGTACCGATGATGAAATGCCATGGTTCCGCGTATCTGTAGGTGCAAGCACCTTGCAGGATATTGAGCAGTTGCTGCCAAGAGTGAAAGAGGCATTGCAGAAACTTCGTTAGTTGGTGGTTAATGGTTCATAGATTATAGCCGCTGCAAAATAATTGGAATATATAAAAAGGTTGATAGCTTATTGGTTATCAACCTTTTTTGTTTGCGCACGTTCGATTTATTGTTAATGGATAAAATCTATTTTATTTTTCGAGGAAAGCCTGCGCTTTGGCTATCCAGTCGTCGGTTTTTGCTAGCTTTTGATCGGGTTTGATGCCTTCGTTATCGATGCCCTCACCCTTATCCACCCGGCGGCTACGTGATGAGGGGTAATACAGGGTATAAGGCATACACGAGAACGGCGCCGGGATCACGTTCGAGTAATCGAGTGTACCGGAAGTGTTTTGCCCCATGAATGTAACCTTTGAACTTTGCCGCGCGAAGAGCAAAAACTGTTCGGTACTGCTGGCGCAACCCTGGTCGATCAGGATAACTATTTTGGCAGGACCGGGTAGTTTGGTATAGTCAGATTCCACGCCATCGAACGATGTTTTTGTCCATTTGCCTTTATTCATTTCGAGCATGCTGACTGTTTTCCGGATAGAGGCAATGTTTTCGGGTGAGCGGTCTTTGTCTTCCAAATAACTTTTCCAGCCTTTAATGTTAGCATCGGTCGCCAATATGCTGATGCCGGTATGCTTAACCGGGTTGGTATAAACATAAGGCAGCAGCGGCTCATAAACATAGTCAGACCCACCGCCATTGCCGCGTAAGTCGAGCACAAGATTAGGCGCGGTTTTCAGCATTTCCTGGTTTACCCGTAACACTGAATCAATATTTTTAGCATTGTTGGGGCCGAAACTCGAGATCTTGATATAAAGTGTTTTATCTGATAGTTTTTTAGAGGCCACCGGAACGTACGACGAAGACGGGCGTTCGGGTGTTGTGCCCTCGCGGTGCCAATCGCCCCAAAGGGCATCTTTACCAAAGGTGAAGCCCTCTACTTTTGGCATGCCGTTCTGCATGAAAAGCAGACCAATCATGGTGCTGTCATTGATTAGTTTTCCTTCCATTTTCATCATGCCCGGTTTCCATCCCGGCAGGTTTGAGCTTACCAGTACGCCCACGTAATCATGGATCGGCGTTTTATCTTTAATGATAGCGATCTTGTATTTGGCAGGATCGTGAAAGTCGTAAATGCCTTCAAACCCTTTCGATTTTCTCAATTCAGCGATCCGCGCTTCTGATAACGGCGTCAGCGGCCGCCTGGCAAAATAAGCCGAATCATTCTTTGCCGCATCGAAATTAGCCCTTACCGAGATGTGATGATCCTTGAATTTGCTCAGGTAATCGTAGATCACCAGCAAACAATCTTCACG
>DATCQV010000189.1:0-35937 GCA_036569325.1 Mucilaginibacter sp. | reverse complement strand
CACAACAGCGAAAACCTGGTGCTGATCGCCTTTACGTTGATCCCAGGGTTTTAACTGGCAGAAGATGGTTGCACTATTCGACTTACTGGCGAAACTCACCGCGTTCAATCCGCCTAATGCCGCATAGTGATAGATCTCGGGAATACTATCCAGCGTCTGCATCATTTCGTGTAAAACCGTTACGGTACGCTGGGTTGACGATGCTTCCGGCAGATCATAGGTTACATAAACGCGGCCATCATCTTCTGTAGGAATAAATCCTGTTGGTTTGGATTTAAATAACAGGATAGTAGCGCCTATAATACAAACAAGGACGATAACAATAATAGCGGGCCGTTTAATGCCTTTATCCACACCGTTGCGGTACCTGTTGGTAACTCTTTCGAACCACTGGTTGAATTTGAAGAAGAACCTGTCAAGACCTTTCGATTTTTCGTCCAGCTTATGTGGTTTTAAAATCAGGGTACACAAGGCCGGGGTTAATGAAAGCGCCACAAAGGCTGAGATCAGTACCGATATAGCGATGGTAATAGCGAACTGCTGATAAAGCCGCCCTACGATACCGGGGATAAAACCTACCGGTACGAATACCGCAGCAAGAATTAACGCAATGGCAATTACCGGTGCGGAGATATCCTTCATTGCCGCTATTGTAGCATCCTTCGAAGACATGCCGTTATCCATGTGGTGCTGCACAGCTTCCACCACCACGATGGCATCATCAACCACAATACCGATAGCCAACACGAAGCCGAACAGCGTAAGTGTGTTGATGGTAAAATGGAGTGGTATGAAAAAGATAAAGGTACCAATGATAGAAACCGGAATAGCCAATACCGGGATCAACGTTGTGCGCCAGCTTTGCAGAAACAGGAACACCACCACGATTACGAGCCCGAGGGCTATAACAAGGGTTTCAACCACCTCACGTACCGAAACTTTTACTACCGTTATCGATTCGAAAGGAACTACGTAATCAACATCCGTAGGGAAACTCTTTTTAAGTTGCTCCATAGTGGCATATACAGCATCGGCGGTTTCTATCGCATTACTGTTAGGCGCCTGATAAACCAGCAGGTATGAAGCTCGCTTTCCGTCAACAAACGAGTTACCCGCATAATTGAACTTACCCAACTCAACGCGGGCAACATCTTTCAGATGAACAATGGCACCATTATTAGGCTGCGTGCGTACAATGATGTCGCCAAACTCTTCAGGCTTGGTTAAACGGCCTTTTACCAATACGGTATATTCAAATGCCTGCACTTTTTCCTGCGGAGTAGCTCCTACCGAACCGGCGGCTACCTGCGCGTTCTGCTCCTGCAAGGCATTTGTAACGTCGGCAGCAGTCATGCCGAGGGCGGCCAGTTTATCGGGTTTCAGCCAGATACGCATACTGAAATCATCGGCACGGGTAAATACGTCGCCCACACCTTTAGCACGTAATAACGCATCACGCACAAACACGTTGGTGAAGTTATCCAGGAAAGTAACGTTATGAGTTCCCTTTGGGGCATAAATAGCAACCAGCATGAGGATACTTGGGTTACGTTTACGAACCGTTAACCCCAAACGCTGTACTTCCTGAGGCAAGGTTGGGGTGGCAATACCCACACGGTTCTGCACATCGAGGGCGGCGATATTAATGTCGGTACCTACTTCAAAGTTCACGGTCATACTCATCTGGCCGTTGCTGGTACTGTTACTTTGCAAGTAAGTCATTCCCGGCGTACCGTTTACCTGCACTTCAACAGGGGTGGCAACGGTTTGCTCAACGGTTAACGCATCGGCACCGGTATAGGTACCTGTGATATTAACGGTAGGCGGCGTAATTTCGGGATACTGCCCGATGGCCAGGTTTGCAATAGATATGATGCCGACTATAACTATCACTAATGAAATTACAATAGCGGTAACCGGTCGTTTTATAAAGGTATCTGCAATCATTCTGGTATTTGTTAAAATCAGGAACTAAATCCGATCTATTATATAAATGTGTGCTGCGACAATTATTTACCGGCTGCGGCTGCGCCTTTTTTATCTCCTGCTCCTCCGGCCGGACCCGCTGCTGCGGGAAGACCGAGTGTAATTCTGCCACCATCACGTAAACGCTGGAAGCCGTCGGTAATCACTTTGTCTCCTTTTTTAAGGCCATCCATCACCACCACATTCAGTCCTACGCGCGGGCCAAGCTTCACTTTATGCTGTTTGGCAATGGTATCTTCGGCGGTAAACACAAAGAACTCACCCATTTGCTCAGTTATAGCTTTGAAAGGGATCTGTAACCTGTTGCCCGACTGGCTGTTCAGTACATTAAGCACACCACTCATGCCATCTTTCAGCACGTCGTTTTGATTGGGAAATTCTATCCTTACCTTAATGGTACCGGTTTGGTTGTTCACGCCGCGGTCGATAGCCCTTACTTTGCCAGGTTGGTTATATACCGTGCCGTCAGACAAGGTTAACTTAAAGGTTGAGTCAGTGCTCTTTTTCTGAAGACCGTAGAAACGGGCGATGTCCTGCTCGTTAATTACTACGTCGACGCCAATTGGATGTTCGCTTGATATGGTATTTAAAACTGTGCTTCCGGGTGTAACCTGCGTTCCAAGTTTCACTTGTGAGATGCCTATCCTGCCGGTGAACGGCGCAACGATGGTTGCATAAGAAAGATCTGTTTTAGCTGACGCTACAGCAGCTTTGGCAACCGCAACCTGGCTTTTGCTGGTTTCGAAGGTCGCTTCGGCCTGATCAACGGTTTGACGGGCCACCGCATCGTTCTTCAGCAGCATATTATAGCGGTCGATATCTTTTTGTGCCTTTGTAAGATTAGCTTGCGCGCTTAACAGGTTAGCCTGCGCCTGATCGTAAGCATCGAGGAATTTGCGGCGGTCGATTTCATACAGCGGCTTTCCCTTTTGAACTACTTCGCCTTCAGTGAAGAAAATACCGGTAATAAAACCACTCACCTGCGCGCGCAGGTCGACAGTATTTAATGCAACAACGGTACCCTGGTACTGATCATAATAAACAGCCGGGGCATTAGCCGCATCGATTACGCTAACCGGGGTTGGAGGCAGCGGGGCCGCCTGCTTTGCAGGTTTATGGCACGCCGACCACATCATTACACAAACCGTTCCTGATAATAGTATAGCTCTTGTTTTCATATTTAATTTTGTTGTACGGAGAGCGTGCCGAGCGCTTTCTCAAGGTCAATTTTACTGGATAATAACTGGAACAGGGCGTTGTAATAGTTCAACTCGGCCGTTCTGAGGTCTGATTGCGCAACGATAACATCAAGGTAGGTTTTAATACCCTCGCGATATTGCAGGCTTACTATTTTATACACATCCTTGGCCAGATCAACGTTTTGCCTGATAAGCTGATAACTGGTATAACTGCTTTTATAGCCCGCAAGCGCTTGTACATATTCGGTATTAATAGAATTTGCGCGGTTCTCTATATCCAGATCGGTACGATCAACCTGTAAGCGGGCCTTAGCCAGGTTTTGTAACCGCTTGGTTCCTGTAAAAATAGGCAATGCCAGTGATAGCCCTGCATACGCACTTGGGTACGAGTTATTATATAAGGTACTGAACTTGTTACTCAGGTAGATCCAGTTATAACTACCCACCGCCGAAAGTGATGGTAAAAAACCATACCTGTAGTAATTAACATTCACTACTTCGAGGTTCTTTTGGGTGCGCAGCAGGCGGTACTCTATCCGGTTATTAACATCCAGCTTTTGATTGGTATCGATAACAGCTTCCGTTTCGTAACGGGTAGAATCATAAGACAGGATCAGGTTATGCTCTGATGTAATCCCCATGATCTGCTTGAGGTACGCCAGCTTGCTGTTAATAGCCTCGGCTGTTGCCTTGCGGCTGGCGATAGAATTATTTAGCGATATGGTGGCCTGTTTATAATCTATCTTATCGGTAACGCCGGCCTGATATCTGTTATAGGCATCCTTCAGGCTTCTTTGCAGCCTTACGATATCTTCATTTAATATATCGAGCTGTTTTTGGGACAACAGCACATCGAAAAAGGCCTTGCTCACGTCAGACACTACATTGATCTGGCTGCTTAAATAGTTCTCTTTGTAATATTCACGTGAATATTTGGCTGCCTTTGCTGCCTGTAATACATCATTATTATAAATAACCTGGCTGGCCTGCAACCCCAGCAAAGAAAACTCATTGTTAACGGCACCAGCTACCGGTGTAGCGCCTGAAGTAGTGGTGCTGGATGGACTGCCTTTAAAGTAATGCTGATATTCGCCTGAACCGTTTACCTGCGGCAGCCAATCTGAAAGTCCTATCCGGATATCGCGCTCATTAATTTGCGCGTCAATAGCTGCTTGTCTTACCGCCGGCTGATTGCGCAACGCGAATGCTACACATTGGTTCAGCGTTACAACAGTATCGGTTTTTGCCTGCGCACGAAGCATGGCCGGCAGCGTTAATATGGAAAGAATTGTAAAAAAGCAGGTAAGTTTTTTCATAGTAAATTCGGCATCCTGAAGTTAACAATAATCCCCAATAAAAGTTGCCGGCGGATTCACTTTTTTAAAGGACGCGCTAATATGGGCACAATTTATGTCAGGAAAAAAACGGGCAACAAAATTTTTACTCAACTGTGTCACAAAAACCACAATTGGGTGTGGATTTGAACATTTTATAAAAAAATGAAAAATAGTGTCACCAAATAACTAAAAATTTTAATTAATTTGCCGATTAGAGCAGGTATGCTTTGAGTGCAGTTGAAAAAAATTACACACATAATTGAAGTTATAACCTAATTCATGGTATTTTTACAAAAAATTTAAGCAGGGTTAATACATGGTTAAAAGACTACATGAGAAAATAGCACAATTCCAGGAAGCAAATGCAGTCCGGGAGATGGGGCTATATCCGTATTTCAGGCCTATTGAGTCGGGGCAGGATACCGAAGTTTTTATTGATGGCAAGCGTGTATTAATGTTTGGTTCAAATTCATATTTAGGATTAACCAACCATCCCAAAGTAAAAGAGGCTTCTAAAAAAGCGATAGATAAGTATGGCACCGGATGCGCCGGATCACGTTTTTTAAACGGTACGCTTGATATTCATATCGAAGCAGAGAAAAGACTGGCAGAATATGTAGGAAAAGAGGCATCTGTGTTGTTCAGCACCGGTTTCCAGGTAAACCTGGGCGTACTTTCGAGTATTACCGGCCGTAACGATTATTTGATATTGGATGAATATGATCACGCATCGCTGATTGATGGCAGCCGTCTTTCATTTTCGAAAGTTATCAAATACGCGCATAATGATATGGACGATCTTCAGCGCAAGCTGAGCATCCTGCCGGAAGAAGCTGTTAAACTGATAGCCGTTGACGGTATCTTCAGTATGGAGGGCGACATTGCCAAACTTCCGGAAATTGTAACGATAGCCGACAAATTTGGCGCTAACATCATGATCGACGATGCGCATAGTTTAGGTGTTATCGGCCACAATGGTGCCGGTACCGCTTCGCATTTCGGACTGACCGACAGCGTTGACCTTATAATGGGCACCTTCAGTAAATCATTTGCTTCATTGGGTGGCTTTATCGCTGCTGATGCCGTTACTATCGATTATCTGAAACACCGTGCACGCTCGCTGGTATTTAGCGCAAGTATGCCGCCGGCCGCAGTTGCTGCAGTTATTGCCGCTTTAGACATCATCGAATCGGAGCCGGAACGCATTAAAAAGCTTTGGGATAATACCAATTACGCCATGAAACTTTTGCTGGAAGAAGGTTTCGACCTGGGCCCTACCGAAAGCCCTATTCTTCCTATCTATGTAAGAGATAACGTTAAAACCTTCCAGGTAACCAAACACCTGCAGGATTCGGGCATATTTGTTAACCCGGTAGTATCACCTGCGGTTCCTTCTGATTCATCATTGTTACGTTTCTCATTGATGGCAACTCATACCTTTGCACAGATTGAGGAAGCGATTGAGAAAATTGCGAAGGCCTTTAAAGAGGTGGGCGTAACCTCATCAATTAAAGAAAATATATAAACCTGCTGCACAGCAATATATAAAAACGTTGAACAAGCATCGCCGGTAGCAATTACTACTGCGATGCTTGTTTACATTATAAACCGTAGTTAGTCATTGGTTTATTGGGCATTAGTCATCAGTATATTTGCTGATTCACTAATTCATCTGCCAACAAACAAATCGCTAATTCAATAACTCACTAATTCACTAATTAATGAAGCGAATAGTACAGGTAAATTCAAAAAAAGAACTTGGCGCATTTATCGATTTCCCGCACGATCTTTATAAAGATGATCCGAATTATGTTCCGGAATTGTTCATTGCCCAGCGCGACCTGCTCACTACCCACCCTTTTCATAATCACAACAAGCTGCAATGCTTCCTGGCTTATGACGGTGATAAGGTTGCAGGACGTATTGCCGCAATATTGAATAACGCCCATAACGAGTACAATAAGAGGAATGATGGCTTTTGGGGATTCTTTGATTGTATAAACGACCAGGAAACAGCCAACCTGTTATTTGATACGGTTACTAAATGGCTGAAGGAAAAAGGCGTTGACCAGAAGCTCATCGGTCCGGTGAATTTTTCGACCAACGAGGCTTGCGGCTTACTCATAAGGGGATTCGACAGCCCGCCGATGCTGATGATGACCTATAATTATCCGTATTATGCTGATTTGATTGAGAAAGCCGGCTACGCCAAACAGATGGACCTGATAGCCTGGCACTGGGATGGCGACGGATACGACGATAAATCCATACGCTTACTGGGCGCACTGCAGGAGCGCCTTAAACGCAACAATATCATCATCCGCAAGGTAAACCTGAAAAACTTCAAAAGCGAGGTTGAAAAGGTGCGAGAGGTTTATAATTCGGCATGGGATCAGAACAGCGGGTTTGTGCCTTTTACTAATGAGGAATTCGATTACCTGGCTAAAGACTTGAAACTGATATTAGACGAGAACTTTGTTTATGTGGCCGAACAAAATGACAAAATTGTAGGTTTTGGCCTGGCGCTGCCAAACTATAACGAGATCTTTAAGAAGATTAAACGCGGCCGTTTGCTGCCTACGGGTATCTTTAAATTACTGTTGGGCAAAAAGAACATTCAAAGCATCCGCATTTATGCACTTGGCGTTATTGATGGCTATCGTAAAATGGGTATCGAAGCCTGTTTGTATGGCTCCATCATTAAAGAATACCGCGAACGCGGCCTTAAACATGCTGAAGCCGGCTGGACGCTGGAAAATAACATAATGATTAACGAGGCCATCAAAGCCATCAAAGGCGATCCGTACAAAACGTACCGGTTGTACGAAAAGGATATATGAAGGAGCGGGTTTTAATAACCGGTGCAAGCGGGTTTGTTGGATTTCATCTGATTGAGGAAGCTTTAAAAAACGGGCTTGAAGTGTTTGCCGCTGTGCGTAAAAGCAGTGACATTGCACATTTGAAAGGTCTCGACATTAAATACACCTATCCCGATTTTTCAAGTGAAGAGGCTTTAAGGGAGAACATCGAGGAAAATAAATATGACTATATCATCCACGCAGCAGGCATCACTAAAGCACTGAACCGGGATGAGTACGAAAAAATAAACGCAGGCTACACCTACAACCTTGCTTCGGCAGCTGCCAAAAGCAAAAATCCGGTTAAGAAATTTGTGCTGATAAGCAGTTTGGCAGGAGTTGGACCGTTGAACGATATAAACGGAAAGATCAACGAAAACACTACCCCTGCCCCGGTTACCGCTTACGGCAGGAGTAAACTGCTTGCAGAAGAGAAGCTTAAAAGTGTAGCTGGACTCAATTATACGATACTAAGACCTACGGGTGTTTACGGCCCGCGCGATAAGGACATTTTAATACTTTTTAAACAACTGGCCAACAGGATTGAGCTTTACATAGGCCGGATGGATCAGAAGCTGAGCCTCATTTATGTGAAAGATCTGGCTCGTGCAGCTATACAGGCACTTCATGCAGGCGACATGCAAACGTATAATCTTAGTGACGGTAGCTTTTACAGCCGCTACGAATTAGGAAATGTTGTTAAGGAAGTGTTAAATTTGACGACACTTAAATTTCATTTGCCTGTAATTTTTGTAAAATTTATAGCGTACACTGCTCAAAAATTTAGTTCTTTGAACGGCAAAGCGTCGGCACTGAATGTAGAAAAGCTAAACGAACTGATGGCGGTAAATTGGGATTGCGATATTGAGCAGGCCCGTACCGGTATAGGTTTCACCCCCGTTTACGATTTAAAATCAGGAGTAACAGAAACAATGAAATGGTATAAGGCCAATAAATGGCTTTAGTTTTAAATACGTATAACTATAATTAATAAATATGAAAACAAATATTATACCGGCTAACGGTAAATTGGGTATTTTGATTCCGGGGCTGGGCGCTGTAGCCACTACGATGATTGCCGGCGTTGAAGCCGTGAAAAAAGGGCTGTCGCAGCCAATTGGCTCGCTCACACAAATGGGTAACATCCGCTTGGGCAAAAGAACCGAAAACCGTTTCCCGAAAGTGAAAGACTTTGTGCCGCTGGCTAAGCTGGAAGACATTGTTTTTGGTGGCTGGGATGTATATTCTGATAACGTATATGAAGCTGCAATGCATGCAAAAGTGCTTGAACCAGGGCTGTTGAATTCTGTACGCGCCGAATTGGAATCTGTAGTACCAATGAAGGCAGCTTTTGATAAACAATATGCAAAAAACCTTGACGGCACTCACATTAAAACCGGTACCCGTTACGACTGGACGCAGGAAGTAATGAACGATATAGCAACATTCAAGGAAAAGAACGGCTGCGACCGTATCGTGCTGATCTGGTGCGGTTCAACCGAGATCTATTACGAGCCGTCGGAGATCCACCAATCCTTGGCTAAGTTTGAAGCGGCTTTAGAGGCTGATGACAAACGCATTTCGCCAAGTATGATCTATGCTTATGCTGCCTTGAAAATGGGTATTCCATTTGCTAACGGCGCACCAAACTTAACTGTCGACATTCCTGCGATGATCGAACTGGCTAAGTTAACTGAAACTCCTATCGCCGGTAAAGACTTTAAAACCGGTCAAACTTTAATGAAAACCATCCTGGCTCCAGGGCTTGCTGCACGTTCATTAGGCGTTAGCGGCTGGTATTCAGGTAATATTTTGGGCAACCGCGATGGCCTGGTACTGGATGATCCGGATAACTTCAAAACAAAAGAAGTTTCTAAACTGGGCGTACTGGAAGACATCTTCAAACCAGAACAAAACCCTGAACTGTACGGAAACCTGTACCACAAGATCCGTATTGAATATTATCCGCCGCATGGCGATAACAAAGAAAGCTGGGATAACATCGACATCTTCGGCTGGTTAGGATACAAAATGCAGATTAAGATCAACTTCCTTTGCCGCGACTCTATCTTAGCTGCCCCAATTGCACTTGACCTCGCTATCTTCAGCGACCTGGCTAAACGCGCAGGTATGAGCGGCATCCAGGAATGGCTGTCATTCTACTTAAAATCACCGCAAACTGCTGAAGGTTTGCCACCGGAAAATGATATTTTCAAACAGCTGATCAAATTACAGAATACCCTTCGTCACCTGATGGGTGAAGACCTGATCACTCACCTCGGCCTGGATTACTACCAGGAACTGGTTGACGCGCTGTAATCAGATTTACTGATAATTAAAGGCTGCAAAGGCAAGGATCATGTCCCCTACTTTGCGGCCTTTTTCATTTTAATCTTTCCTCTTCAGTTTCCACCCGGAATTGTCACCGCTGTAACATAATAATATCGATAATCTTGGCAGCGGTTTATAAAGCAATAACAACCAAATATCACCGTTCATATTTGACTTTTTGACCACAATAGTCTGTAAGGTTTTTTTTTACCTTTGGCGATTGATTGCGGTTAGCTCTAACTGTGTCCTGAAAAGCCTTATTACTGCCGGCTTTTTCCGGAAAACGGTTTATAATTTAAAAGTAAAACTGCCGGAATTGGCTGATTTTTACAATTAAACAAATGAGCGTGCAATATTTGGAGAGCTTATTGTTAGGCAGTAACGGCAAGGATAAATTAAAAAGCGAATTATACAAATTTACGATCTGTTATTACGTATATCCGTAAATTTTGTATTTGCACAAGGCGAAAAATTTAAATGAATTTTACATTGTTATATAAGAAGTTACTTTTATCGGGCTTCTTTTTATTTTTCTTTACTTCACTGTTATTTGCACAGGGTACTACGTCGGTTAACGGTACGGTTACCGATGCAGCCACTAAAAAACCGCTTTCGTTTGTTACTGTGGGCTTTTTAGGAACTTCTATCGGCGGCCCTACTAATGACGACGGAAAATTCAGCATAAGCACTACCCAGGATGTTAAGCAAATAAAGGTTACTTTTTTAGGGTATAAGGATGCTTTAATACCCGTTAAAGCCGGACAGGCGCAAGTGATAAACGTAAGGCTGGTACCCATAGCTAACCAGTTACAGGAAGTTGTGGTAAAATCGGGTAAAAAACCGAAATATCGTAATAAAGATAACCCCGCGGTAGAACTTATTCGTTTGGTTATCGCAAATAAGGAAAAGAACCGCCCCGAAGCATACGACTATGTGGAATACAAGGAGTACGACAAGATGCAGTTCTCGCTCGCAAATGTGTCGCCTACATTGGCTGATAAAAAGTTTTTCCGCAAATACGCCTTCGTGATCAACAACCGCGATACCACGTCTGTACCGGGAAAAAACCTGTTGCCGATATTCCTCAATGAAAAGCTGAGTCAATATTACTATCGTAAAAATCCTTCAAAAGAGAAGACAGTTGCTTTAGGCGAAAAAACCGTAAACTTTGGCGGATCGGTTGATAGTGAGGGTTTGGGGCAGTATTTCAAACACATGTACTATAAAGTTGACATCTATGACAATGTTGTTTTTTTGATGACCAACAACTTTTTGAGCCCGATAGCTAATTCCGCGCCTACCTTTTACAAATTCTTTATAACTGATACCATTGCTTATAAGAACACCAAATTAATAGAACTGAGCTTTACACCGCGTAATACTACCGACATGCTTTTTGTTGGTAAACTGTACGTTACTTTAGACGGTAATTACGCTGTTGAAAAAGTTCAGCTAAACATCAATAAAAATATCAACCTTAACTTTGTGAACTCGATGCGGGTTGACCAGGAGTTTGAACAAAATCCCGATGGCCGCTTTCACCTAAGCAAAAGCACCACCATAGCCGACTTTGGGCTGACCAAGAATAAAAAGGGGGGCTTGTTTGGCATTCGTACCATAACTTATGGGAATTACAAGGTTAACGTGCCGCATCCCGACACCACCTACCAGCATCAGGAATACGGAGAATCAGACGAGGTGAAGCATCGCAGCGACGAATTCTGGGCGCAAAATCGTTTGGATACGTTAACCACGGCGGAATCGAAAGTGTACAAGAATGTGGATAGCCTGCGCAATATGCCATCTTTCCGCAGGACGATGGATATAGCAACCTTGCTGCTGGCGGGCTACAAAGGCTTCGGCGGCTTTGAATTAGGCCCGGCCAATACTTTTTATAGCTTTAACCCGGTTGAAGGCTTCAAGCTGCGGGTTGGCGGCCGTACTACACCGGAACTAAGCAAGCGCTATTATTTTGAAACTTATGGCGCTTATGGTTTTAAAGACGAGCGCTTTAAGTACTTCCTGAGCGCCACGTATTCTATCAATAACAAGTCGATCTATAAGTTTCCTCAAGATTACGTAAGGGCCAGCGTGCAGTACGATACGCACATACCGGGCGCGAACCTGCAGTTTGTGGAGGAAGATAACTTCCTGCTTTCGTTCAAGCGTGGTGAGAATGATAAATATATTTATGGCAGAACCTATAACCTGGACTATGTGCATGAATATGAAAATCATTTTTCGTACCATGTAAGCCTGAAACACCTGAACCAGGAGCCGGCGGGGTCGCTGTATTTTCTGAATACGGATGAGAACGGTGTAAGTCATTCTATCCGCGACCTTAGCACCAGCGAAATTGGCCTGAGCTTGAGGTATGCTCCTAATGAACAGTTTTACCAGGGTAAGATATACCGTATTCCAATTCCAAGTAAATATGTGATACTTACCGCTGATTATACCGCCGGCTTGAAAAATGTATTTGGCAGCAGCTACAATTACAACACACTGCATCTTGAACTGGATAAACGTTGCTATCTGTCGTATCTGGGATATGCCGACGTAACAATAGAGACCGGCGGAACCTTTGGACAAGTGCCTTACCCATTGTTAAACATTTTCAGGGCTAACCAGACTTACGCCTACGACATCTATTCATACAACTTAATGAACTTCCTTGAGTTTGTGAGCGACAGGTATGCAAGCATCAATATCGATCAGCACTTTGTTGGCTTCTTCTTCAACAAGATCCCTTTATTAAAGAAATTGAAGTGGAGAGAGGTTGCATCGCTGAAAGCGGTTTACGGCGAGGTGACCGATCAGAACAATCCGGCACTGCATCCTTCTTTGTATCAGTTCCCGGTTACGGCCGACGGCAAGCCTATTACTTATGCTTTGGGTAGAACTCCTTATGTTGAAGGTAGTGTGGGCATTGAAAATATTTTTAAATTTGTACGTGTTGACCTTGTGCATCGCTTTACATACCTGGATCATCCGGATGTTTCGCCATGGGGTATTCGTGCGAGGGTTAAATTTGATTTCTAAAAATATTGGCGGTATAAAAATGGCACAACAAACTTCTGTACGTACTAATCTTCAACTGGGCATTTATAAGGTAATAGACCCGGTTGTTAAGGTTTTTATAAAATTAGGACTTACCCCAAACATAGTTACACTTATTGGATTTATTCTGAACGTTGGTGTGGCTGCGATATTTATTATCGGCGCTGAGGAAGGAAACCGCGGCGATCTGAGTTATGTAGGCTGGGCCGGCGGGCTGATCCTGTTTGCAGGTTTGTTCGATATGCTTGACGGGCAGGTTGCCCGGTTAGGTAACATGAAATCGACCTTTGGTGCGTTGTTTGATTCTGTGCTGGACCGTTACAGCGAACTGGTGATGTTCCTTGGAATTTGCTATTATCTGGTTGGCCATCATTATTTTTTAAGTTCAATATTTGCCTTTATTGCCCTGATCGGTTCGATGATGGTTAGTTATGTACGTGCCCGTGCAGAAGGGTTAGGTATTGAGTGTAAAGGCGGATTAATGCAGCGCCCTGAGCGTGTGATCACCATTGGTTTGTGCGCAGTGCTTTGCGGTTTGGCTTCGATATATATAGGAGGAGATTACAAACTGTATATCCCGGGCATTAAGTTTCATGTATTTGAAACCATGTCGATTTTTACCATACCTATCGCTTTGCTTGCGGTATTGACCAATATTACCGCTTTTAAAAGGTTGATCGACGCAAAGAAAAGCCTTGAAGAACAGCAATAACGTTTGCATTGCCTTTGTCAAATTATCAACTAATTTAATAGCAAGGGCATAAAATATCATATCTTCGTAACAATTATATAAAGCGGCGGTCTATTTCCTGAGGTTGACCGATGTTTACGTAAGTTTTTAAACTACTGGCATTAATAGCAGGCTTAGAAATATTGATATTTTAAACCCTGACCCATTATGAAAAAAAAATATGTTTCCAACTCGCAGGAATCGGCGAGGATGTTCAAGAGTGATCTGCTGGAGGGCTTATCAAAAGTTCACTTTACCGTACCGCTATATATCTTTATACCGGTAATTGCTTTCTGCACCTATAAATTTTTCCAGACCCCATTAAACATACTTAACTATATCGAACTGTTTATTGCCGGTCTGTTCATCTGGACACTGGTTGAATATATCATGCACCGCTTTGTATTTCATTATGTTCCGGCTGACAAACCGTGGGCTATGCGTTTACATTTTATTTTTCACGGTGTACATCATGATTACCCGAGCGACAGGTTAAGGCTGGTATTACCACCATCGATGAGCATTCCGCTGGCTACCGGGTTTTTCTTCCTGTTTAAAACGATGATTCCGCTTAATTACCTTTGGGGCTTTTTCCCTGGCTTTATTTTAGGCTATTTATTTTACGATATATCGCACTACGCCATACATCATTTCAACTTCAAAGGCCCTATCTGGAAAAAGATCAAACAACACCACATGCTGCATCACTACCAGGACCCTGATAAAGGCTACGGTGTAAGCTCGCCATTGTGGGATAAGGTTTTCGGTTCAGATTTCATTAAAAAATAAGTATGACAGATGCTGCGGGTACCGGTGTTAAACTCAACACGCGGTCGGTATTTGTTGTATTAGGCGCATCGGCGCTTTACCTGCTGCTATCCTATTTTCTTGTAGGCTTTAAAACCGATCAGCTGGTGCTTATCGGAATCTTTTGTGCAGCTTTTTTTATTACACCTATCAGCCGCAAATTCATTACGGGCTTCGCTATTTTCGTAGTTTACTGGATCATTTTCGATTATATGAAGGCGTTCCCTAACTATAACTACAGCACCGTCCACATTGCCGATCTGTATAATTTCGAGAAACACATTTTCGGTATTCATTTTAACGGCAAGCTGCTTACGCCTAACGAATACTGGCGGGTAAATGGGAATACTGCTATCGATGTGGCTGCGGGTATTTTTTATCTCTGCTGGATCCCTGTGCCGCTGGCCTTTGCAGCCTTTCTTTTTTTTAAGAACAGGAAGCAATTTCTTTGTTTCTCGCTCACTTTTGTGCTCATTAACTTTATCGGCTTTATTGTTTATTACCTCTACCCCGCTGCGCCACCATGGTACGTGCAATACCATGGTTTTATATTTCATGCCAAAACGCCGGGCAACACTGCGGGACTCGTTAAGTTCGATAATTACTTCCACGCCGGTATCTTCAAGAGCATTTATTCAAAGGGATCGAATGTTTTTGCGGCAATGCCGTCGCTGCATTCATCATACCCGGTTGCAGTGCTGTATTATGGTTTAAAGAACCGCCTCGGTGCCGTAAATATATTTTTCGGCACTGTGATGCTGGGCATCTGGTTCACCGCTGTTTACGCGAGCCATCATTATGTAATGGATGTGCTGGCAGGAATATTAACTGCTGCTGTTGGCATTTCACTTTTTAATTTCCTGCTCAATAAGTCGGGCGGATTCAAACAATTTATCGCGAAATACGAAGCGTACATCCGTTAAATTTTTGTAGGTTTTTACAGGCGGTGGTTCCAGAGAAATCTAGCCTCGTTGTCCGTTATCGTCTTTATTTATCCACAAGGTGCCCACCTGCAATCTCCTCTAAATCAATTATCTATTTTCACACTAGAACATTTTTTTTATCAGAAGGAAAACAAAAACGCTATTTACAATTATATAACCTATAAAAGGCACGTTTTTTGACCGGCGTGAGTATATTTATATTCCCCATCAACAGATGGCTTATGAAAAATACAACTACGCTATTACTTTTTTTGCTGATCTGCCTAAAATTATCGGCTTATAAACAACCGGCTGATACTGGTAAAATTGCATCTGCTGATATAAGAAAAGATAGTTTGCAGAACTTAAAATACCTAAGGCTTTCCGATTTTTCTATCAAGCCAAATAGTGTGAATAGCTACAGTTTGGCTACGTTGAATCATAAAACAGATATTGATCTTACTCCCGCAGGCCGCCAGCCTGATTTTAGTTTATCGGCTATCAGCTATCCGGATAGCGTGAATTACCTCGCATCGGCGACAAACAAAAGCGGATCGTTGAGCATGGCCGATTCGCACCTGGCCGAAAACCCAAGCAACAAACAGCGCATCAGGAATGCAGATAGTTTAAGGCTTTTGGCCGTGATGATAAGGCAGGATAGTATCCGTTCGGCGGTTTACCGTATGAACCGGGATAGTGTAAAACAACGCCTGGCCGTAATGAATGTAGATAGCCTGCGCCTGCAATTGAAACTGCCCGCGGCAGACTTATACAAAGGCTTAATATTTAACGAAATGGCCAACAGGTATCTTGGTTATGATACCATCAGCAACCGGGTAACCCGCGTGGCCTATCAAAGCCGGGCGCTGAGTTATACCATGTTGTCGTTACATGAATATTCACGGCTTAATGATTCTGTCGGGCTGAGAGTTTCGTTCGATCATTTAGCCAAGATCTATCTTTCGCAAAAGAAATACAGTCAGGCGAAGTGGTTCATACTACAGTCGAACACCTTATCGCGGGCTAAAAAGGATGCGCCTAATATCGTTTCGTCGCTGATGACACTTGCGACTATTAAAGGAGAGCAAAATGATTACAGTCTCGCTGCAGGCGATTTAAACGAGGCTATTGCTATTTCAGAAAAGAACCATCTGCAAACGCTGGAAATGGATGTACTGAAAAACTATGCGATGCTATACAGCCGTCAGAAAAATTACCCGAAAGAAGAGCTGATGCTGAAAAAGCGCGACTCAATAGCCGAAAGCATCAAAAAAGCAGAAGAAGCAAAACAGATGGCTGCGCTATCCGCTAAGGATTCGGCTGATAAGAATAAGGCCGACTTTTTAAATAAAAAAAAAGTACTCTCCTCAAATACCAGGAAGCTCTCCAAAGGAAACTCAGGCAAGAAAATAGCATCGTTGTAGTATTGACTATCGTTATTGCCTTGGTGGCAATAGCTGTGCTCTATTACCTGCGCCGAAAGCATGGCCGATGAGAGCGTCAATTATTTTATCTGCATCATACTAAACTCCGGTACGTTTTAGTTGTCAAATAGTTATGAAGCTATTGAGGATTCTTTTTATGCTGCTGCCAGTGTTAGCCGTTAAACCGGTATCGGCACAGCAAACAGTAAGCACACCCGCTTTCAGGCACGAATTTTTGGAATATATTAACCAGGTAAGGGAAAAGGGCTGTAACTGCGGCGCCACTTATATGCCTCCCGCTTCTCCCCTTGTGTGGAATGATCAGCTGGAAGTTGCGGCGATTGGCCATGCAAAGGATATGGCTAACAAAAGTTATCTCAGCCATACCAGTAAAGACGGGCGCACGGTAGACAAACGCATCATTGCCGCCGGTTACACATACAATGGCTATAAAAGCTTTGCCATAGGCGAGAATATTGCCCAGGGCGATATGACCATTAGACAGGTAACCGATGGCTGGTTCAAAAGCGAAGGTCATTGCAAAAACCTGATGAACGCCAGCTTTAAAGAGATCGGTATCGCGCAATACAATACCTATTGGGTGCAGGATTTCGGCGGCCGGGAATCGTTCACGGAAGAGCAGCAGAAATTAATAAAAAGCGGTAAGATAAAATTGATAGAAAAGCATTAAGATTAGTCCTTAGTTCTGAGTCTCGGGTTAGGACTATTTCCTTCATACCTCCGACTCAAGACTTAGGAGTTTTAACTTCCTCTCTCGGCCCACGCTGATAAATTATCAGGCCATTCAAAAAATTGCGTAATATCTGATCGCCGCAGGGTTTGAAATTTGGATGATCTTCTTTTCGGAAGATTGCCCCGATCTCGGCTTTGGTGATCCTGAAATTAGCCAGTTTCAAAACTTCGATAATATCGTCGTCGGTGAAGTGCATGGCTACCCGAAGCTTTTTCATGATATCGTTATTGCTCATACGCTCTTACAAAATTCCGGTTATTAAAAAGAAAAGACCGATGGCGGCAAAGCCCATGCTGGCTATCCACAAGGCTTTCCGCTTGGTGATGATGGATATGGCACCGATAGCGATGGCTACCTGGAACAGTGTAACACATTTGGCCAGGATGGAATGTTTGGCGGTATGCTCGTCGCTTTCCTTTTGATAGGCTTTGGCTTCGTTCATGATCTTGGCTTGCTCGGCTTTGTTTTCCTTTATTTTATCAGCATCTTCTGCTACAGGGCTTTTGCCTACTGCAACCAATATTTTATTCGATGCGGCCAGCACATCGGACTTGATGCCTTTTGCCTGGTAAAATGCCCATTGGTCTGAGGCGCGCATTTGGGTAAGCATGGCTTCATCGGCATGCCCGCCGGCCATCAAACCGGCAATAGCGGCCAGTACAGCAAAAACTGCCGTGGTCAGCGCCACCCACAGCACCCATTTTTCTTTGCCTTCGTGCAGGATATGATGGGCGTGTTCGTTACTCTCCTCGTGAATCTTCTCCGAGAAGTTTTCCATTTCTTCCATTTGCGGGGTATTAAAGTGTCCGTAAAGTTACGGTTTTAACCGGAAGCTTATCGCCACTAACTTTTAACATTATGCTACCGGGCTGGTGTGTGCTTTTAATGACGACCAAACATTTGCCGTGCCAGGCTTTGCGCTGCGGTAACTGATCGCTTTCGGCACTTACAGGGTTTGCGTTACCAACACCCACTATAGTGCCCGGCCCGTCGACTTTGAAATGCAGCAGATTTTCGGCAAGCGGATTGATGTTGCCTTTGGCATCAGTAAGCTCGATAGTAACGTAGCTGAGGTCCTGGTTATCAGCTTTAAGGTTGGTTCTGTCGGCAGATACTTTGATATTTACGGGTGCATCCGCGGTTCTTAATACCGATGTATTTACAACTTTGGTACCGCTATATCCAACCGCCTTCAGTTCGCCGGGCTGATAGGAAACCTGCCATTCGGCCATAAATTTTGCAGCACGATTGGTTTCCTTTTTTCCTAATGATTTGCCATTCAGGAAAAGCTCTACCTGCGGACAGGAAGAATACACGTTAATGGTTAACGGTTTATTTTCATATCCCTTCCAATTCCAGGAAGACACCACATCGTGCCAGTTCCATTTAGACCATTCTGCCGTTTTATTGCTCATTGGAAATGAAGGCTTGGGCGCGACAACGAACAACGATAATTGGTTATCCTTCCAAAGTGCATCGCGGTAATATGATTGTGGTCGTTTCCAGCCGCAAATATCAATATCACCGCAATAAGCCAGATTCCATGGATAAAAGCTCACACCCTGCGGATAACCCAGCCAGCCGATACTGGCTTCACCGATGTAATCCCACGACGTCCACACAAAATCACCTAAAACATAAGGGTGGTCGACAACCTCCATCCAGCTTCCGAATGCCTCCATAGCAAACGACTCACTACAGAACATCACCCTGTTTGGCACACGTTTATGATCGGTTTCATAAGTATTAGCGTCGTGACCGTAGTTTGTTACCGGGTAGTTATAGCCGCCAACATCCAGCTTGGCAAAAAAAGGATCCTTAGCTGCATTATTATTATCAACTGCCGATGTGACGGGCCGCGTTGAGTCGAGTTCACGTACATAGCTGCTTAACTGTCCCGCTTCATCAACGCCTGTTGGTGTGCCTTTTTCAGGGATCTCGTTGCCGATGCTCCACATGATAATACTCGGATGGTTCCGGTCGCGGGTAACCATGCTTTCGATATCTCTTTTCCACCAATCTCTAAAATACAAATGATAGTCGTAAGAGTTCTTAAGGTCTTTCCAGCAATCAAATGCCTCATCTATTACCAGCATACCCAACCTATCAGCAGCTGCAAGGAATTGAGGGCTCGGCGGGTTATGTGCGCAACGGATAGCATTGAATCCGCTGGCTTTTAATATTTCTATTTTTCGCTCTTCTGCCCTATCGTAAGTCCTGGAACCCAGCGGACCGTTGTCGTTATGAACGCAGCCGCCTTTCAACTTCACGGTTTTACCATTCAGCTGGAAACCGTTCGTAACATCAAAAGTGATCGTACGGATACCGAACTCTGTTTCCTGCTTATCGGTAGATATGCCGTTAATATAGATTTCGGTAACAGCCTTATAGAGTGCCGGAGACTCGCACGACCATAATGCGGGATCGCTAACTTTAAGATCATTCTTAAATTCGAGCGTTGCATCGGCATTAACCAGCTCTTCGTGTTCGGCAGTGGCTACTTCTTTATTTTGAGGATCGATAAGTTTGACAACGAGTTTAACATTTTGATCGGCTTTTGATTGATTGGCGATCGTTGTGGCTACATTGACTTTTGACGAAGCAGCGCTAACCTCGGGCGTGGTTACAAAGGTACCCCATTGCGCAATATGAACGGGTTCCAGCACTTTAAGCCATACATGGCGGTAAATGCCCGACCCGGAATACCAGCGGCTGTTCTGGCCTTCGTTCTTAACTTCTACTGCGATGATATTCTTTTCACCGAACTTTATATGATCAGTCAAATCGTACCAATAGCTTGTATAGCCGTACGGATGCGCACCGAGGTTATGGCCGTTAATGAAAACGGTGGTATTCATGTACACCCCATCAAACTGAATAATGATCCGTTTTCCTTTCTGAGCTGCAGGAATACCGAAAGATTTCCGGTACCAGGCCGTTCCGCCAATAGTAAAACCGCCGCCTACCTGGCTGATGGCATCCCGGGTAAAAGGAGATGATTTGCCGGGGAGATCTTCAATACTCCAATCATGCGGCAAATCAACCTTGCGCCATTTGGAATCGTCATAACTTTCGTTTTCGGCGCTTAGGGCTCCACCCTTGAAAAACGACCAGTTATCATCAAATAAAACAGTTCCGGAATTTTGGGCAACCCCGCGTAAAACGCAGAATAACAGTAAACTAAGCAGTAAGGTCTTTTTAAACATCGGTTTGGATTTAAATTGGTGCTTAAATTTAAGCATTCAATCAATACGACGTTTAATAATTGTTAAAAAAACAATTATTCTTACTCATTCAGTGCATTAGGATCGGTTCCAACGGGGTCCTTGTAGTTTTTGATGAACCGGGCCACTTCGGCAGCTTGTTCCCAGGTGAGTTCGTCTATGCCATTGTATTCCCAGTTTTCCATATTATCGTCAAAAGCGATCTCGCCCATCCCGACAACACCTTCTGTTAGTTTATATATCCCTGTTGAGTAAAAATTACCACCGGGCAACGGCTCGTTGGTTGGTGTAATTGTTAGATGGATTATTCTGTCTGCTGTGTTAAGATCGTAACTTGTCTGGCTTATCATGGCTAAGTGTCTAATTATTAGTAAAAAAGGTGAATTTATGTGGAATTATCAAATCAGCGTTCACACAGCAAAAACTTTGCCCGTTATTTATTTAAAGATAAAACTTCTAACAATAATTTTATGTTTGTTGATGGTTCAATAGTTCACTTGTTCATTGGCCTGCTTCGTTAATTTGCGTTTGGATAAACCGGTTAAAGGCACCGATGAACTAATGAACCAGTGAACCAATGAACTAATGAGCAAATGAACTAAAATGAAATTGACGATACACGGGGCGGCGCGGCAGGTGACCGGGAGCATGCATTTACTGGAGGTTGGCCGGTTTAAAATATTGATAGATTGCGGACTTGACTACGAGAAAGACCACCATATACAAACAAACGAGAATTTTCCTTTCAGACCGGAAGATATAGACGTAGTGGTGCTTACCCACGCCCACATCGATCATTCCGGAAATTTGCCCACGCTGGTGCGGCTGGGATTTGAGGGGCAGATCTTATGCACCGCCCCTACTGCCGATCTGACCGAACTGCTGCTTTTGGATTCGGTAAATATTTTTCTTCACAAAGCCGACAAGGGCCGCAAGCATCGCAAAGGCAAATATAACAGCGGCGCGCAGCCCTTATATCTACAGAAGCATGTGATGGACACCGTCGACCGGTTTGTCACCATCGGCTTTAATAAACCGTTCCGCATTAATGGGGATATTGAGTTAACGTTTATTCCGGTGGGCCATTTGCTGGGCGCGGCGGCAGCAGTATTTAAGGTAACGGAAGATGGTATAGAGAAATCTATTGCTTTTACGGGCGATATCGGCCGGACGAACTACCCGGTGCTGGATGACCCGCAGCCTTTGCCGCCGGTTGATTACCTGGTAACCGAATCGACCTACGGCGGGCGCATGCATACCCGCGATAAATCGGTTGAGGAAACGCTGACCGAAGTGATAGAAAGGGCTTGTATAAAAGAACAGGGCCGGTTGATTATCCCGGCTTTTAGTATCGGGCGCACGCAATCACTGGTATTTTCGTTAAACAAGATTTTCAGCAGCGGGTTATTGCCGCCAGTTAAGGTATTTGTGGATAGTCCGCTGGCAACGCGATCGACTGAGGTGTTCAGGAAATATCATTACCTGGTTAACAAGGAAGCCCAGGAATTTTACCAGAAACGGGGCGACGAATTTGAGTTTAAGAACCTTGAATATGTAGAAACACTGAAAGACAGCCGGCAGGTATCTAATTACTGGGAGCCTTGTATTATTATATCCTCTGCGGGTATGCTGGAGGGCGGGCGTATACAGGATCATTTATTTTATAATATTCAGAATTACTATTGTACCATCCTATTCATAGGCTATTGCGCTAAGGGTACTTTAGGACACCGCCTTTTAAGAGGCGATTCCATCGTCCATATTAAAGACCGCGACCTGGCTGTTTATGCTACCATCAAGCAAACAGATGTATTGAGTGCCCATGGCGATCATGAGGATTTAATGGAGACGGTAAAGCAGCAAGATAAAACTAAACTGAAAAATGTGTTTTTAGTACATGGAGAAGCTTTGAGTATGCAGGCGTTGAAAGATGCTTTGGAGGTGGATGGGTACGGGGTGACGATTCCGGAGAAGGGGGTTGCGTATAATTTATAGTGAAACTTAAACTCGCCGTCAAACATAGGTGTCATCCTGAGGCACTCGAAGGATGAGCGCAAAGGCCATAGTCCACGCGCATAGTTGGCGATGTCGCTCAGCGAGGCCAGCCCGCATGCTTTGAGTGCCTCAGCACGACACCCGTTTTTGCATGTTCTGTAAATACAAAAGGCTGCCAATCATAAAAATGCCCCCAAATAGTGTCTAACTTTTTGGGGGCAGTGTAAATTGACAGCCTTTATTATTTAAATATTTCTTTCTTATCCTTTAAAATGCCCTATTATCAAACTGGCCAGTTCAACACCAATACGCTCCTGGGCTTCGTTGGTGGCTGCGCCGATATGCGGGGTTAGTGAAATTTTTGGATGTTTAATGATCTCTTCGCGAGGGGTTGGTTCATTATCAAATACGTCTAAAGCCGCAAACGAAACCTGGCCACTGTTCAGCGCGTCGATCAAAGCTAATTCATCGATCAAACCACCGCGGGAAATGTTTACAAGGCCTGCGCCTTTTTTCATTTGTGCGAGTTCTTCTGCACCGATCAGCGCTTTGTCGACAAACGGGGTATGCAGGGTAATAAAATCAGCAGTTTTGATGATCTCTTCCAGCGTTGCAGTTTTAACAGAAGCGTTAACTTTGAGTCCACCGCCTAAGGTTAATTCCAGTTCAGGGTTGAACGGGTACAGATCATAAGCCAGCACGTTCATACCTACACCAATGGCAATTTTTGCCACCTCGCGGCCGATACGGCCGAAACCTACGATACCTAAAGTTTTATCGCGCAGCTCGATGCCCTTGGCATAGGCTTTCTTCAGGTCGTTAAATTTGGTATTACCTTCAACCGGCATTTTACGGTTGCTATCAGGCAGGAAACGCACGCAGCCAAAAAGCTGAGCAAATACCAATTCGGCAACTGATAATGAAGATGAAGCAGGGGTGTTATAAACGCCGATGCCTTTTTCTTTAGCATAGTCAACGTCGATGTTATCAACACCTACACCGCCGCGCCCTATCAGTTTAAGGTTAGGGCAGGCGTCTATCAGGGCTTTACGCACTTTGGTGGCGCTGCGCACGGTAATAGCGTCGTATTCCTGCAATTTAACAGGAAGCTCATCCTGCGATATGTTATTCGTATCTACAAAAAAGCCGGCATCTTCCAGCATTTTTTTTCCTATAGGGTCGATGCCATCGTTGGCGAGTATTTTGATCATGATTAAAAGTTGATTGGGTTGATTAAGTTAGATTAGGTTGATTAAATTGAAAAATGAACTACTCACTCAATCAACTTAATCAATCATTTAACTAAATTTTATTTTTCTCAGCAAATTCCTGCATGGCATCTATCAGCACGTAAACGCTGGTGATAGGCAATGCGTTATAAATTGAGGCGCGAAAACCACCTACGCTTCTATGGCCTTTGATGCCCACGATACCTTTATCTTCGCAAAGGCGCAAGAATGGTTTTTCCAGTTCAGGATTTTCCATTACGAAACAAACGTTCATGTGCGAGCGGTCTTCCACTTCGGCAACTGCTTTGAACAGCGGGTTGCGGTCAATTTCCTCATACAATACACGCGCTTTGGCAATGTTTTCCTGTTCGATAGCCGCCACACCGCCCTTCGATTTCAGCCAGTTGAGGGTAAGCATCGAAACATAGATGGCAAATACCGGAGGTGTGTTGTACATCGACCCGCCTTCTATCTGCGTCTGGTAGTTGAACATTGACGGTATCTTACGACCGGTTTTACCCAGCAGCGAATCTTTCACGATAACCAGCGTAGCTCCCGCAGGACCCATATTTTTCTGTGCACCGGCATAGATCAGGCCGAAATCTGCAACATTGATCTTACGGCTGAAGATGTCGGACGACATATCGCATACCACCGGGATAGGTGATTTAGGGAATTCCTGTAATTGTGTTCCGTAAATGGTGTTATTTGATGTGATGTGGAAGTAGGCCGCATCAGCAGGAACTTTATAATCTTTAGGGATATAGGTAAAATTCTTTTCTTTCGATGTAGCTACGATCTCCACATCGCCAAAAAACTTGGCTTCCTTAAGTGCCTTATTTGCCCAAACGCCGGTTTCAAGGTATGCGGCTTTGCCGCCATCTGGCAGCAGGTTATAAGGAGCTAAAGCAAACTGTGTGCTGGCGCCGCCCTGCATAAATAAAACAGAGTAACCTTCGGGAACGTTTAACAGTTCTTTCACCAGTTTTACAGCCTCATCCAACACCGATTCAAACTCAGGCGAGCGGTGCGAGATCTCTAAAATAGACAAACCTATTCCGCCAAAATCAACGACTGCTGCTGCTGCCTGTTTTAAAACCTCGTGAGGTAAGATGCCTGGACCGGCTCCAAAATTATGTTTCATTTTCTTAATTTGTTTTCTATTCTGATGGAAATATCGCTGAGTTGTTACTCATTGACGACTCCATTTTGTTTAAATAATTGGTTTAGTTGCTTTGTTTACAAATTAACAACTTCGTATTCGGATGGGCCGAAGTTAGCGAATTTGACAATATCAATAGCGTTTATTTGCTTTTTTTGAAAAATGATAGTATTAACCCTTAATTGCCACTAAGAATTTTAAATATGAAAAAAATTACGGGATTTTATTGTCAGGCTTATATCATGATCGGCCGGCGGGTGATGCGTTTTTCAGATTTGTAACTGCCGCCGCGGGGTCTTTTGCTGAAAAGACCGAATTACCGGCAACCAATACGTTCGCGCCGGCTTCGAGTAGTTGAACAACGTTTGTTTGATCTACTCCCCCATCAACCTCAATGTATAAACCGGGATTTTTACGGGCGCTCAATTCTTTAATGTCGTGCAGTTTCTTGTACGTGTTGGCGATGAATTTCTGCCCGCCGAAACCCGGATTTACCGACATGATGAGCACCATATCCAGATCCTCCACAATATCATCAAGCAGGGCAACCGGCGTATGCGGATTAAGCGCCACACAGGCGCGGCAACCTACCTCTTTGATATGCTGCACCGTGCGATGCAGGTTGGGACATGCCTCATAATGAACCGTGATGCCAGATGCTCCTGCATCCTTGAAGTTTTTTATATAACGATCAGGATCGACGATCATCAGATGAACATCAAGCGGCTTTGTGGCGTGCTTATTTACCGCCTGAACCACCGGAAAGCCAAAAGAGACATTCGGCACGAACATACCGTCCATAATATCAACGTGGATCCAGTCGGCATCGCTGGAATTGATAAACTCAATATCACGTTGCAGATTGGCAAAGTCGGCCGCTAAAATGGATGGGGCTACGAGGTGGTTCATATTGCAAATATAGGGATTAGTGGTTAGAGATTGTAGATTAGTTGGGCGGAGAATAGAGATTGGTTGATTAGGGCGTAGAGAGCAGTTACTTAATTTAAGATCAGGAAGTTTTGGAAGCCTGGGGAGTTTTTATTAACTATTACTTATCTTTAACTAATTATTAAACCTTATATATACAAAAAGTATGAAAAACTTAAATGAGAATGGTATGTCGCCGCTCAGCCGTACCGAAATGTCGAAAATTAAAGGTGGACTTGTTGATTGTAATACTGCTTATGCGCAGTGCAATGCCTCATGCGGCCATTTCAGCACCGATTATCCGCGCTTTGCAACCTGCGTGGCTTCGCTCACCAACAACCAATGTTCGCCGTTGCATGGATGGGATATTGAGTGTCCTAATGGGTAATTAGTAATTAGTGATTAGAGGTTAGTTAATCAGAGATTGGAAAAAATGGGAGTTAAACTTACGAAAGTTTTAAAACTTCATAAGTTTTGCTATTACCCTGATCTCTAATTAACTAACCGCTGATCTCTATTCCGAACGCAAACTATTCACCGGGTTCATCAGGGCGGCTTTGATAGCGCGGAAACTTACCGTTGCAACAGTTATAAACACTGATAATATGCCTGCTACTACAAACACCCACCAACTAACAGAAGTGCGGTAGGCAAAGCCCTGCAGCCAGTGATTCATGGCATACCATCCCACAGGGAAGGCAATCAGTGCGGCTATGGCTACAAGCTTCAGGAAATCGCTGGAAAGCATGCTTACGATACTTGCTACGCTGGCTCCAAGTACCTTGCGGATACCGATCTCTTTGGTGCGCTGCTCGGCCGCGTAAGTTACCAGGCCGAATAAACCCAAACACGCTATCAGGATAGCGAAGAAAGCAAAACACATAAAGATCTTACCGGTGTTTTGCTCTGATTGGTACACGTGATTAAAATCGTCATCCATGAACGAATACTCAAAAGGCTGACCAGCCATATTGGCGTCGGCGCTGTGATACAGGTTTTCAATTTTTGAAATCAGCGCGGGAAGATTTTTGGTGGTCACTTTGAATGCCATCATACCTCTGTCGACACCGAGCGTCAGCACCATCGGTGCTATTCTGTTGCGCAGCGAACCGAAATTGAAATCTTTAACCACACCTATGATATTGTAAGCGATACCATTTTTGGCATCTCCGCGGTAAAGCTTTTTATCAAGCGGTTTTTGAAAGCCCAGCATAGCCGCGGCGGTTTCATTAACAATGATAGCTGTAGAATCGCTGATGTTTTCTTTTAAGAAATTCCGGCCATAGGCCATTTTTATGCCGAGCGTAGGGATATAATCCTCATCTACCGTCCATGAAGTTAAGCCTGTAGATTGGCCCGGACTCTTAGCAGCGTCCTTCGAGTAAACATCGGTAACCGCAGGGGCATCGGTTGGCAGGAAAGAGGTCATGGTGCCCGACTCGACGCCACTTAATTTAAGTACATCTTCTTTAAATGATTTTGCGTGCAGGTAAAGCGAGGCGATGTTCTTGACCACCAGCACCTGTTCGCGGCTGTATCCTAATTTTTTATTGCGGATATAGCTCAGTTGGTTATTAATTACCAATGTACCTACTATCAGCATGATCACTGTAGCAAACTGAAAAACCACCAGACTGTTACGCAACCAACTGCCTTTAAAACCGGATGCCAGTTTTCCCTTTAAAACCTGTACGGGCAGAAATGCCGACATAAAGAAGGCTGGATAAAGCCCGGCCATTAAGCCAATAATTACCGTAACTCCTAAAAGCCCGGGCACCAGCCATACAGTAGCAATAAAGTTTAAGGCGATATGTTTGCCCGCCAGCATATTGAAATAAGGCAACAACAGCGCGGCGAAAAACAAAGCAATAAGCAATGCAATAAAACCGGTAAGCGTCGATTCTGTCAGGAACTGGTAGATCAGTGAGGCCCGGCCTGAGCCTAAAACCTTGCGTACGCCAACTTCTCGGGCGCGGCCGGCGGAGCGTGCGGTTGAAAGGTTCATGAAGTTTATGCAGGCGATAAACAGGATAAATGCCGCTATGACGATGAATATGTAAACGTATTGGATATTGCCCGATGGCTCAACCTCACCGCTGGTGGTTGAAAACAGGTGTATTTTAGTAATTGGCGTGGTAGCAAACCGGAAATGATCGCCTTTGCCTTCCAGGTCGGATATGGAACTGTGAATATATTGGATCAGTTCAGGTTCGGCGTATTTTTTTGTAGCCTGCCTTAAATAGCCGTCCAGATCGTGTTGTGTAACCCCGGGCTTTACCATAATGTAGGTCAGGAAATCCTGGCTTGTCCATTCGGTGCGGCGGCTTTCGTCGAGGCCGGCCATGGCTTTAATGATATGAAAATGCACGTGCGACTGAGCGGGCGTATTTTTTATTAACCCGGTAATTTTATAGTCGGCAGTATTATCAAGGTGCATTGTTTTGCCAATAACATCAATGCTGTTAAAGTATTTCTTTGCAACGTCCTCAGATATGACGATCGAGCGCGGTTGACTAAGTGCAGTGTTCGGATCACCGGAAATAAAAGGCAGCGTAAAGATCTTAAACATGTTGGCATCGCCATAAAAAGTATTTTCTTCAGTAATTGTCTGGTTATCCTTTTTAACCAGCGTTTTGCCGATGTACTTTATACGGGTGGCATCCTCAATTCCCGGATATTCTTTGGCCATAGTAGCCGCCATTGGCGCAGGCGACTCCTTATCGTTAAAAAAGCTGCCATTTACCTTAAAATCAGAGCTGATGCGATAGATGCGGTCGGCATTAAGATTATACTTGTCGTAGCTCAATTCATCGATCACAAAAAGGGTTATCAGCAAACAAACAGCCAAACCAATGGCAAGGCCGAAAATGTTAATAGCGGAAAAGCTCTTATTCCTCCAAAGGTTTCGGAAGGCGATCTTAAAGTAGTTTTTAAACATGATAGGTGCGATTTTGGTTTCAAGTTAACGAAGACAATGCCAGTTTATTAATGCTTTGGCTATCAATAAATTAATAAACTCAGTTAAAATCTAAAGCGTCCGGCTTCGATACAATAGCTGTTCAACCCCGAACATACAAAATGTGAGACAAGTATTTTTCAGGAATGGTTACAGGAGAGAATTTAAATTTTTGAGAGGTGTCTTTGCTTCCATTTTTCGGACTTTACTGACTTCCCGACTTCCAGACTCAAAAATCAATCACAATTGAGCAGCAGGTCGTAGTATTTCTGCATCAGCACGGTATCATAGTTCACAAGGGAACTGTAAGCTTCGGAGACAAGCTCATTCAAAATTGAGGAGCCGAGCTGACCGCCTCCGTTGGGAATAGAATCGTAATAGGTTATCAGTTCTTTAACCCTGATAATTTCATATAATAACAACTGAACTAAATCCGCCTGCGAGCCCGACTGTATTCCCGAAGAATTGTTATTTATAAAATCTAAAGGATCTTTATTAGTAGAAGCCATTGTTTGTATTAGGGATCGGACTTAACGGTTTTATCACTTTAACATTAACTGATAATAATGCAGAAACTTTGTATTTGTTTTAAAAAGTTCGTAAATAAAATATAAAACCCTCGCTATGAGGGTTTTATATTTTTTAGTTATTTAAGTTGTTCTGGTTAAATGGTTGATTAAGTTAACAAATTGAGAAACAACTCATTCAACTTACTCTAACTCAATCAACCATTCAACCACTTATTGCTTTTCAGGCTTAGGCAATAAAGCTTTGCGGGAAAGCTTCAGTTTACCTTGTTTGTCTATGTCAAGCAATTTCACACGTACTTCGTCGCCAATCTGGAAAATACCATCCATAGTTTCAAAACGTTTGTGATCGATCTCCGAGATGTGCAACAGGCCGTCTTTACCAGGCATAATCTCAACGAACGCTCCGAACGGCATGATCGATTTAACTTTACCCTCGTAGATTTCACCAACTTCGGGTTTTGAAGCGATAGCTTTGATACGGCGAACCGCAGCATCAATCGATTCCTTGTTATCAGCGAAGATCTGCACGATACCCTGGTTACCCACTTCCTCGATAGAAATAGTAGCACCAGTTTCGCGCTGCATTTCCTGGATAATTTTACCACCCGGCCCGATAACCGCACCAATAAATTCTTTATCGATCTTAATGGTGATGATGCGCGGTGCATGTGGTTTGTAGTCCTCACGAGGCTGCTCGATGGTTTTCTTCATTTCGCCGAGGATATGAAGACGGCCTTCTTTTGCCTGGTGCAGGGCGTTGGTCAATACTTCGTACGACAGACCGTTAATCTTCAGGTCCATTTGCACGGCAACAATACCGTTTGCAGTACCTGTAACTTTAAAGTCCATATCGCCCAGGTGATCCTCATCACCCAAAATATCAGAAAGTATAGCATATTTGGTACCCATTTCGTTGGTGATCAAGCCCATTGCGATACCTGATACCGGCGACTTAATTTTCACGCCTGCATCCATCAGTGCCAATGTACCGGCACAAACCGTAGCCATTGATGATGAACCGTTTGATTCCAAAATATCAGAAACAACGCGGATGGTGTATGGATTCTCATCGTCAGACGGTAATACCTGTTTCAGCGAACGCTGGGCAAGGTTACCGTGACCAATCTCGCGGCGGCCTGCTCCCCTGTTCGGGCGAACCTCACCGGTTGAAAAACCAGGGAAGTTGTAGTGCAGCATAAATTTCTGGTAACCGTTAATAAAGGCACCGTCAATCATTTGCTCATCGTCCTTAGCACCTAAGGTAACGGTGGTTAATGATTGTGTTTCGCCACGCGTGAATACTGCAGAACCGTGAGCAGATGGCAGGTAGCCAACTTCGCTCCATATAGGGCGGATTTGGGTAGTAGAACGACCATCTAAACGTTTGCCTTCGTCTAATACGAGGTTACGGATAGCATCATACTCTACATCGTGATAGTATTTCTTAGCCAGGAATTTGGTAACGTCATCGATCTCACCTAAGGTTTCGATGTAGTTATCACGTACTTCTTTGAATTTTGCAGCACGTTCTTCTTTGGCAGAAGCGGCACCGGCAATAGCGTAAACCTGGTCGTAGGTAGCGGCGTAGATAGCCTTTTTCAAGTCTTCATTGCTATTTTCGTGGCTGTAAACGCGTTTTTCGGTTTTACCAACTGCAACTGTCAGCTCTTTCTGGATAAAGCACTGGTGTTTGATAGCAGTATGTGCAAATTTAATTGCTTCAACCAACTCTTCTTCCTGGATCTCTTTCGATTCACCTTCCACCATGTTGATATCGTGCTCAGAACCTGCCACGATGAATTCTAAAGTAGCATTTTCTAATTCGCTCATGGTTGGGTTGATCACCAGTTTACCGTCGATCTTGGCGACGCGAACTTCTGATATCGGGCCGTTGAACGGAATATCAGAAACCGACAAAGCTGCTGATGCCGCTAAACCTGCAAGGCAGTCGGGCATAATGTTTTTATCGGCCGAGATCAGGGTGATCATCACCTGGGTATCAGCGTGATAATCTTCAGGGAACATTGGGCGTAAAGCGCGGTCGACCAGACGTGAGATCAACACCTCGTAGTCTGACAAACGTGCCTCACGGCGTAAAAAACCACCTGGAATACGGCCTGTAGCTGCATATTTTTCCTGGTAATCAACTGACAGAGGTAGAAAATCAACGCCTTCTTTTGCTTCGGGCGATGATACGACAGTAGCCAGCAACATGGTGTCGCCCATTTTCACTACTACCGAGCCATCGGCTTGTTTGGCCAGTTTACCGGTTTCGATCTCAATGGTGCGGCCGTCACCTAAATCGATAACCTTTTTAATTACATTTAAACTCATCTTGTTTGTGTTTTGATGCGCTTTTCATCTTCAGAGCGCACCGGATTTTTATGTGTGTATTATTTGTTTTTCGGTAAATAATGCCCTTTAAAGGGTAGCTGAGCTATACCGGCTCACGGTTTGTTTTCACAGGTAAAAATACAACGGTTAAAAGTAAAAAAGCCATCCGGAAAATCGGACGGCTTTTTTTGAAAAAATAACAAAAGTTATTTGATGATATCCCTCAGCGATAAAGCTTTGATGATAGCACGATACCTTTCAATGTCTTTTTTGTACAGGTATGCCAGCAATGCGCGGCGTTTACCTACTAATTTTTGCAGTGATAACTGGGTTGAAAAATCGTGTTTGTTTTTTTTCAGGTGACCGGTTAAGTGTGCAATGCGGTAGGTAAATAATGCTACCTGACCTTCTGCTGTACCTGTATCGGCAGCGTTTTTACCGTGTTTTGCAAAGATCTCTGCCTTTGCTTCTGAACTTAAATACATTACTTGAATAATATTAAAGCGTAAATATTTGATTAATTGTGGGTGCAAAGGTAGTGTTTGTTTATGGAATGTGCAAGAGGGTGGGTGGAATTAGTTGATGGGTGGGTTAGTGAGTGGTTGATTAAGTTAATTAGGTTAGAATAAGTTGATTGAGCTGGATTGTGAAAGATTATTATTTAATTTATAATTGTCTGAACCGGGATTAAACAGATAAGGGATTTATCAGATGATTTTTTGTTGATTGAGATTTGTTTGACTTAATTAATTTGATATTCATCCAATAAATCGTATAAATCTGCTTAATCCCGGTTCAGACAAAAGGGATAATGCGGGCGTTGCCTGCGGCCCGGGCTGTACGTTCATACGCCTGCAGGCCTTAGGCTCGGGCCGGTATCCACTTCCATCCCTAACGCGAAGATTTTTTCTAACTTATTCCAACTCAATCAACCTAATCAACTTAATCAACCACTCACTATCTTTGCCCCATGGAAACACCACTCATCTATTCCAAATTTGAAACCGAATTCCGCGTGCGGCCCGATGATATCGACATGTTTCAGCATGTGCACAACAGCAAGTATTTTGATTATGTGCTGGCTGCCCGTTATGAGCAGATGGAGCGCTGCTATGGCATGGGCATGGAAAAGTTCATGGAGCGCGGCTTTGGCTGGGTGATCCGCACCGCGCATGTGGATTATAAACGGGCTTTAACCATGGGCGATTACTTCATTGTTCAAACTGGCATCGAGAGCATTAACGATAAAGGCTGCAGGGTGCAGTTTATCATTACCAATAAGGCGACTACCAAGGTTTGCTGCGATGGTTATTTTGATTATGTAATGATCGACATGGCTACCGGTCGTGGTGTGAAAGTTCCGGAGGATGTGATTGCGCATTATACGATTTAATGTGCGGATGATGGATGTGCGGATGCATTTATATTTGTTATTACCTGTTCCACCGTTATTAAGGCATTCAAATCATCATTTTTCATCTGCACATCCGCACATCGATATCATTTCCTTAGCTTCTCTATCTCCCTAAAATCAACTATATAAATATCTGCCAGACTATTACCTGCGCTTTGAAGACGCTTGTTTAACTGTTGCATATCCTCGGCTTTGGCAGGTGTGTCTGCCCAACGGTTACGGGTGCTGCTGAAATAGAACCATTTTTTATCTCTCGTTACCTTGGGCGACCATTCGATGCCATCGGAGTTTAGCGGCTCGGGCAGTTTTACGGCTTTTGTCCATTTACCATTGATATTGTAGCTGATGTAGAAATCAAGGTGCATAAAACCTGTCGGGTTTGAATTGTAGATAATGTACGATTCATCGGGCGCGATAAAGGCCTCAAAATCATTGCCCGGCGTGTTGATGGCGTCGCCCAGGTTTTCGGCGGGTAGGTATTTGCCATTCTCGTAGCGGCAGCGCCAGATATCGCTCCCGCCCAGGCCGCCCTTCCTCGGCGACCCGAAATAGATGTTGCCATTATCGGCAATGGTTGGATAATATTCATCTGCCTCACTATTCACCGGCGCTTCGAGTCGTACGAGTGCGCCCCAGCCCGACGCCGTCAGCTTCACCACGAATATATCCGTATCATCCTTTACAGGGTCGCCTTCTTTGAGGGGGCGGTTCGACATAAAATACAGCGTTTTGCCGTCGCGCGCTACGAACGGGTCGGCATCCATATAATGGCCGGAGAAAGAGGCTACTTCCGGTTCGGTCCATTTGCCGTTGCGTTTGTAGGATACGCAAATGGCCGATACTTTGAGATCGAAGCTGCATTTGATAAAATACAGCGTATCGCCGGTTGGCGAAAATGCGGGGTGCGATTCGTAGTCGCCCTTGCTGATGACGCCTTCCTGGAAAATTTGCGGGGTTGGCGTGGTTGCGCTTTGGGCGAATAGCATGATGCCTGGAAGCAGCGATAAAAATAATAGTATGATCTTTTTCATTTGAATAATTGGTTATTCAAAATTATCACGCATTCAATATTACGGTATTTGAATATTTAAGCTGTTTCTATATTTTGCATTGTTTTTTAAGGTATTTATGGAAAATAATTTAATTAGCAAGACTATTGGCGATCTTAATGCGTCCATCCTTCACGAACTGGAATTGGATGCACGAATATCCATCACCGAAATCGGCAAACGCGTGGGACTTAGCGGACCTGCTGTAAGCGAGCGCATCAAAAAGATGGAAGATGAAGGTATCATAACCGGCTACACCACCCGCATAGATCATGATAAAATAGGTTTGGCGGTTAATGCATTCATCACACTGAAATCAGGCCTCACCCATGCCGGAGTGATCAAAAAAATTGAAGAGATACCCGAAATACTGGAATGCTACAGCATTACCGGCTACAACTGCCTGATGATGAAGGTAGCGACATCGACCACCAAAAGACTGGAGGCCATTATTGGTCAGTTGCAGCAATTCGGGGAAACGAATACTTCGATCATTTTATCGGAGACGTTTGAGAAACGGGGCGTATTCAAAATGCAGTAAAATTATCCTATTCAACTAAATTGAGTAACAAACTTAAATGACCGAACTCTTATTTACGAGGTTGATCAAGTGAAAAATATTCCGCCAGATTCGATAAAGTCAGCGGCGTAGTGTATTAGATAGCACATATTTTCGTTTAGATGTCTGATGCCCGGGCCTAATATTCGGTACTCAATTCGGAAGCGAAATTCCGTTTTCCGGTTTTTTTCAATTATGTTTGAACGACAATTTCCTAAGAAAACGAATGAGTAAATTTTGGGCTTATTTAAAAACAAAGCAATTCCGTATTACCCTGATATTAGCGGTTGCTACCGTTGTGCTGGTAGTGATGATCGTCTTTTTTAGCTTAAGCTTTTATACACGGCATGGTACAGGCATCCCGGTACCGCAATTAAAAGGCCTGCAGGTTGATAAAGCCATGAGCATACTGAAAGAGCAGGGTTTCGACTATAAGATTGATTCGGTTTATGTGCTTGATCAGGCTCCCGGCTCGGTGGTAGAGCAAGACCCAGATCCCGGAACCAACGTTAAAGAAAACCGTACCATTTATCTGACGGTGGTTACCCGCCAGGCACCACCCGTTTCCATGCCCGACCTGGAACCGTACACCTATCGTGAAGCTATAGCCACGCTGGCCAATTATGGACTAAAGGTGGGCGACACCACTTATAAATCAGACATCGCCCGGGACCGCATCCTTGAAGTTAAATTTGGTGGACAGGACATCAAACCGGGAACCAAGATCCCAAAAGGCTCACGCATCGATCTGGTACTGGGCAATGGCGCAGGTGCCAGCGAAGTGGATATCCCCGACCTGGTGAACCAGGACCTTGACGCTGCAAAATTCGTGATCAGGAACGGTGGATTAACTCTTGGTACGATCACTTACCAGGGCGCGATAACCGATTCGACCAATCTGGTAGTGGTATCGCAATTCCCGGCAAAGACGGATTCGCTGTCGAAAACCAGTAACGGAACACGCATTAACCTCACGGTATCACAAGGCAAAAAAACGGATGTCCCCAATAACCAGTAAGGAATTGTTTAACCGGATGCAAAACGGCGAAAGCTTAAATTTGCTGGATGTGCGGGAGGAAATTGAATATCACACCTATAACATCGGCGGTAAAAACCTGCCATTGCACAAAATCGCAACAAACATAGGCC
>DATCQV010000188.1:0-2699 GCA_036569325.1 Mucilaginibacter sp. | reverse complement strand
TTTGGCGCGCTCCGGATCACCAAAAACATGAAACTGCTGCAAAAATATCTCGTCAAGGCCGGTACGTTCCTTTAATATGCGATTGGCGGCGGTTTCAATGGGTTCCTGCTTTAATACAAAGCCGCCGGGCAGGTACCAGTGGCTGTCATTCTTTACTTCAAGAACCAAAACCTTCAGCAGGCCTTCATGAAAACCAAATACCACACAATCTATCGAAATGTGGGGTAAATAGTTTGCGCGGGCATTATCGCTATATTCCTTGAGCTCGTTTTTAGTCAACATTTTTGCTATTCTACAAAAATACTTTGATTATTAAAATTATAATATTACTCTTGTGTCAATAATACACTATGTTTTAATGTAGTGCAGAACCAATTACTGAACACAAAATAAGCTTACGGAAACAACAATTAATTAAGTTATATTAGTTTGAGTTTTCAATCCATCCAATAACCTTACAATTCGTAAAGATGAATAAAAATACCCTGGTAAGATCTGCCATTGCAACTGCAATGCTTTTTGTTACCGCCGTACCCGGTTTTAAGGCGTCGGCACAAACCAAATCGGGCGACGCCAAAATGGACGCCTTTGTTTCGGGACTGATGAAAAAAATGACGGTTGACGAAAAGATCGGTCAGCTTAACCTGGCGGTTACGGGCAACGTGGCAACAGGCACTACCATGAGCAAGGGTATTGAGGATAAACTTAAGCGCGGCGAGATCGGCGGCATCTTCGGCACCTGGGGAACCGAAAGTATTTCGAGGTACCAGGACGTGGCCGTTAAAAACTCACGTCTGCATATTCCTTTGATCTTCGGTTTGGATGTTATTCACGGGCATCGTACCATATTCCCTATTCCGCTGGGTATTTCTGCTACCTGGGATATGGCTTTGATTGAGCAATCGGCTCGAAACGCAGCGAAAGAAGCTACCGCCGAGGGCTTAAACTGGGTTTTCTCGCCAATGGTTGATATTGCACGCGATCCGCGCTGGGGACGGATCTCGGAAGGATCGGGTGAGGATGCCTGGTATGGTTCGCAGGTGGCAAAGGCAATGGTGAAAGGTTACCAGGGCAAAAGCATGATGGATGCCGACGCGGTAATGGCTTGTGTGAAGCACTTTGCTTTATACGGCGGTGCAGAAGCCGGCCGCGAATATAATACTGTTGATATGAGCCTGAACAAAATGTACCAGGATTACCTGCCGCCTTACAAAGCAGCGGTTGATGCCGGTGCTGGCAGTTTCATGAGCTCGTTCAATACCATTAATGATATGCCGGCAACGGTTAATAAATGGTTGCTGACCGATCTGCTGCGTAAGCAATGGGGTTTTAAAGGTTTCGTCGTTTCTGACTATACTGCCTTGAATGAGGTTACCAATCACGGCCTCGGCGATCTGCAAACTGTAGCAGCATTGGCATTGAAAGCCGGCCTGGATATGGATATGGTAGGAGAGGGCTTTTTAACCACGCTAAAGAAATCATTAAAAGAAGGAAAGATCACTCAGGCCGAAATTGACCAGGCTTGCCGCCGTGTATTAGAGGCAAAATATAAACTGGGTTTGTTCGCTAACCCTTATAAATCTATTAATGCCGGTCGCGAAAAAAACGATGTGTTTAATGATGACACCCGCAAGTTTGCGCGTACCATAGCCGAACACTCATTTGTATTGCTGAAAAATCAAAACCAGACCTTGCCGCTGAAAAGATCGGGTACGATAGCGCTCATCGGTCCTGCTGCCGACAATCATTCTGAAATGCTGGGCACCTGGGTAATAGCCGGCGATCCTAATAAATCTGTGAGTGTTGCCGAAGGTATTAAAAATATGGTTGGCGATAACGTGAAAGTGCTTTATGCCAAAGGCGCCAACTTTACTGACGACTCACTATTAAGCATCCGCGCATTTGCGCTGACCGGCCCCGAAAAGAAAGATCCGCGCTCACCGCAGGAAATGATCGATGAGGCTGTGGCGACTGCTAATAAAGCCGATGTGATTGTCGCCGTCGTTGGTGAATCAGCTAATATGACCGGCGAATCATCGAGCCGTTCGGATATCAGTATTCCTGAAAATCAGAGAGAATTATTAAAAGCACTGGCCAAAACAGGTAAACCACTGGTGATTGTGCTGTTTAACGGCCGCCCGCTAACCCTGACATGGGAAGACAAGCATGCAGCCGCCATCCTTGATGTATGGGCACCAGGTACAGAGGCCGGAAACGCCGTTGCTGACGTACTTTTTGGCAATTATAACCCATCGGGAAAGATCACAGCCACCTTCCCCCGCAGCGTAGGGCAGATACCTTTATATTATAACCACAAAAATACCGGCCGCCCGTTTGATGGAAAAGGCGGCGCTAAATTTAAATCGGACTACCTGGATATTTCAAATGACCCGTTGTACCCGTTCGGTTACGGCCTGAGCTATACTACATTCAGTTATAGCAGCGTACAACTGGATAAAACCAATCCGGTAGGCAATACAACACTAAAAGCTACGGTAACGGTGACCAATACCGGCAGCTATGCCGGCGAGGAAGTTGTACAGCTCTACATCAGCGATCCGGTTGCCAGTATCAGCCGTTCGGTTAAGGAACTGAAAGGATTTAAGAAGATAAAACTGCAGCCCGGCGAAAGCAAGGCGGTATCATTTAATATCACCACCAACGACCTGAAATTCTATAATAAAGACCTGGTTTACGAC
>DATCQV010000187.1:0-43168 GCA_036569325.1 Mucilaginibacter sp. | reverse complement strand
ATGTTGCCCCACGTAAGGCCCTGCCCAACCGGGAAACGATATTGCTTAATAACCTTACTGCTATCGTTCAAAATATCAACGTTCATTATACCGCTTTTTTCCGTTGGCATCAGGTAATTATTATTGAGGAGATAGGCCTTAAACCACAAGGTATCGTTAAGGGTGTAATACGGTTTGTCTGATTGCAGGTAGAGCTTTTCGATAGCCGCGTTTGTGTTCAAACTATCTGATACAGCAGTCATTTTCAGCAAGGCCTGGTTCAGTAGACCATCGTGAGCGGTATTATTACCAACGCCTGCAATTTGCGCACGACCGTTTTCGTTTTCCTGCATAGCAAAATCTATCGGCAAAAGTTCGGCTATGCGATGCCGGCCCCATGCGCCGCTGAAGGCCACCCCCGCCGTATTGGTAATCCCGCCGTTGGCATCGAAAAACATATAGGGTTCTTTGAAGGTCAGCACAGTAGATTCATTGTTCGCTGCGCCATTCTGGTTGAATTTGTGGCTCTTGTTATAATCTATTTGGATACTGCTGCCATCACAAGTAAGCGCGGTTAATTCGGGTACGTCTGTCGGCCGTAAAATATCGTTACCGGTTAGTGCATACAGAACCGGCCTGAGCGATTTTCCCTCGCCGGTCAGCTGCATCATCCTGAACCCTTCCGCCTCTGTCTTGCCGGCAAGCAGCGCTCTTAAAAAATGCTCCGGCGAATTTTGGTAAACCTCCAGCCGCCGTTTTTCCCAGCGCTGCTGCTGAGCCGGGCTACCCTTCATTTCTTCGAATAAGGCCGAGCCTTCATAATGGATCTTCCGGGCGTTTTCAACCTTGTTATCCAGCGTAAACTCTTTTAACAGGTATTTCACCCTGTAACCCAGCGCCTGGTTCTCTATCTCAATAAAATCTGTTGACGACCCCGAAAGGATCCCCTGCTTTTCATCGTAGCTCAGGTAAACTACGTCCGGGTTTAAAATTTTGCATTCCTTAGCCAGCGCCGATCTGCCTAAAAAATCGGCTTTAAACCACGCATAATTTCGTTCGCGGTACGGATCAGGCTTTATGGTTACTTCGTTCAATGCGATGGTTTTAGGGAATATCAAAACGTCGGGCAAGGTAACATCGGCATCGCTAATGGTTACATCCTGGCTATAGGCCTCGAAACCAATTATCGAAAATATCATGGTGTATTTGCCCGGACGAATGTTTTTCAGTTTAAAGGTTCCATCGGTTGCCGTCTTATCACCTATGGTAGCGTTCTTTAAAAATACGCTGCAATAAGGCAGGGGTCTGGTGTCTGCCTGGTTCAATACTCTGCCGGTGATCTTAAACTGCGCAAGGCCGGCTGTATGGATGAGCACCACCAGTAGTCCACCCAAAAAATATTTGACACTACGCTGCATAAGGAAATGGTTTAATTGGCAGGGAGCCGGTTTATAATTACACTAATTTAGCAAATTAAATCTATACGACTAATTATATAGTTATCAATTTATTGCACATCAAAACACTGTTTTAAGCAACTAATGGTAACGCCTCACACGTATATATTGTACCGCCGATTTATTTTAGATGCCCGGTTTACAATTGCGCTATAATTTATACTTTTAACCATCGGCAATACATAAACGGATAAATTTCCGTTATGTGGTTTAATGCTTAAAACGCTTACAAAATAGTATGGGGAAATTTTACACTTTACGCCGGTTGCTTATGGCCGCTGGTGTATGTTTAATCATATCTGTGGCATCCTGTAAAAAGGACGGCAAAACGCCAACGCCGGTTGTTGTCAAACCCATTGCGACGCTTGGCCTTTACGAGGTGCAGAGCACTATTTACCGCAGGGTATTTATCCCGTTTTCTGTTGGGACGGTAACAACGGTTTATGCAGGTGTTTTTGATACCGGCTCATCGGCCATGACCGTTGATGCCGATGGATTGATCCCCGCAAATATGATGAACGATAATGGCTTTATCATCACCGGCGATTCGCTGGTGGTTAACGGCATTACCGTTACCAAACAAACAGCAACCTTAACCTATGGCGATGCCACCGCAGGAACCAAAGAATACGGTAACCTGGCTTATGCCATAGTTAATATAGGGGACGACAACGGCTCTGTAAAAACCAGCCGCATACCTTTTTTCCTGTATTATAAAGCCATTGATACCAAAAGCGGAACCAAGCTTGATGCGCACGAAAATGACGTATTTGGCGTAGGCCCAAACACCAATTTTAACGGATTGCAAATGGCAAGTCCGCTTAGCTATTTTACCATGCCTGCCAATGTTACGCAAGGGTTTAAACTGGCTAAGTTCGATAAGACCAAGTACTCTGCCACCGGAACTTACGTAAGTGCGCTGCTCACTATAGGCCTGGTACCCGAGGATTTGAGCTCTAACGGTTTCGTGATGCATTCGCTGTCACGCACCACAGCGGGCTATTCGCCAAATATAGCGGCGACCATTACTTATAATGGCAAGAGCATACAGGGTTCGTTGCTGTTTGATACCGGCACTCCTGCGTTTGCAAATATTGAAGATCCTAATGCCACGGCCAACTCAACCACGCTACCGGCCAATTCAACGGTTACAATAACTACCAACTCAGGGTTTAGCTATAATTACACTACCACCAGCGATTATAATTTAACACAGGTTGAAAACCCATCGTACACGCACGACCCGCGTACTATTTTCAGTATCGACTTTTTTAATGACAACCAGTTTCTGCTCGATTACACTAATCACAAAATTGGCCTGAAGAACTGATCAGCGGATATTTTTCCGGATGCGGCTTAACGATGTTGGCGTAACACCGATAAATGAGGCCAGGTATTTTTGCGGGATCTTTTGAATATAAGGCGGTTTGTTTAGCAAATCAAGGTAACGCTGTGCGGCTGAATCGCGCTGCAGGGCGGTAAACCTGCCGATGAGCGTAAGCACAGCATCTTCCCAAAAACGGCGCATCATTTCCTGCATCTTTGGATGCGTTTGATACAGTGCGTTCAGTTCTGCCTTGGGCAGATAAAGCACTTCGCTGTCCTCAATGGCCTGTAGAAAATAAGCCGATGGTTGTTCGCTGATAAAGCTTGATATATCTATGGCCGACGAATTTTTAAAGGCGAACCAAACCGACACCTCGATATCATCGGCGACATAAAACAGGCGCAGGCATCCTTCCTGCACAAACATCAGGTCGGCACAAACGTCGCCCTGCTGCAGCAGGAAGTTATTTTTCTCAACCTTGCGCTTTTTAAACCGCCCGGCAATATTATCCAGCTCGGCAGCATCGAGAGTTACATACTGACTAATGAAGGCTTTAAGCTCGGCAGACATCAATTTTGGGTTAGCCGTTAAAGATAAGGCTATACCATTAAAAATGGAAATAGGCCGCCAGATATGACACACAGCATACCTTGACTTATTCCTTACGCACGATATCGCTGTTCACCTCTATTTCCTTTAACAAACCGGCAGAATTTGTAGTGCTGCTAAAGGCTTTGTCGGGATTGTCTTCCGACAGTTTATCGATATCGTTATCAGTTTGATCCAGCTCTTTAAATAGTTTCCGTTCTTCCGCCAGGTGCGAATTGAAGAACTTAACCTTGTTGTTGTAGCTGTCTATTTTATAATTATTGGCTATTGCTGCAGCGGTGTGGCCGGTATCGGCAGCCATGGCAGCATAAGGCGTGAGGTTATTAATGGTTGTTTGAATAGGCACAATAGACGGGTTGGAATCTTTCGGGTCGACCGCTTGCAGGGTTAATTTAACAGGATCAGGATTATAAGCTACCAGGCTTTTATATTCATCAACAATGGCCGCTAAAATTTTGTGCTGATCGGCATAGGTTTGGGTAAGGATCTTATTCCTCACATTCTTTTTAAAGCTGTTGAACAACTGCGATGTGAAATCGTACGCTTTGGTGCGTAACACGGCATTCTGTACCGAAAAGTAATTGCTTAAAGTTTTGGTCTTGGTGTACATTACACCCAGGTTAGTGCTGAAAACCTGCGATGGAGCGCTCAGGGAAATATCGGTTTCGTTACCAAAATTGTAGAACTGCTTTCCGTAGATCTCCAGGTCGTCTATCCGCTCGTAAGAGGACAGGAAGTAAAGCCGGTACCGCTGATATTCCACGTCGGGATTGTCTATTTGTGCATAGCAATTCTGTAAAAAGGTTTCTACAGCTTTGTCATTAAACACCTGGTAGATATTGGCCTGCGGTGTAGGTTTCCACCTGATGAGCGACAGCCGGGCCTTAAATTCAAGTTCGGCGGCATTATTAACCCGCAGAGAATCGAACATTTTAGCTACGAAATAGGCTACTTGTGCGTTGGCCATTCCGCTGTGCCCCTTATTCACCATTGCATAAAGACTATCCTGAACGGTAAGGTAATTTTCATTGTTGTTCCAGAATGACGGTTCCAGCGGAGGCAGTAACAGCCGGTTTGTTTTTACGTCGACAAAAATAAAAGTGCCGAGCGGATAAACGTTCTGGAAATTCTTCTCGATCATCGATAAACTGCTCATCGATGTCGAATCCATCTTCAGCAAAAAATTGAGCACCTTATTATGTTCCAGCTTAACGCTCAACCCTTCCAGCGATTCAAAATTGGATGTTTGTTTTTGCGGAATAATGATGGGGATGTACTGGACCTTTTTTTCGTCGGCTTTCAGTAAATTATAGTCTCTTTTTACAACCAAAGAGGTTTGATCTTCTGCATCCTGTCCGTAAAAGGCAACCGTATCGCCTTTGGCAACGGACACTTCTTTCAGTTTTTCCTCGCCTGGGTTTAGTTTCAGGAGCGCCTTGATCTTAAACTGCCCGTTACTTTTGGTGATCTTGTAAAAAACGGCGACGTTAGTTTTGGCGGTATTCTTGATTTTGAACCTGAAGCCGCCGGCACTGGCAAAAAAGGGAAGTATAAATAACAACAGCAGCGCGCTTACATATTTATGTTTGGACGGAAAAGCGGCTTTCGGATTAATCTGATCTGAAAGATTCATGGACTATTTTGAATTTTGGGGTACAGTTATAACGCGCAACAATGCTGTTTAGTTTTAACCCCGCTTTTCATAAACTAATAAAGCCGCGAAATCGCGGCTTTATTAGTTTATAGTTTCTAAAATTGTTTACAAGCTGCCCCTTGCATCTTCCACAACTTTACCGGCTTTACCAAGGGCATTGTCCGCAAGGTCTTTGATCTTATCAAACCAGCCTGGTGCACTATCGGCAAGGTCATCAATTAATGAGCGGCCGTTCTCGTTCTTCTTCGTAATGTAGTTAACGCCGTATCCAACGGCAGCGCCTACTATAATAAATTTCAATAGGTTCATGATGATGTCGTCTTTTTAAATAAAAACGGTATTTGCTTGTAAATGTTTTGTACGAAACGGCTCAATAATTAATGTATTGCTCGTCGAAACTTCCATCGGCATACAGGTCGATCAAACCGTAGCCGGGAGCTGTTTGGCGCTTGTTGCCTTCCCACCAGGCACCGCTTACCGCGCCGTTGCATATATAGGTTACATTGTTATAAACAACCTTATCGCGCAGGTGGATGTGGCCGCTCAGGCACAGCTTTACATTAGGATGCTGGTAAAACAGGTTGACTATTTTGTTTACATCGGTGTGCATATCTCCGCCTAAAATTTCCCATTTATTGCTTTTATCATCAATATCGTCTATCATTTGGGTTGCGGTGAGCAGCGGGATGTGCGACAATACTAAAACGGGCATAGTTACCGGTGTATTGGCCAGCTCATTTTGCAGCCAGTTGAACTGCTCATCGCCCAGGCGGCCAATGTACCAGGTATTATCAAAATCGAGGTGAACACTATCAAGCATGATAAACTTCCAGCCGTTTTTGGTGAAACTATAATACGGCGTAATAAGCTTCAACTGGTCCATAGAATATTTTTTACCATAGATGGCTTGTCCCTTATCATCTTCGTTCCACCAGATGTCGTGGTTTCCCAGTATGTAATGAATAGGCAGGCTGCAATCTGATTTAATGACCGAATGCCACAGTTTCCATTCGGTATTAATGGTATCGATGTTTTCCTTATTCATGTCGAAAACAATGTCGCCCCCGTTCAGAATAAAATCGACACCCTTTTGCCGCTGTACATGGTGCAGGCATTTGGCAAAGCGGGCAGGGGCCTCCCATTTGTCTTTTAAATGAACGTCGGTTAAATGGGCTACCCGCAAAACAGGCTTCCCTTTACTGTCCGAATTTTTAAAAGGCAGGGCAGGAGCAATCATCAGGCCGCCCAGGTTTTTTAACATCGATCTTCTTAACATCTCTTGAAAGTTTTAATACATGCAACAGCAGGCAAAAGTAATTACAGTGGGTAAAATTTAAGTGATTTTAACATCAATATTAAAATAAGACGGCGTTACGGCGTTTCCGGGCCTTTGTACCATTTTTTTTACTTAATTATTAACAGTAATATAATAACTTCTGTAGCCGCCATACGTATAATCCGGCGTATATTTAACTCATCAGATGATACGATGAACCCTACCCTAATTACAAGAAAATCCTTAGCCGACGAAGTTGCCGCGCAATTACAGGAGCGCATCCTTAAAGGAACCTACAAATTAAACCAAAAATTGCCCGTTGAGGCCGAGCTGATGAAAACATACGGTGTTGGCCGCTCTACCATACGCGAGGCTGTTAAAATTCTTGTCAACTCCGGTTTCCTGCGTGTGCAGCAGGGCATTGGCACTTTTGTGGAAGATACCTCAGGCATGAACGAACCGCTGGGGCAGCGATTGAAACGCGAAAAGGCCGGCAATATCGATGATGTACGCCAGCCCCTTGAAATGAAAATTGCCGAAAAGGCTGCCATGAACCGCACCGGTAATGACATTTCAAAGCTTGAGCATTTCCTTATCAAACGCTCAAAGGCTGCCAATGAGAACTCGATTGAGGACGCGATAGATGCGCACATTAACTTCTACGTGGTACTTGCCGAAGCTTCCAAAAACCCGATGCTTTCCGGCCTGTACAAATTATTTGCCGCCCAGCTGAAGAACGACCTGATGAACGGCCAGGAGGATACCAGTTTTTTCAGAAATACACACGACAACCACCATAAACTGTTCGACAGTGTATTACGTGAAGACCCTAAAATGGCCTGGTACTGGATGGGGAAAATTACCGGGCAGATAACACAGGTGACAAGGTAATTCAATAGAGACACATGTTGGTAGAAAAATCAAACGGAGTTTTTTGGGCCCCGTCAGATGCGCCACATAGCCCGTCGATATCCGCATTGGCGGTGTTACGTACCTACGGCACGGGTTGCGGGAGGCGTATATTTTCTACCAATATTGGGCCCCTATGGGGCCGTGATTAGGTTTACAGGCATAGGATAATGATTATTAAAACAGCTGCATTTACGCGTTACCGCCTCTCGCCTCATTTGTAACTCAATAATCAATACCGCCCCTTAATTTTTACTTGCTCCGTTAGGAGCAATATATTGGTAGAAAATCAACAGCAAGCTTTTGCGCTCCGTTAGGTGCGCCACCTGTCCTGCCAATGCCTGAATGCGGCGTTTCGTACCTAACGGCGCGTATAGAAATGGAGGATATGATTATTAAAACAGCGACATTTGCACTTTTCGCCCCTTGGCCTCCACATCTTCGGTCTTATCGGTAATGTAATAAACTTCCGATTCCACATGCCGCGAGGCGACAACCACCGTAGTTTCACCTGCAAAATTGTTGAAGAGGTTATGCACCAGTTGCGGGTCGTTGTTGTTTTTGGAGAGGTGGGCCAGCAGCAGGTGTGTCATGAACGCGGGTTTATGCGTCATAAAAAGCTGCAGCGCCTGTTTGTTGGATAAATGCCCATGCCCACCGCGGATCCGTCGTTTCAGGTGATACGGATAGCCGCCGTTGTCCAGCATTTCATCATCATAATTGGCCTCCAGAAAGGCTGCATGGCACTGACTGAAGTGATGGATCAAATTCTCGCACACCACGCCGATATCGGTAAAAACACCAACCTTTACCTCGCGGCAACTGATCAAAAAGCTATGCGGGTTATTGGCATCGTGCTGTTTAGGGAAAGCGGTGATCTGTAATCCGCCGATGGTTATCGTTTCGAAGGGTTGGAACGAATGCACCAGGGATTCATCAAGCATCAGTCTGCCACCAATTAGCGTAGGCGGTGTAATATAAACCGGCAGCTTATATTTTTTGGCGATCATGGGTATGCCGTTAATATGGTCGGAATGCTCATGCGATACAAAAATGGCTTTCACCTTTTGCATCGAGAGCCCCAGTCGCAGCATCCTTTTTTCTGTTTCCCGGCATGATATACCGGCATCAACCAACACAGCCTCTTCCTCATTGCCAACATAATAGCAATTTCCGTTACTCCCTGAATTTAACGACGCGATGAACAAACACATAATCAAATACAAAGATATATTTTGATTTCGGATGTCGAATTTTCGATTTCGGATTTTTGAGGAAACAGAACTATTGCATCTTTATCCGCCGTTGTTGGTGTTGTCACCAACAACAAAACGCTGGTAGCGATGTGTACCCGCTATAAGATCATCCACCTTGTTGATGACAACACCAACAAGGGCGGAACCACATAGCAGGATACAAAGCAGGACAGAGAACATAAAGAATCATCATAAATCCGAAATCGAACATCCGAATTCCGAAATTACTATCTTAGCCTCATGGATTCACCAATTACCCTACCTGTTCTGGATGCTGTTGAGCTGCGCGTGCTGGGTTCGCTTATGGAAAAAAGCAAAACCACGCCCGATTATTACCCCATGACCCTCAACAGCCTCACCCTGGCCTGTAATCAGAAAACATCGCGCAGACCGGTTGTTAATTATGACGAGGACACCGTTGCCGCCAGTCTCAATACATTAAAAAAACGCGGATTAATCTCCACCGCCACAGGCGCTTCCATTCGTACCGTTAAATACAAGCATAACTTTGCCATCGTATATCCGGTACTTCCCGCCGAGGTAGCCATTATTTGCCTGCTGATACTGCGCGGACCGCAAACCCCGGGCGAACTGAATACCAATTCAGGCAGGATGTATGAGTTTGAATCGATAGAAGAAGTGCAGCAAATGCTGGGACGCTTAAGTACGCCCGAATTGCCATTTGTGGTAGAACTGCCTAAACGCCCCGGCCAGAAGGAGGCCCGTTATGCCCATTTGCTTGGCGGCACACCTGAGTATAATGATGATGATTTTGCCGACGATGCTCCCGCAAGCAATAGAGGCGCACTCGAAGCCCGTGTAAGCAAACTGGAAACCGAATTAGCCGAACTGCGCGAAGCCTTTGATAAGCTGATGAAAGAGTTGAGTTGATTTACATAAAGGTTAAAAAAACTTATTGGTATATTATTTGTTTGATTTTTAAATAAACACACAATCGTATACCTATGAAGAAGTTAAGTTACGCGATCATGATCGCAATTGCAGCCTATGCATTCCAGGGCTGCAGCGGCGCCAATAAGGACGCCAAAGAAAGTGCGGACAGCACCAACGCCGCCAAAGACACCACTAAAATGGACTCAACCGCCAAAGACACTACCAAAATGAGTGGCGCTATGGCCGTTAGTACCGATGATTCAAAATTTGCTACTGATGTTGCTAATGGCGGCTTAGCCGAAGTTGCCCTGGGTAAACTGGCTCAAACAAAGGCTACCAACCCGCAAGTAAAAAGCTTTGCAGATATGATGGTGAAAGACCACAGCAAAGCCAATGATGAGTTGATGGCCATAGCCAAAGCCAAAAACATTACTTTGCCGTCGGCTCCGGATGCAGACCATCAGAAAAAGCTCGACGACCTGTCAAAGCTTTCCGGCAAGGATTTCGACAAAGCTTATGTAGATGCCATGGTTGACGGCCACAAGAAAACGCTCGACCTGTTGAAAATGGGAGAGAAAGACTGCAAAGATGCTGAATTAAAGGCCTTTGCAACCAAAACCGCGCCGGTGGTGCAAATGCACCTCGATGCTATTAATAAGATTCATGATAGTATGAAATAATTGAATGGATGTTATTCACGTAAAGGGATGAGTAATTACTCATCCCTTTTTGTTTCGCACATTCTCCATCCTGTCATTTCGAGCGTGAGCGAGAAATCTTAGACGCCCTGCATCCCGATTATGCATTCGATGTTAATATATCGGCGGTAATATCTGTCATTTAAGACTTCTCGCTCACGCTCGAAATGACAGGAACGAGAACAAAGAATAACATGTACCAAAATGAATCATCTTGTACAGCCTTGTACAACCTGCTTCCGTTTTGATGTGTTAATTTTGGTCAGAGAGGTTTAGTAAAGGCACCGGATGCCTTACAAAATTCGGTGGGAACACAGACAAGTACAGGGGCACAAATCATACTTCAGTGTTATTTCAGCTAACCCACCAGGCAGGGTCACCGGGCACACGGGACCCTGTTTTTATTTTACCTATTTCTTCACAAACGATACCTGGAACATTTTTGGCCACTTTTTACCGGTAATGAAGATCCGTTTAGTGGCTGCGTCGTAAGCTATCCCATTCAGTACGTTGGCGTTAGGTGATCGTTTGTCCTGCGGGTATAAAGCGGCAAGGTCTATGCGCTCCAAAACCGCGCCGGTTTTGGGATCGATGGCGATGATGGTATCGGTAGTGAATACGTTGGCATAGATCTTTCCATCGATGTATTCTAACTCATTGATCTCTTTTACCGGGCCTTTGTCGTCATATACATCGATGAACCCCGTTTGGCGGTAAGTGTCTTTATCCAGGAACCAGATGCGGTTGGTGCTATCGTCCATGTACAGCTTTTTGCCGTCAAAGCACATACCCCAGCCCTCTACCCCAACATTAAACGGAACGGTGTTAAGTAGCTTGAATGTACTTTTATCATACACATATGCTATTTTCTCTTTCCAGGTCAGCTGCACTACTTTATCACCTATCACCGCAATACCCTCGCCGAAAACTTTTGGATCGAGCATGATCTTTTTTATGTCCTTGCCGGTATTCAAGTCAAATTTCCGCAGGCTTGATTGGCCGTCGGCTTCTTCACCGTTGGGAGGGGTCAGGTAGCCGCCGCCGCTTTCGTACATCACACCGTCCTGGTAAAGCAGGCCTTCGGTGTACATGGTGGTATCATGCGGAAAAACTTTTTCAACTTTAAAGGTATAGTCAACCGGGGCCTTTGAAGGCAGCAGCACGATATTGGTTGATGCTTCCTGGCTTTTGCCTGCGGTATAAACCCGCGCGGTAATTATCCGCGGACCAAGCGGCATGCTATCGGTTTTGAGGGACAAGGCGGTCGAATCCTTTTTTGAACCAATCCTTACCGAATCGAGCAGGTAAACAATAGAATCCGGTTTCAGTGAAGCGGAATAGTGCGCCTGCACCGAAACAGCATCGCCGCTTTTATAGCTGCCGCCGGCTTCGGGCGTTATGGTTACGTTATTGTCTTGTGTTTTGGTGGTACACCGGATAGCCATTATTGCTATGACGGCCAAAAATAGGGAGAGTTTGAATTTCATGATTGTGTTACTGGGCTGTGGGCCAAAACGCGTCTTCTATATGTTTTAGTATATAATTGTTATTCCTGTCGAACAATACTGAGATGATATCGAAGCGAACCTCGCCCTGATGATTCATCAGGTAAATATATTCATCGGCGGCCGCTGCCAGCAGGCGTTGCTTGCGGGCATCTACAAAATCTTCCGGCTCGCCAAAAAAGTTGCCGCTCCGGGTTTTTACTTCGGTGAAAATGATCACCTTGTTTTTATAAGCTATCAGGTCGACTTCCAACTTGCCGTACGTCCAGTTCTCGTCCAGAATCTCGTACCCGGTATTTTCGAGGTGCGCTTTTGCAAGGCTTTCACCCTGGCGGCCAAGATCGAGGTGTACTGCCATTATTTTAAAATAACTGAACCCAGGTAATCAGAAATAGTTTTCTCAACCTTTTTCATGTGCATGTACTGGTTCAATAAGATCTCCTGGTCGGCCTCTACTTCGGTTTTTTGTAACTCCTTGCGCAGGCCTTCCAGTATCTTTCCCACCTTCTGTTTTTTAAGATGGAAGATAGCCCCTAAAATAGTGGCTTTCATGTTCACCTGCTCATCGGGCACCAGTATTTTATGCATTTCGTACCAGTTCTCGCTCAGAATATATTTAGTGGCGATTTGAGTAACCGACAGGTCGACGATCTCTTTATCCGGAAAATGAATAAAATATTGTTCATCAGGCAGTACGCCATTTTCTACTTCCTTGCGGTATATCTCCGTAAATTTCCTGCAAACCGGATTATCAAACTCAACGTCAGCCAACTCTGCTATCATAAACGGCCCGATATAGGTATTGGCAATGCCGTCCCAATCAATCATCCGGTTACCGTAGAGCAGCAGCAGCCGCACAATTTCTTTTTCCTGGCTGGCATCGTCTTTTTCAATGGCTAATTCCGGCTCGTCGAATACCGGTTCTTCTACAGGTGCAGGTCTTGAAAAAGGTTGCTGCGCGTCTTTTTTGGCTTTCGCCGTGCGCATTTTGTTCAGTTCCGAAACCAGCGCGCGCTCATCTATTTTTAGTTGATAGCTGCATTCTTTAATGAAGACAGAGGCCTTGATGGAATCCGGGATCTTGGCGATACTCTCTACGATCTCCCGGATCACCTCCGCCTTTTTGATCGGATCGTTGCCAACCTCTTTTAAAAGGATATCGGTTTTGTAAAGGATGAAGTCTTTCCGGTTATCGGCTATGTGTTTTTTAAATGCCGCGGTACCTACCTTTCGCACGTACGAATCGGGGTCGTCCCCATCCGGGAACAGCACTACTTTTACGTTCAGCCCTTCCTCCAGGATCATATCCAGCCCGCGAAGCGATGCTTTGATACCCGCCGCATCGCCATCATACAAAATGGTGATGTTTTTGGTGAGGCGGCCTATCAGTTTGATCTGCTCAACGGTAAGCGATGTGCCTGAAGATGCCACCACGTTCTCAATCCCCGCCTGATGCACTGAAAGCACATCGGCATAACCCTCCACCAAATAACAGTTATCTTCTTCGCGAATGGCTTTCTTGGCAAAATACAGCCCGTAAAGCACATTCGATTTATGGTAGATCTCCGACTCGGGCGAGTTTACATATTTGGGAACGTTCTTATCGCTTTTCAGCGTACGGCCGCCAAAGGCTATTACCCTGCCGGTAAAGTTATGGATAGGGAACATTACCCGCCCTCGGTACCTGTCGTACAGCGAACCATTATCGCGTTTTACCGAAAGCCCGGTCTCCTCCAAAAATTGCTGCTGATAGCCGTCCTTCAGGGCCTGGCTTGTAAAAGCTTCCCATTGATCGGGCGAGTAGCCCAGCTCGAACTTTTTAATGGTTTCATTGCTGAATCCGCGTTCCTTAAAATAACTGAGGCCGATGGCTTTGCCTTCATCGGTTTCCAGCAGGCTATCGTGAAAGAATTTGGCGGCATAACTGCTGACGATCATCAAACTTTCGCGGTGATTTTCTTCTTCGCGGTTTTCGCTGCTTTCTACCGTTTCCTCAACCTCTATACTATATTTTTTTGCCAGCCATTTTAACGCTTCCGGATAGGTAAACTTTTCCAGTTCCATCAAAAACGTGATTGCCGAGCCGCCTTTTCCCGAAGAAAAATCCTTGAAAATGCCCTTAGCCGGAGATACCGTGAACGATGGCGTTTTTTCGTTCGCAAAGGGCGAGAGGCCCACATAATTGGCGCCGCGCTTTTTTAATTGCACAAACTCCCCTATCACCTCCACAATATCTGTGGCTTCCATTATACGGTCGATAGTTGGCTTGGTGATCATTTAATAAACGCGCAGTTTTTTGCAACTACAAAAGTAAGTTTTTTAATCTTTGTAAGTTACTTAAAGAGTTGTATTAAATGAAACCCGGGGCATTTTATTACCTTTATGCCGTTTAACTTGCTGATTGACATACCATGAAAAAAATAGCATTGCCGGTTTTATTCGCTACCTGTATTTCACTCGCGTTTTCATGTCATAAAGACTCAAAGGTTATTCCCACCGACTATTATTTTACCGCCAGCAAAAACATGCTCGATTGGGGAGCTACAGCTGCCACCTCCGCCATTCCCGGCGATAGTGTTATGTTTACTGCGGTAAGGCAAGCTTCGGGCGAGCAAATGAACATTAACATTAAGTTCAACGGTGTTGGCAAATACGTACTATCTGACGGTCAGGCCGTTCTGCTTGCTAACGGCAACAATGCAGTAACTACCTACCGCTTAGATACCACCCAGGGAGATACATTAACCGTTAAAAGTTACAGCGCGGTAACCCATATTGCGCTCGGCACTTTTAAACTTCATTTTTTAAAGGTTTCCGCTGACCCGAATGAGTACGTCCCCGTATTTTTTGATAACGGCCTTTTCAGGGTGAAAATGCCGGAGTAAGCCGCTCCTTTTTACTTCGCCCATAAAATTTTTTCCGGGCTGTAGCATAGCTTAACATCTTGCCGTATATATAGTTAACCAATTATTACTGCGATGAAAAAATCAGGACTTGCTTTTGCAGCGCTTTGCGGACTGCTGATATTCGGCTGCAAAAAGGATACTTCGCCTAAAGCGGACGATTTCTTTATAGGCGCTACCAAAAACGGCATCAATTGGGTGGGTAAGCCTGCTGCAGGAACAATTGCAAACGGCGACTCGGCACAGGTAGTTGGTTTTAAGGCCGCCGGCGAGGAAACCCTGCGTTTTAATTTTAAACTGAAAGGCCCCGGTACTTATAATATTAAGGCAGGCGAGGCAGCCTATTTTACAACTGTTGGTATGGATGCCGTAACCAGCAACTATAAGATTGATACAACTGCTGCCAACACGGTAACTATTCAAAGCTTTGAACCCAAGAGCGGTTATACGCATGGCTTTTTCCAGCTGAATTTTGTAAAAATAACGGGCAGCGGTGCCGATAAACTTACCTTCAGCAATGGCAAGTTTTACGTATATGTTAAGTATTAAAAGCTATCACGTGCTGTAGGTACGAAACTCGCGAAGTTGCGTACCTCACGGCACGTACTTATGCCGCAGGCGCAGTTTGATTCTTTTTGAGGAAAGTAATAGCTATACCGCCCAACACGATGGCGCTGCCTATGATCTCGTTCAGTTCCAACGTTTCATTCAGCATCACTATGGCCAGCAGGCATGCAATAACCGTTTGACTCAATAACGCAATAGATACTTTTGTCGATTCCAGAAAACGCAGCGAGTGGTTAATGGTAAGCCATCCCGCCAACTGGCAAAGCAGTCCCATCCCCAAAAAACAAAGCCATGCCCTGAGTGAAAAATCAGTCAGTTCGTGATGCATAAACAGGTTAATGGCCAGCAGGAAAACGCTCCCCGCCAGCATATTGTAAAACATAAAGGTAATGGTGCTTATTTTTTGCAGGATGCCGCGGGTAATAACGATGTAAATGGCATAAAATAAACTGGCCAGCGTTGCCAGCGGAATGCCGATATTGAAATGAAGCGACAAGATATTTTGATAACCCACCAGAACGATCATTCCTAAAATAGCAACAAGCGTACCTATCCAGAACAATTTGCCCGATTTACGCTTCAAGATAAAATAGCTGATCAAGCCTACCCAAACAGGTGCAAGGTTAGCGATGAGCGTTGAAACAGTCGCCGATATTTTCATCAGTGAAAGGTTCCAAACAGCGATATCCGCCCCAAAAACCACCCCGCCAATCAACGCTACCATCAATTCCTTTCTGCCTATTTTAAGATAGCCTTTAACAATGCAATAAGGCAGCAGGCATAGCCAGGCGATAAAAATGCGGTAAAAGCCCGAGGTGATCGGCTCAGCACCGGCAAGCTTTACAAAAATGGGCGAAAAGGATATGCAGAGGATACCGGCGATGAGGCTTGCTTTGGGATTCATGATGATGCAAACTTAAAGAATGTAGCGGTGTAAATTTGTAATGCCGCGGTTTATTATCCTGTGATAATCAATTGTGCTATTTCTTTAACCGCACAAATTCCGGTTCAGACAAATAATCGTATTTTTGCCGCTCAAAATATATTTTTATGAGTCAGCGGATAAAAGTTAAGGCGCTATTAGATAGCACCGAAACAAACATCGATGTAACAGTTAAGGGATGGGTACGGGCGTTCCGTTCAAACCGGTTTATTGCATTAAATGATGGCTCAACCAATAATAATATCCAGATCGTTGTTGATTTTGAGAATACTGATCCGGCCCTACTGAAACGCATCACGTTCGGCGCGGCCATTGCCGTTAGCGGTGAGCTGATCCCATCGTTAGGACAGGGCCAGAAGTTTGAGATCATAGCCAGAGAAATTGAAATATTAGGCGATTGCGACCCCGAAGAATACCCATTACAGCCTAAAAAGCAAACACTCGAATTTTTGCGCGAAAAAGCGCACCTGCGTTTCCGTACCAATACATTCGGGGCAATTTTCCGCTTGCGTAATACGCTGGCATTTGCCGTGCACCAGTTTTTCCAGGAGCGTGGTTTCGTTTACCTGCACACGCCGATCATTACCGCGTCTGACGCAGAAGGTGCGGGTGAAACTTTCCATGTAACCAACTTCGATTTGGCTAACCCGCCAAAAACGGAAAATGGCGAGATCGATTTTTCGCAGGATTTTTTTGCCAAAGCTACAAACCTTACGGTGTCCGGTCAGCTGGAGGGTGAGTTAGGCGCAATGGCTTTAAGTGATATTTATACCTTCGGGCCAACTTTCCGCGCAGAAAACTCGAACACTACCCGCCACCTTGCGGAGTTTTGGATGATAGAGCCGGAAATGGCCTTCTATGAGCTGACCGACAACATGGACCTGGCCGAGGCGCTGTTGAAATACGTGATCAAATACGCTTTGGATAAAAATGCCGACGATATTGAGTTTTTAACGCAGCGCTTAACTGACGAAGAAAAATCAAAACCGCAAAACGAGCGCTCGGAAATGACGCTGTTAGAAAAGCTGCAATTCTGTTTGGATAACGATTTTGAGCGCTTAACTTATACCGAGGCAATAGAGATCCTGAAGAACTCTACCCCGAACAAAAAGAAAAAGTTCGTTTACCCGGTTGAGGGCTGGGGAACCGACCTGCAATCGGAACATGAGCGTTACCTGGTAGAGAAGCATTTTAAAAAGCCGGTGATCCTGACTGATTATCCGAAGGAGATCAAGGCTTTCTATATGCGCCAGAATGATGACGGCAAAACCGTACGCGCCATGGACATCCTGTTCCCCGGCATCGGCGAAATTGTAGGCGGCTCGCAGCGTGAGGAACGCCTCGAAAAACTGGAGCAGCGCATGGACGAAATGGGTATCCCTAAAGAAGAACTTTGGTGGTACCTGGATACCCGCCGCTTCGGCGCTTGTCCGCACGCCGGGTTTGGATTAGGCTTTGAGCGTTTGGTGCTGTTTGTTACCGGCATGGGTAACATCAGGGACGTGATCCCATTCCCTAGATACCCGAAGAACGCGGAATTTTAACCGCTGATTTTGGAGTGATTGTTATGATTTCGCTGATTTTTTTCGGCCTTTGAAAACTTACGAAGTCTTCGAGACTTCGTAAGTTTTATATTTCTCAAACAGCATCAACGAAATCATTTAATCATTAAAATCAACGGTTAGTGACCCAGATCGAACTCTCCACCCGCATCAATGCTCCCATTGAAAAATGCTTTGACCTGGCGCGCAGTATCGATCTGCATATCGAATCAACCAAGCATACTGGCGAGCGTGCCATTGCCGGGCGTACCAGCGGACTGATAGAATTAGGTGAATCCGTTACCTGGCGGGCAAAGCACTTTGGTATATGGCAAAACCTCACCTCAAAGATCACTGAATTTGAACGCCCCAATTATTTTGTTGACGAAATGGTTAGCGGCGCTTTCAAGAGCTTCCGGCATGAGCATATTTTTTTGTCCGTTAACGGCCAAACTGTAATGAAGGATATTTTTGCTTTCGAATCGCCCTGCGGCTGGCTGGGGGAAGTGGCTAATTTTCTGTTTTTAGGCAGATATATGCAGAAGTTGTTAATGACGCGCAATGAGGTAATTAAGCAGGCTGCCGAAACCGCTGATTGATTGTGATTGAATGATTACGTTGATTGGTGTTCTGTAATTTTTTTCATTGCGAGATACGAAGTATGCGAGTTAGCCTACCGACCCACATCGCTTGCTCAGCATAGCGGACTATGGCTTTTGCGCTCATCCTTCGAGAGCCTCAGGATGACACCCACGCGCGTTCGATAGTCAATCAACGGAATCATAAAAATCATTCCAAAATCAGCGGTTAAAATAAAGTTGTCTGTTTCCCTTTCTTTGGCACAAATAACGAATAATCAAACGCGGGCATTTCCCGGCCATCCAGAAAGCGGTTACAGGCCATCCTGAACATCTGGTGTATCGATTCGGCTATTTTGCCTTCACCGCTCATGCGGCGACCAAATTCACTGTCGTTCAAATTTCCGTCATGGCAGGAACGGATCATATTGAGTACCTTTTCGGCTTTTTGAGGGAAGGCTTTGTGAATCCAGTCGGTGAAGATCTCGGCTATGCTTCCATTCAGCCGTACAATGGTGAAACCGGCGGCTAAAGCACCGCGGTCGGCAGCGGCTTTGATGATATTGGGCACCTCATTACTGTTGAGCCCGGGAATGATAGGCGCCGCCATCACCCGGCAGGGGATTCCTTTTTCGGTGAGTTTCTGAATTACCGACAAGCGGCCCGAAGCTGTAACCGTACGCGGTTCCAGTTTCTGACGCAACTGTTCATTCAGCGAGGTGATCGAAACGTTTACGTGCACCAGGTTTAACGCCGCCAGTTCCGTTAAAATATCCAGATCGCGCAGTATCACGTTGTTTTTGGTGATGATGCTTACCGGGTTTTTGTATCTTAGAAATACTTCCAGCAGCGACCGGGTGATTTCTAAACGCCGCTCCACAGGTTGATAACAGTCGGTATTCCCCGACAGCAGGATGCATACCGGCTGATAGTTCTTCTTATTAAAATATTGTTCCAGTAACTCGGCAGCGTTGCGCTTTACGATGATCTTCCGCTCAAAATCAAGCCCTGCGCTAAAGCCAAAATACTCATGCGTGTTACGCGCGTAACAATAAATGCAGCCATGTTCGCAACCCTGATAAGGGTTAATGGAGTACATATGGCTGAGATCGGGACTATTGCTTTCGCTTACTATTTTTTTAGGCGTTTCCTCAAACAGTTGCGTGGCCGAATTTTCGAGCAAAGGCTCGTCGAGGCCCTCGATATGGTCGAGCACGTATTTGTTCTTCAGAAACTTGTTGTGCGTGTTTACCTGCGCGCCTCTGCCCTTAAAGAATTCAGCATTGTCCTCATGTCCCATGAGAACAAATTTACTAAAAATATTAGCAAATTAAACTTCTATCAGCTTATTTTTTATGGCATAAAGTACCAGCCCTATGCGGCTTTTTACCCCAAGTTTTTCAAAAAGCTGATCGCGGTAACCATCAACGGTACGGATGCTGATGCACATTTGCGTAGCAATTTCTTTATAGGTTAATTCAGAAGCGGCCAGCTTCAAAAATTCCAGCTCGCGTATCTGCAGTGTAACCTGGTCGATATTTTGATTAAACGAGTTAATGAGCAAACGGGTAACAAATTCGGGGTAATAAACCTCGCCTACCGATACCTTTTGCAGGGCTATCTCAAACTCGTGCGGTTCCGAATCTTTAAGTAGGTATCCCTTGGTTCCGAATTTTAGCATGGTCAATACCTTTTCGGGGTCTTCCAGCATCGAGAGTACAATGATGCGGATCTCGGGATAATTTTCCCTCAGCCATAAAGCGGTGGCAGCGCCATCCATTACGGGCATGTGAATATCGAGCAGTACAATGTCGGGCTTAAGTTTTGACGATATTTTACGTACCATCTCCTGGCCATTGCTTGCTTCAAAGAGTATATTAAATCCTTTAAAATTATTTATTAAAGACGCTATTCCGCTTCTGAAAAGGCGGTGATCATCAACCAACGCGATCTGGATGTTTTCCATCAATTATGTATTCTTTGTTGTAAAAGGTTTAGGTTAACATTAATCTGGCAGCCATTTCCCGGCGAGCTTTTCACCGTGGCTACCGCTCCAATTACCGTTGCCCTGTTCTCAATGTTTGTTAGTCCCGAACCTGTGCTGTTATCCAATGAGTTGGTTAAAAAGCCAACGCCATCGTCAGTAAGTGTTAAATTAAACATTTCGGGAGTATATTGCAAAGCCGCTTTCAGGTGTTCGGCGCCCGAGTGTTTCATTGCATTGTTCACCACCTCCTGAAAAATCCTGAACAAAACCAGTTCCCGCTGTTCGCCAAGTGGATAAGGAGCTCCTTCTACTGTTAACTCGGCGTTAATTATTCCGCTTTTATTCAGTTTGTTCATTTCATTTTCGATGGTTTTCACCAATCCCATCCTGGTTATGTGCTCAAAACTAAGGCTTTTTGACAGGTCGCGCAGATCGGTTATCACCTGTGCTACCAAATCCCGGTTTTCCAAAATTCTGGCCTGTTGTTCGGCGTCATCTATTTTAATCATGGCCAGGTTAAGTTTAACGAACGAAAGCACCTGGTTAACGTTATCGTGCAGTTCGCGGCTAACATGTGCAAATGTTTGTTCCTGTATCTCTATCCGGGCTTTGAAGAACTCCTGCCTGAAATTCCCCTCCAATACCTCGCGCTCGGCCCGGTTTTGAACTTGCCGCTTTTGATATAATACTATAAAATATACAATAAAGCAGGCCAGGAATACGAAGAAAATAGTCGCCGAAAAAAATACGACATATAATTCATTACTGGTAGGTGCGCCGTTAGCCATTACTGATGCCGGTTACAGTCATCTTTTCATTCTCTATCGATAAGGAAAAACCGATCACTATATAGAATATAAAGTTAATTACTATACTGAAGTAATATAAAGGTACAACATCAAGCTTATTTTCCACAAAGTAGCTTAACAATGCAAAATTGAGGAACATAGTAGTTGCATAAAACAGCATATTGATATTGAACCAGAACAGACTCTGTTTGAAAATGCTTTGCTGAGTGGCAAAGAAAAGCATTTGCCTGAATAGCAGCAGCGCGTAACATACATAAATAATATGCGAAGCCTCGAGTATCAGCGATGGAAACTGATTGATCTTCTCAAAGAACAACAGGTTAGCCACCTCCAATACGACCATAAAAAGCATCGAAATAGTTATTGCCTTTTTTACCCATGCCGTTGTGATGAGCTGATAATAAACCAGCGAGAACAGCACAAACTCAATAACCGCCCATATATGGGAAACCGGCATACTGTTATGATATTTTTGGCCGTAAATCTTCTTTATGCTTTCGCTAAGCAATGTGCACAGAATTACAACGGTTAAAACCTTAAAGGCTTTGCTCAGTTTTTTAAACCGAACAAAGCCTATAATAACCGGCCCCAGCAGTATAATTAAATATATTATATATATAGTGTTGAAATTCATTTGAGCTTTATAATAACTCCGTACAGAATGGAGGGCACACTCCTAATTGGTCCCAGTTTTCATATTTGCCTACATACGGAGAAGTGCCGTTACCTTCTTCATAGTCGGGGTTGTGTTGCGCTCCGGTTAATATCAGTGTGAAAATGTTTTCGGCCGCGCCCTGGTGATCGGGGTGCTTAGCCAAGTGCACGCTTACGCCCACAGTTTCGCGGTCGCTCAGGATAGCTTCGAGTACCCTGCGGGGAATAAAGAATCCGTTTAAAAACTGACCGTCGGGTGTTACCAAAGCCGGACCGCCCGCAGCAGAATTCTGCGCCTGGTATTCGGCTATTAATGATTTTGCTAAGGTTTTGTCGATTACTGTAGACATAATAAATTGATTAAAAGGGTTAGAAATTAGTGATCAAGATAACCTTTGCGGTTACAAACTTGACCCCGTTAAATAACGGTATTTTTATGGTATTTTCACGCGGCAAATACCGTTATTTAACGGGTTGCGGGGTGAAATTTTTTTTTGTATAAAGGAAAGGGCAATAAAGCTGTTACACACAGCTAATTTTGTTATTTTATATGCAGGGGATTGCGCATTAATTAACCGGCAGGCCACCTTGCTTACATTTATCCTTTACGAAATATACCCCGTGTTTTAACCCGCTAAACATATTGCCTGTAAACCCTGTTTACCTGTTGATGCGTAAATTTCTTCAAAAACACCTTTCTCAAACTGTAATAAACCTGGCCAACCGCTTTTCGTCCCGCCCGGATAAAAAACGGGTGGATAAGGCGCTTAGCAAACTATATGGACAAATAAAGAATGGCCAAATAAAAAAAGGACTGTTGCTTCCTTTCGATAACGAAAAAGAAAAATTCGTCATCCTGTCCGATCAGCACAAAGGCGCCCGAGATGGGGCCGACATATTTGCCAAGGCGGCCAACAACTACCTTGCAGCGCTTGATCATTATAACCAGGAAGGCTTCTTTTACATCAATCTCGGCGATAGCGAAGAATTATGGGAGAATTTGTTTGTTACTGTAAAACGGCATAACAAGGCAACATTCGAATCGGAAAAAAGATTTCTCTCACGGAAAGCCTTCATAAAAATATTTGGCAATCATGACCTGTATTGGGATAATGACCCGCTCTCGGCCGTGAGCCTGCAAAGTATTTATAAACAGGACGTAACCATTCATGAAGGCGTGATCCTCCAAACCCGGATCAACGGAATGCCGCTGGAAATTTATATGACCCACGGCCACCAGGGTGATCTCCAGAGCGACGGCAACTGGTTCAGCAAATGGTTCGTTTCTGATATATGGGGACCATTTCAGGCTTATCTGCGGATAAACCCCAACACCCCGGCTTATAACGATCAGTTAAAAACCGATCATAACCGGCTTATGTACGAGTGGAGCTCGAAGCAGAAAAATATCCTGCTGATAACAGGTCATACGCATCAGCCGGTATTCCGATCGCTGACCCAGCTTGAACTTTTATACGAAAAACATGCCATCGCAATCGGCAAAAATGAAACAGATGAGGCCGAAAAACTCCAGGCAAAAATAGACGCGCTTCATTTAAAAGAATCGCGCCCTCCCGATTTTAAGGGATACCTGGATACCTATTTCAATACGGGCTGCTGTTGTTTCGATGATGGCGACATAACCGGGATCGAATTATCCAACGGCTGCATCAGGCTCATCAAATGGGGATACGGACCAGGCAAACAAAGTATAAGGACAATTTTGGAAGAATGCCGGCTGGAGGATTTAAAACTCAGTTGATAGAGATTGCTGTAAAATCGCAGGGACGCAAGGCATCACAGCTCTAACACTCGATTACATCAACACGGATCTCATTATATGTGAGATAAATAATTGACAAATCTTGTCCCTTTAATCTAAAATTCCTGCGTTTCTTCCTATCTACCCTTCTTCACCGCAGGAAATTTCATTTTGTAATCCACGTCAACTATACCCTTTGAAATATCGTTGAGTTTTTTCTCGATGAGGCGTTTGCGCAGCGGGCTTAGCTTATCGGTAAAAAGCTTGCCCTCAATGTGGTCGTATTCATGCTGAATGATGCGGGCGGCCATACCATCAAATTTTTCTTCGTGGTGGTTCCAGTCTTCGTCGTAATAGGATATGGTAACAACCGGCTTGCGATAAACGTCTTCCCTGATGTCGGGAATACTGAGACAGCCTTCATTAAAGCCCCATTCTTCGCCGGTTTCGTCTAAAATAACGGCATTGATAAACGCTTTTTTAAAGTCCCTTAGCTGAGGCTCATCATCGCCGAAGGTAGAGGCGTCAACCACAAAAAGCCGCATGGAAAGGCCTACCTGCGGAGCCGCCAATCCAACGCCATGAGCGCCGTACATGGTTTCGAACATGTTTGCCACCAACTCTTTTATATGCGGATATTCTTCCGGCTCAATAGGCATTGCCTTTCTTCTCAAAACCGGATCGCCGTATGCTATAATAGGAAACTTCATTCTACAAAAGTACAGCTTTATACCTTAGGCTCAAATAGTAAGGTTGTCATCCGGTTGTTATCAAAAATCTCGTTGCTTATGGCTAACAATTGCGGCGCTGTTACAGCATTAATTTTATCGAAAACCTGCTGAAGGGTATCGATGCAGCCAAAATCGAGCAGGCTTTTGGCCATGGAAATAATAAGGCTTATGCGGTTTTCTTCCGCCAGCGCAATCTGCCCGATGAATTTTTCCTTAGCCTGGTGCAGCTGTAAAGTTCCAAGCTGATTATCGCGCAGCTTTTTTAATTCTTTATGGATGAGCCTGGCCGCCCTGTCTGATTTCTCTGTATCGGTACCGTAATAGATGGAGAAAATACCGGTATCGGTCAATGCCGTATAGTTAGATTCGATGGTATAGGCGATGCCGTATTTTTCTCGGATCTCCAAATTAAGCCTGCTGCTCATGCCCATGCCGCCCAACAGGTTGTTCAGCAGTAGTAAGCCGTTTTTATATTCATGGCTGGACGGGTAAGCCTTGCTGCCGATAATGCAATGTGTTTGCGATATGGGTTTGGTGACGATTGTTTCAGATGAGGAACTTTCACCGGGTGCCACCCTGCTCTTTTGCGAGGTATTGGCCGGTATTGGCCCGAAATATTTCTCGCTCAGCTTAATTATCTTCTTAAAATCGTAGTCGCCAAAAACGGCGAAAACCATTTCATGCGTATTGTAGTTAGCGGCAATAAACTGTTCAATGTCTGCTGTACCCAATTTGGCAACGGTATCGGGCGTGCCTAAAATATTGTTGCCGATGGGATGGTTTTTAAAAAGGATCTCTTCAAAATCATCCTGTATGGCTTCTTCCGGCTGATCGAGGTATGAGGCGATCTCGTCCAATATCACCCCGCGCTCTTTCTCCTGTTCATCTTCAGGAAAGGTGGAATGAAATAAAATATCCTCAAACAAGTCTATCGCCCGTTCCAGGTGCTGGTTTAACAGCGATGCATGGATGCAGGTGTACTCTTTGGTGGTATAAGCGTTCAGATCGGCGCCTACCAGTTCAAGGCGGTTCAGGATTTGGCTGGTGCCGCGTCGTTCGGTTTCCTTGAACAGCAGGTGCTCGATAAAATGAGCGAGGCCGGTTTGATGCGGCAGTTCATCGCGCGAGCCGGCATTAACAATAAAGCAGCAATGCGTTATGGCCGATGGCGCGTGTTTAAAAAGTATCCGGATACCGTTTGATAGTGTGTGAACGTAGTGATCTGTCATGCAGGCTGTAAAGATAAGCGTTTGTTGCGGAAGTAGTTGGAGACAGGCCCGGCTGATGCATTCATTACAATTGAAAGACTTTGTAACTTTTTTGTTAATGGCAAGTAAATCAGTAACTTTAATTACCAATTTTTTAAACCATGAAAACTTTATCATTCCCGCTGCTGGTAATAGTTTTATTGTTCGGTGCCTGTTCAAAAGAAAATTCGACGGGGAAAAAGCCGACGCTTGGAGGCACGTACCTGCTGAAATCGGTAACCCATAATTACGGCGCAGGGCCCATGACCGACTATTTTACCTACGACGATAAGAATCGTATTGCCTCCCTGCATTCAAGCAATTCGGAGGAATCATATAGCTACACATACAATGCCGGCAATATGCTGTCTGTAGTGTCAATCTATAAATCGAACGTATTGGAGTTCGTTGAAAAATACACCTATACCGCTGACGTTGTATCTGTGCAGCAATATGCCGCAGATGGCGTTACGCCGTATATTCAATATTCGTTCAAACTAAGCAATAATAGGGTGGTGGAATATAAAGGCGAGGGCGCCAGTAATAATATTATAGATTACACCAGGGATGATAAGGGCAATATTGTTACGGTAACCGGCCATAGCGCAGGCTCTCCGACCATCGAAAACATCAGCTACGACACTCACCCATCGCCGTTTGCCAATATCGGCATCACCAACCTGCATGTACTATTCATGCTTGCAGATTCGCCTTACGACAATAAAAACAATGTAGTTCAACGTACTTATATGCCTGGCCCGTATGTTTATACCTACCTGGAAAATGGCCTTCCCCAAAGTGCAGTAGCACCTGGCGGGGTGAGCATTCAATATGATTATGATGTAAAATAACGGGTATAGGCCCTTTTAGCGTCTGTTTCGGATAGCGATCCTGCTTTCAGACTAAATTCATTACCTTACGTTCATGAAAGCAAAGATAGCCGACCTGGAGTTTGAGCCGTTTATTGAAGCGGCTGTTATAGAAGATCGCGTCCGGGATATCGGCCGGCAACTTAATGCCGACTATCAGCATACCGTTCCCCTTTTTATCGGCGTACTAAACGGCAGTTTCTTATTCATGGCCGATATTATTAAGCAAATAGACATTCCCTGCGAAATTACCTTTACCAAGCTGGCTTCTTATCACGGCGGTATCGAAAGCACCATGAACATCCGCAACGATATCGAACTTAGCGTAGATATTAAAGGCCGCGATGTGGTGGTTATTGAAGACATTGTTGATACCGGTAATACCGCAAGCTACCTGATCGATAAGCTTAGGTTAAAGCAGCCGGCATCGATAACACTTTGTTCGTTATTGCTCAAACCAAAAGCGCTGTTGAAACCCATTGAAGAGCTTAAATATACAGGTTTTGAAATTGAGAATGAGTTTGTTGTTGGTTACGGCCTTGATTATAACGAAATAGGCCGCAACCTGAAAGATATTTACAGGAGGGTAAAATAGCGGCCTTCAGGGGAGATGCAAAGTATTGCGTCTCTGCAAAAACATCATCAAACGATCTGCAGAGACGCACCTCCGAATACGTTATTTTGGCAGCACCTCTTTCAACTTCTCTTCCAGATCATCGCCGCGCAGGTTTTTGGCTATGATCTTGCCGCTTGGATCGATCAGGAAATTAGCGGGGATAGACGACACGTAATAAAGCTTCGCCGCATCGTTACTCCAGAATTTCAAATCCGATACCTGGGTCCAGCTCAGGCCGTCATTTTTGATAGCAGCCAGCCAGTCGTTGCGGCCGGTTTCCCGGTCGAGCGATACGCCTAATACAGTAAAGTTCTTATCCTTATATTTATTGTACACCCTTACCACATTCGGGTTTTCCTGGCGGCAGGGGCCGCACCATGATGCCCAGAAATCAACCAAAACATACTTGCCTCTGAACGACGAAAGCTTAACAGGCACCCCGTTAACATCGTTCTGCGTAAACTCCGGCGCCATGGTGCCGGGAGCAGTACGCATTAATGGTACAAGTGCAGCTTTAAAATTACGGGCGTCTTCCGTAGCCTTTAACCTTGGCGATAGCGTATTGAACAGTGAATCCAGCGCTACCGGATCCTCCGGCGACGGACCCTGGACCGAATACAGCGCCATCAGGCTGATATAACTGTCAGGATTATCGATCACGAATTTCTTGATGATGCTTTTTTGTTCTGCCTGCAGCGCCTTGTAACGGCCATGCAGCGTGCTCATAAACTCGGGTGTGCTTTGGGTTGGTGTTGCGGCATTCTTTACAGCCAGTATCCGCTTCGCTTTTTCGTTTACCGGCGCCAGCAATGCACGTAAGGTTTCCGAATCTTCGTTTATTTTAGATCCGGTGATCCTTGCTTTTTTGACAGAGTCGGTACCGGTGATTGAAAATTCACCCTTATCAATAAATAAGCTCAACACATCGGCACTGCTGTCCTGTTTTTCAAATCCTACGCCTTTGTGGTCTATTACTATAGCGCCCGATACCGGCCCCAGTATTTTTCCGCTGAAATCAAAACTGCCGGCCGTCATTACCGCCGAATCAAGCACTTTATTGGCACCGTACTGGTATAAAAGGTATGCTTTGGCCGGGGTAGAGAGGTTGCCAACTTTGCCGCGTATTAAAAAAGTTTCTTCGGTTTGGGCCATTACTGCAAAGGGCAGTAATGCAGTAATTAAAAAAAATATCTTCTTCATCTTTTCAGTAAGCTATAGTAACGCCAAAACAGCGTGGTAATTATAGCAGTTATGTTAATTTTTGATAAGTACGCCACCACAGATCAGGCATTTCGCCCGATGCCGCTATCTTGTAATCATCGTACTGGCAGGGTACTAAGTGGAAGCGCTCGTTCTTCGAACCGCGGGTAGGATATGGCACCTGCATCCACCACCTGTCCGATTTTTTGCTCTTCACAAACACCACCTCATGGTCTTCATGCTTCAGGCTGGTTTTATAGATCAGGTACTGAGATTTTGGTGTGAGGGGGAAATCGCGCTTGCGGTTATACACGCCATCGATAAAATACCAGATCATTTGCGACAGCAGCGTTGCAGTTTGCCCGTTATTATCAAAGGCTGGATTAAACTCGTAGAACCCGATAGACGTCAGCTTATCATTGAACCCGGCATAACGAGCTAACTGGCAGGCGTCTTCGCCATAAAACCCGTTGGGTGTTGCGTTGGCATTGCCAATAGCGTCTGACGACCGGATGGCACCGATATCAAAACTGATCATACTCGCATTGCGGATAACCGGTTCTGTAACGGCTATGTTTCCGCTTAATTCGCCCAGGCGGTGCACGTCGAAATATAATTTATCCATCACCCGCAGGCTATCCTGGCTGGCAAAGTAGGTCTGGTAACCGAGGTTGCTGTAATTGAACAAATAGTTAGGCTCGTGCAGGAATATTTTATTAAGATACGAGGTTGAGGTTGTTTCGATGCTTTCAGAATCGCCGGCAGCGTCATCGTCCAGGTCGAAATGAGAATCGATGATCACGAGGTCGACCTTTTGCTCCAGCTCTTCATAAGCAAGATATTGGGCATAGGTCAAATCCTGCCCGCCGCCAACAATCACCGGGATGATGTCTTTTTTTATCAGCTCGGCAACTACCGTTTTAAGAGCATAGTAGGTATCGGTAACCGTTGCGCCCTGGCGGATATTACCCAGGTCGACTATTTTGGTATTATAGTTTCCTTCGTGCAGGCTATACAATTTTTCGCGCACGTAATCGGGGCCAAGCGAGCAGCCTGGGTTATTGACGGCATTCCGGTCTTCTTGCACGCCGATGATGGCAATATCAGTTTTGTCCTCCATCAAAGGAAAATCGACGGCATAATATTCGATCTTGCTGCCTAACTGGCTGGTATAATATCCCTTAGCGGGAACGATCTTTTTGTGATCAACAGGTGTAAAAAAATCGGATAATGACATTTTTTCTGATGTGCGAATGTGCGGATATGCAAATGTGCGGATTTTTTGATTGGGGCGGGAGTTTTTTTGTCATCGGGAAGATAGTGTGCGGATATCAGCAAGAAAATCTATCTCGCTGCATGTCATTTTTCTGACCCGTAGGGTCTACCGCTTTGTAGCAGAGATATAAACATACCGTTTTGCTGTTCTTTTCTACAAATCGGTAGCCCCTACAGGGCATTTTGTTAAGTCAAAACCACTGAAAGCATAAAAAGCCCCATACATTACTGTACAGGGCTTATGAATATTATCGGGATCTTAAAATTTAAGGTCGCGGGTAAGTACTGACGGCTCGAGGGCAAGGTCGTGCACAAAAAGCTCCTTGATTTTTTCGGCTACCTCGGCGCGGTTAATGGTCGATGCATTTTTGCGGCAGCTGCGGTAATGCTCGCGGGAGATCTTTTCGGCCAGATCGCCCAGTGTTTTCACCGGCATTTCCTTACCAAATTTCCCGGCAAGTATTAAACCAACTACGGCTAAGGCTGCACCCAAACCGCCAACGGCCGGGTAAAAGAATGCACCCATTAACGAGGCAACCAGTATAAATACGAACGAAGCAACAACCGAACCCTTCGGTTTCAGCAGGTTCATTTTAAAGCCCATTTCCTTTTCTACCTCGGCAATAACCTCTAAACGCGTGCCCCGGGGGAAAAGCTCCGACAGGCGGGTTTGCGGTTTTACCAGGTCTTTCTCCACGTCGGTGGTTGCATTTATGGCATTGCGCAGTTTGTAAAAAGCGTGCTGTGTGGTACAAGCATTGTCGGCGTTCCTGTCCTTTACTTTTTGAACAACCACATCGCAAAGATTGCCGAATGTTTTAACGTGTTCCAGATCTTCCTGTTCAAACCTTATGTCGAACGAATGCTGGATCTTCATCAGCACATCATCAATATCGGCCGGATCAATATTATGTAAACTGATCGCCGGCCCTTTAAAGTTAACTTTCAAAATTTATACACTAAATTAAACCATAGTTGCCGCCACTAATGCGCCGGCAACTTCAATTCAACAGCAAAGATGCTGTTATCTGCTTAAGTACATCGATTTTTCTTTATATAAATGCCTGAAGTACGGATCCTGTAAGTTCGGGATGAACCTGATCGCTTCGCCGGTCGATTTCATTTCGGGGCCAAGCTCTTTATTTACTTCAGGGAATTTATCGAACGAAAATACGGGTTCTTTTATTGCATAGCCCCATAGCTTACGCTCAATGGTAAAGTCTTTCAATTTATTTACGCCAAGCATTATTTTGGCGGCAATGTTTATATAAGGTACATCGTAAGCCTTGGCAATAAAGGGCACCGTACGCGATGCGCGCGGATTAGCCTCAATTACGTAAACCTTATCGTCTTTAATAGCAAATTGTATATTAAGTAAGCCCATTACGTTTAATGCTTTGGCTATCTTAACAGTGTATTCCTCCATTTGTTGTACCGCACTGTCAGAAAGATCGAACGGAGGCAACACCGAATACGAGTCGCCCGAGTGAATACCGGCAGGCTCGATGTGCTCCATCATCCCGATGATATGAACATCCTCGCCATCGCTGATAGAGTCTGTCTCGGCTTCAGAAGCACGGTCGAGGAAATGGTCTATCAACACGCGGTTGCCGGGAAGATTTCTTAACAGGCTAACCACCGCTTTCTCCAGGTCCTCATCGTTGATCACAATGCTCATGCCCTGTCCGCCTAAAACGTAACTTGGGCGAACCAGTACCGGGTAGCCAACCTCGTGCGCAACTTCCAGCGCTTCTTCGGCGCTTTCTGCAACGCCGTATTTAGGATACGGAATACCAAGTTCTTTCAGCAGGTCAGAGAAACGGCCGCGGTCTTCGGCAATATCCATGTTGTTGAAGTCGGTACCGATGATGCGGATACCATGCTCGTGCATTTTTTCAGCCATTTTCAGCGCGGTTTGCCCACCCAGCTGAACGATCACGCCGTAAGGTTTTTCAAGCTCGATGATCTCGCGCACATGCTCCCAGTAAACCGGCTCAAAGTACAGCTTGTCGGCCATGTTAAAGTCGGTCGATACAGTTTCAGGGTTGCAGTTCACCATAATGGCCTCAAAGCCCGATTCTTTTGCGGCAAGCAAACCGTGCACACAGCTGTAATCGAATTCGATACCCTGACCGATACGGTTAGGACCAGAGCCCAGTACGATGATCTTCTTTTTATCTGATACGATGGATTCATTCTCTCCCTCGTAAGTTGAGTAGTAGTAAGGTGTTTTTGCAGGGAACTCAGCAGCACAGGTATCCACCATTTTGTACACCCGGCGTATGCCCAGGCTCTTGCGGCGCTGGTAAACGTCCTCTTCGGTAACGTTGCCCAAAATGTGCGCAATCTGTGTATCAGAAAATCCTTTTTGCTTCAGGTTGAAGAAGAACTCTTCGGGAATATTGTTTAATGAATAGCGGCGAAGCTCATTTTCCAGCGCCACTACATCGGCAATCTGTTTCAGAAACCAGCGGTCTATCTTTGTTGCTTTACGCACCGATTCGATGGGCACGCCCAGGCTCAGCGCATCATATATGTGGAACAGCCTGTCCCAGCTTGGATGCTCCAGGCTTTGCATAATATCTTCAAGGTTGCGGCTTTGGCGGCCGTCGGCGCCTAAACCGGCGCGGCCGATCTCCAAACTTTGACAGGCCTTCTGCAGCGCCTCGATAAAGCTGCGGCCAATGCCCATCACCTCGCCTACCGATTTCATTTGCAGGCCAAGTTCGCGGTTGGCCCCTTTAAATTTATCAAAGTTCCAGCGCGGAACTTTTACGATCACGTAATCAAGCGTCGGCTCAAAATAGGCTGATGTTGTTTTAGTGATCTGGTTTTCTATTTCATCCAGGTTATAACCTATGGCCAGCTTTGCAGCGATCTTCGCAATCGGGTAACCGGTAGCTTTAGAAGCCAGTGCCGACGAACGCGATACACGCGGGTTGATCTCGATGGCGATGATCTCTTCATCGGCCGGGTTTACCGAGAACTGTACGTTACAGCCACCGGCAAAATTTCCAATTGCGCGCATCATCTTAATGGCCTGGTTACGCATGCTCTGGTAGCAACGATCGCTTAAGGTCATGGCCGGGGCCACGGTGATCGAGTCGCCGGTATGGATACCCATCGGGTCGAAGTTCTCGATAGAGCAGATGATGATCACGTTATCGTTACCATCGCGCAGCAACTCCAGCTCGTATTCCTTCCAGCCTAAAACGGCCTGCTCCACCAATACCTCGTGGGTTGGCGATGCCTGCAGGCCGCGGCTCAACGCAGCGTCGAAATCTTCCTTTCTATGCACGAAGCCCGCACCTTTACCGCCAAGCGTATAGCTCGGGCGGATCACCAGCGGGAAACCAATTTCCTGTGCAGCTTCCTTGCCCTCTAAAAACGAGTTGGCAATTTTTGACTTTGCCACACCTACGCCAATATCAACCATCAGCTGACGGAAAGCCTCACGGTTTTCGGTCTTCTCGATAGCGGCAATGTCAACACCAACAACCTTTACATCATATTTTTCCCACAGTCCGCGCTCCGAGGCTTCGATACACAGGTTCAACGCAGTTTGTCCGCCCATGGTAGGCAGCACGGCATCTATCTGTTGTTCCTGTAAAATTTTCTCGATGCTTTCGCAGGTAAGCGGCAACAGGTATACATGATCGGCAATAACCTTATCCGTCATGATGGTGGCGGGATTGCTGTTGATGATGGATACCGAAATTCCTTCTTCTTTTAAAGAAAGAGCTGCCTGAGAGCCGGAGTAATCAAATTCACAAGCTTGTCCGATAATGATAGGGCCTGAACCGATGATCAGGATGGATTTTATGGAAGTGTTTTTGGGCATGTTCTTATTTTTTCAAGAAAGTTGCCTTGTGCGAAATGCCAACTTAAAACTCCGAAATTGATGGCGCTGCATTCCGCAATCCGGTATCTTCTTGTCGGGGTGCAAAGATACGGTTTACGACTACATTTTTATATTATTTTTTGAATTAGTACCGCGGCCCGTTGAAGGGCTGTAACGCTTCTAATTGTTTGATGCATTTATAGCAAATATAAAGTGGCAAAATGCCGAAAACACCAAAGCAACAATCAATTAAACGAAGGTAAAACGGAATAAAAAAAGTTACGTGTATGCATGTTCCGCTTCCCCGCCCTTTATGTCATTCCGAGCATAGCGAGAAAACTTTACCACGAGACATTACCGCCGGTGCGTTGGCGCTAATATATAGTCCCGATGCAGGGTGTAAAATTTTTCTCCTCGTTCCCCGTCGAAATGACATAGAGGATAATGCTACCCCCCATGTCATTCCAAGCATAGCGAGAAAACTTACCACGTGACATTACCCGCCGGTGCGTTGGCGCTAATGTAGTCCCGATGCAGGGTGTAAAAGTTTTCTCCTCGTTCCCCGTGGAAATGACAGTTTGGGATAGTACAGCTTATGCCAAATTCCCTTTCTTCATTTCCTCCGCCGCATGATGCGCCGCCCTCGCCGCGAAAGCCATGTACAATATCGATGGACTCTGATTTCCTGTGCTGGTCATGCAGGCGCCATCGGTTACATAAACATTCGGACACAGGTGCAGCTGGTTGTGTTTATTTAAAAGCGACGTTTTAGGATCATGTCCCATACGGCAGCCGCCCATCTCATGGATGTCGAGGCCGGGAGCCTGGTGGGTATCCACTTTCTCGATTTCTCTCAAACCTGCAAATTCCAGCATTTCGGCGCTTTGGGTGAGGAAGTCTTTGATCATGCGCTCATCGTTATCGTCATAGCCTACCGAAGTGATGAGTTGCGGGATGCCCCAGGGGTCTTTTTGATCCGCACTTAAGCGCACATGATTTTGTTCTTTCGGGATGGTCTCACCCTGGATGAACATCCCCGCCCTCCATGGACCAGGTTCTGTCAGTGAATCTTTGTAAGCGCCGCCAATGCTGTCAATATTTCCATCACGGTACGCCGGTCCGCGACTCGAATATACGAACGTCAAAAAGCCGCCCAGGTAATCGGTATCTTGTTTGTGCAGATTGCGGTAATTGGCGATGATTGGATTGGTAGGGTTGCGGCCGTAGTAATACCTGTCTTTCAATCCGTCATAAGTACCGTGTACGCTTGCCCGGTAATTCTGGAAAGCGACGTATTTACCCAAAAGGCCATTGTCATTCCCCAAGCCATTCGGGAAGCGATGCGATTTGGAATTAAGCAGGATGAGGTTAGTATTGAGGCAGGCGGCATTCAGGAAGATCACTTTAGCGAAGTAATCCACCTCCTGGTGTGTTTGTGCATCAATAATTTTCACGCCTACAGCTTTGCCTTTCTGTTCGTCGTAAATAATGGAATGCACCACCGAATGCGGACGGATTGTAAGATTTCCCGTCTTTTTAGCCCAGGGCAGCGTGGACGATACCGAGCTGAAATAACCGCCATACGGACAGCCGCGCGTACAAAGATCGCGCGCCTGGCATTGGCCGCGGCCCTGTTCCAAATGGATGGGTTGAGGCTTGGTGAGATGCGCCCAGCGGGTGCGCACCATAAAACGGTCTTTATATTTGGCGCTGATCTTTCGCTGTATTTCCTGTTCTACGGCGCTCATGTCAAACGGCTCCAGATATTCGCCATCGGGCAGGGCTTCAAGGCCGTCCCTGTCGCCGCAGATGCCGGCAAACTTTTCAACGTGACTATACCAGGGGGCAATGTCTTCATAACGGATAGGCCAATCTATCGCGTACCCGTATCGCTGCGGTGCCGAAAACTCGAAATTGCTCCAGCGCTGGCAGGCCCGCCCCCACATGATCGATTTGCCGCCAACCTGGTATCCGCGAATCCAGTCGAACGGCTTTTCCTGGATATAAGGGTGCTCTTTATCCTTTACAAAAAGATGATCAGTATCCTCTCCATAAGCATAACAACGGCTGATCACCGGGTTCTCGTCCAGCACCTGCAATGGTTCGCGCATACGGTGCGGAAAATCCCAGGGATTTTTCATCGCTGTGGGATAATCTTTAATATGCTCAATGTTCCGCCCGCGTTCAAGCACCAGGGTTTTCACACCCAGGTCGCACAGTTCCTTTGCCGCCCAGCCGCCGCTGATGCCCGAGCCTATCACAATGGCATCGAATGTGTTTTTTTCCATAATACCGAATGCTTTAGTCCAATTTGTCTGAACCATGATTTGCATGATTTTGGGATTCAAGGGTTTCTGCTTGCATAGATCAAATCAGGAAATCTTTAAATCAAGAAAATCACGGTTCAGACTTCCTAATTTAAAAATATCTCATCCATAAATACCCACTCGGGCCCTTTTTTTACAGGATCCCATGAGGGCAGAGTTTGTATATTTTTGGCGATGATCTTCAGGCAGGAAACAGGCTTCGAGGTTTTCAATTTACAATCCACGCCCAACGCCATTACAGGGTCGTCTTTTTTGGCAGGCGCGGGGATCACATTGCTTAACAGGGTCAGGTGGTCTTTATCTGCACCACCCCAAATTTCTATCCCGATAGGCAAAAATATCTGGCTGCCGATGTTGCGCAGGCAGTTTATGGTAACGGTGTGCAGGTCGGCGGGTTTTTTAAACTCCATATACACCTCTATATTCTTTTGCGCGGCCAGCCATTTGCCGTTGCCGAAGTTGGTACCACCCAGGTCTTTATCTATCAGCGATTTTGCGCCGCTGGCGCTGTATTTTTCAACCGGCGGTTGTATAAAGCTGATACTATCGGGCGTATAGGCACTTTTGAATACACTGAACTGCACCACATCACTGCTGATCCAGCCCGGCTTGCAGGCGCGCACCTTTATCGTAGTGTTTTTGGTAACGGTAATGCCCGGCCTATAGATCGCCGATTTCACGCTATCCGGGTCGGTACCATCGGTGGTATAGCGCAACTCCACGCCCTTAATAGGATGCCCTATCTCCAGCGGCAGCGATTGCGCAAATACCAGCGTAGTGTTCTTTAATTGCGGAACATTCAGCTTAATTGGTTTGCCGTCATCCTTAAAACTTTTAATAAAGGTCACGTTTTTATTGTGTGCCTGCAGGTCCTGGATCTGGGCATCGGTAAGGCCGGTATCCCACAGGGTAATTTTGGTAAGGCTTTTCAGCGCACTTATATTCTTCATCGCTGCGGCATTCAGCGGCGCACCGGCAAGCGAGAGTAGTTTTAAATTTTTTAATGATGCAAGGTCTTTCAACGTACTGCCTGTCACATCGCTGAAGTTGAGATTTAAAGTATGCAGGTTTTCAAACCCGGCAATGGTTTTCAGCTCGGCGTCTTTTACCGGCATCTTATCCAGATCAAGCGTAACGATCTGTTTTTTTATCGGGCTTAACTCCTCTAAAACTTTAGGCTGATAACTGCTTTTGTTATAAATGTTGACCCCCAGCGCAGGCGACTCTTTGGCCAGCGGGTAAATAGCGCGGTAATTATTGTTCAGCTTTTTGATGGTCTTCTCATCTGCCGCCGCGAAATCAAATTTTTCTTCGGCCTCTTCCGCCGGCTTAAGATAGGTCGATGCGATCATGCGCAGCGAATCCGTTTCGGGCAGATCGGTCACCTTCTTTTTAAAATCAGGGTTTTCCTTTACCCACAGATACAGCAGGTGCAGTTCATCGGGCGTTAGCTGCGGCTTGCCGGTTGGCGGCATGTGCTTTTTCTCGGTTTCCACCATGTGCACGCGTTCCAGCAACAAACTAACCTGCGGCTGACCGGGAACAATGAACTTCCCGCTTTTGCCGCCTTTTAAAATCGACCGTTCATCAATCAGCATCAGGCCGCCTTTGGTTTTATCGCCGCCATGGCAACTGATACATTTTGCATCGAATATGGGTTGAATTACATCCCGGTAAACCAAAGCCTTATCAATCGGTACCAGTTCTTTTTCAGGATGCCAAACCGGGGCCAGTACAAAGTTATCGCCATGCGTCAAATCGGCGCCGAAATGACCGGCAATAACCAACGCCAGCACAACAAAACCGGAAGCCCAGCGCGCGGCCTTTACGTTATACCACTCGGCGGTGCGGCACCAGTAAATAATTGACGATACAAAAACCACACCCGCGCCAAGCCATTTATGCCATTGCAAAGTGCTGCCCTCATAACCAGGTTCCTTCGACAAAAACAAACCCATAATAGCCGTTACCGCGGCAAAGATGGCGCCGGTAAGCCACAGGTAAGTAGTAAAATCATGATAGAGTTTTTCGGTGCGGAAACGTTCTTTGAAGCGGAAGAATTCCAGCATCATGGCCATAATGAGCACCACGATGGGGAAATGTAAAAGCAGCGGATGCATCCTCCCCACCGGCTGCAGCCACGTTGGTATGGCTACCGATGAGCCGGCTATCAATAAAAAGATGATAAAAATATTGAGGGCGAATAATACGTTCTCGGCAAAGCCTTGTTGCTTGCTTTTTATCATCTAAATGGTCAAATAGTTTAGTTAATTGGTTATCTACCCGTTATGCACCCGATTTGTCATTTCGGGCATAGCGAGAAAACTTATGTTACTATGTATTAGCGCCAATGCACTTGCGCTGATGCCGCTTATCTAAGTTTTTTTCCTCGCTCCTCGTCGAAATGACAATAAGGGAAGTGGCTATGTTTAGCCGTTTTACACCCGCGTAAACTTATAAGGATACACCTTACCCGATGCCCATTGCGCCACGTACAAGTTCTCGTCATTATCCACCAGCACATCGTGCGGGTTCAAAAATATCTTTTCGGCCTGGGCCATTGGCTGCAATACGCCGTCTTTATACACCGGTTCGGTACCGCCAATGTTCGATACTACTTTGTTGTTCTTATCCAGGATGGTGGTAAAACCGGTATTCTCCGCATTCAGATCGGGGGAGCGCAATACCGCGGCATACAAATGATCGCCTTTAATTACCGGGCGACAAACGCATGCGCCGGGCAGTTTGATCACCTCCAGCAGCTTGCCATCCATGCTAAATCGCTTAAAACAGTTGCGGGTACGGTCGGTAATCAACAAAGTTGGTGTTGCATTTCTTCTGTCGATCGTGATACCGTGCGCATTATCCAAATGCTCGTCGCCATCACCACGCCCGCCGAAGAAATGTTTCAGCTTGCCGTTCTTATCGTACTGCATAATGTATTGCGAACCGTAGCCATCGGCAATATAAAAGTCGCCATTGGTGTCAACTGTTGTTTCGGTCGGGATGAAATCTTTGGCTTCCTTGTACACGCCGGTTTCCAGCGGAACGTCCATCGTCATCAATATTTTTCCGTCGATGGTGGTTTTGTAAACCTGGTGCTTTACCGTATCGGTAATGAACAGAAACTCGGTGCCGTTCTCGTTCACCAAAGTCAAACCATGCGCGCCCGGAAACTCATGCCCCCAGGTATCCAGCAACTTGCCCGATTTATTGTAGATCAGCACATTGTTCTTCGTCTCATTGGTCAGCAATAAAATGCGGCCTTTCGAATCCTGCACCATTTCATGGCAGTCGTTCACCGGGTTTTTCATCGGGTCGGCCTTACTCCAGGCCTTGTCCATGCGGTAGCGCATATTCCCATGCCCGTAAACCGGGCCGTCATTCTTCGCCAGCAAATCTTTCGCTATAAAAAAGCTACCTGTTGCTATTGCGCTCGTTTTTATGAATGTTCTTCTTTCCATCTATAATCGTTGATTTAAATGATTTTTATGATTCCGTTGATTTCCTTTTGATGATTATGATCTTTATGATTCTGTTGATTTCTTTTTCAATAATCAACGCAATCATAAAAATCATTTGAATCAGCGGTTTATGTTATTATTCCCTTCACCACATTCCCAGCCACATCCGTCAGCCGGTATCTTCTGCCCTGGCTTTTAAACGTCAGTTTGGTATGATCCAGTCCTAACTGGTTCAGTATCGTTGCGTGGAAATCGTGCACGTGCACCGGGTCTTTAATAATGTTATACCCAAACTCATCCGATTCGCCGTAAGTTATTCCCGGTTTAATACCGCCGCCGGCCATCCAGATGCTGAAGCAGCGCGGATGATGGTCGCGGCCGTAATTGGCTTTTTCCAGTTTGCCCTGGCTATAATTGGTGCGGCCAAATTCGCCGCCCCAGATTACCAGCGTTTCATCCAGGAGGCCGCGTTGTTTCAGATCGGTCACCAGTGCTGCCGACGCCTGGTCTACGTCTTTTGCCTGTCCGGCCATTTCCATGGGCAGGTTGCTGTGCTGATCCCAGCCCTGGTGATACAATTGCACAAAACGTACCCCGCTTTCCGATAGCTTGCGCGCCAGTAAACAGTTAGCCGCATAGGTTCCCGGTACCAAACAATCCGGACCATACATTTTTACAATATCATCCGACTCCTTCGATACATCCATGATCTCCGGAACGGCACTTTGCATGCGGTAAGCCATTTCGTACTGCTGAACTTTGGCCGAGATTTCAGGATCGCCGAATTCCTTATAAGAGATATCGTTCAGCTCCGCCAGTTTATCCAGCATTTTACGACGCTCCGCGCGGTCTATTCCGGGCTGATCATTCAGATACAATACCGGGTTTTCACTACTGCTGAACTGCACGCCCTGGTGAATGGAATCCAGGAAGCCATTACTCCAAAGCTTGGAATAAACGCCTTGTCCGTTACCTTTTCCTTTAGAAAGCAGCACCGTAAAGGCGGGTAAATTTTTGTTTTCGCTGCCCAGTCCATAGCTCACCCACGAGCCCATACTTGGCCTGTTGCCCTGCTGGGCGCCGGTCTGGAAAAAGGTAAGCGCCGGATCATGGTTAATGGCCTCGGTATAAATGGAGCGGACAATACAAATATCGTCGGCAATGGAACCAATGTGCGGAAACATATCGCTCACCCACGCGCCCGATTTGCCGTATTGTTTAAAATCATAGTAAGAACCCACCAGCGGAAACGATTTCTGCTGCGCGGTCATGCCCGTAAGGATCTGGCTGCCCCGAACAGATGGCGGCAGTTCCTGACCCATCATTTCGCGCAGTTTCGGCTTATAATCGAACGATTCCAGCTGCGATGGCGCACCGTCCTGGAAAAGATAGATCACCCGCTTAGCCTTCGGCGCAAAATTGGGCAAGCCGGGAATAAAGTCGGCATCATTGTCTGAACCAATGCCGCTAAACAGATCCGGGATCAGCAATGAACCCAGCGCCACGCTGCCAATCCCCAGGCTCAACCTCGACAAAAACTTGCGCCTGTTTATATTCAGGCGATGCTCTAAAATATCCTTTTCCATTGCCATCAGGTTTTTGTTATCGCTTCCTCTAAGTTATAAATTGTGTCCACCGTTTTCATCATCGCCGCCAATGTTATCTTGTCCAGATTTGGAGGGATAGGGTATTCGCCAACATCCAGAATTTTCAGCGCATCTTTTTTATTGATCGATTTTAGCTGATCGGCATAGTAATCACTCAAGATCTGTAATTCCTTTTCGTTGGGCCTACGGGCCATGATCAGGCGGAAAGCCTTCGTTATTTTATCTTTTACCTGGCCGTTATCGGCCAGAACCTTTGCAGCTAAAACGCGCGCTGCTTCCAGTACTGTCGGGTCATTTTCCATCAGCAGGGCTTGCAATGGCGTATTGGTTCGCAATCGTTTCACCTCGCATTGATCGCGGTTGCTGGCGTCGAAAATGGCCATTTCCACCGGCGGCACGGTACGCTTGATCAACGTGTACATGCCACGGCGATACAGCCCCGGGCCATGCGTTTGGCGATAACTTGCCAAGATTCCCCGCCCCGATGTAGCATTTTCCCACAAACCCGGCGGCTGATACGGGTTTACACTCGGCCCGCCTATCTGATGGTTCAATAAGCCGCTGCTGGCCAGCACCAGGTCGCGCACCAATTCGGCAGGCAGGCGGTAGCGCGGGCCGCGCGCAAGGAAAGTATTATCCGGATCGATCTTATAATTTTCTGCCGATATTGCCGCCGATTGGCGATAAGTAGCCGACATCACCATCTGTTTCACCAGCCGCTTCATGTCCCAACCGTGATTCATAAAATCAACCGCCAGCCAGTCGAGTAGTTCCGGGTGCGACGGCAGATCACCCTGCATACCAAAATCGCCGGAGCTTTTCACTATACCTTTCCCGAACAGTTCCTGCCAGGTCTGATTTACAAAAACGCGGGCGGTCAATGGATTTTTCTTATCGAACAGCCATTCAGCTAAGCCCAGCCTGTTCTTCGGCAACGAGTTGCTGAACGGCATAATAGATGATGGCGTGCCCGGCGTCACCTCATCGCCGTGGCTGTCATAATTCCCCCTTTTCAGGATATAGGTTTTGCGGTAAACCTCGCTATCGCCCATCACAGATACAATGAGCCTGCCGGTATCCTGCTTGTTCACAAATTTCAGGATGCTTTTTACATCATCATTGCTGATCTGCATCATGGGGCGCTTGGCGTAGGTTTCCGGTCCACCAACGGTTGACTGCAAGCCGGCTTCCTTTACGCTGTTAAAAAACGAAAACACCTGATAATATTCCTTTTGCGAAAAAGGATCGTATTTATGGTCGTGGCAATGCGCACATTCCAACGTAACACCTAACAGGGCCTTGCCGAAGGTATTGGTGCGGTCGGTTACATAAGCCACGCGGTATTCCTCGTCAATTACGCCGCCTTCTTCGGTAATTTTATGGTTGCGGTTAAAGCCGGTGGCCAGCAGTTGTTCTTTGGTAGCATTGGGCATCAGATCGCCGGCCAGTTGCCAGGTGATGAATTTATCGTAAGGGAGATTTTCGTTATAGGCGTGGATCACCCAATCGCGCCAGGGCCACTGCGTGCGGTAGTTGTCATCCTGGTACCCGTGCGAATCGGCATAGCGGGCAACATCCATCCAGTGCAGGGCCATTTTTTCGCCATAAGCAGGGTTCTTCATCAGCTCATCCACCATTTTTTCGTAAGCGCCGGGACTTTTGTCGGCAAGGAACCTGTCCATCATTTCAATGGTTGGCGGCAAACCGATCATGTCTTCACAAAGGCGTTTCAGCAAATGCTCCTTATCGGCTTCGGGATTGGGTTTCAGACCATATTGTTCCTGTTTTTTTAGGATGAAATTATCTATCGGATTCTTTACCCAAGCCTTGTTATCTACTTCCGGAACGGGCCACGATTTCGGCGGAACAAACGCCCAGTGCTTTTCATATTTGGCGCCCTGTTTGATCCATTTTTTTATCAGTTCCACCTCGTGCGGAGTCAAGCGTTTCAAATTCGAATTGGCCGGCGGCATCATTTCAGAAGTATCATTGGTAGATACCCGTCTGAACAGCTCCGATTCTTCGGGACTGCCCGGCACCAGCACGTGCGCATCCGGATTATCCTTTAATGCCTTGAAAGCGCTTTGCGGTTTATCCAGGCGCAGGTTGGCCTGCCGCTTACCCGCATCCGGACCGTGGCATTTATAACATTTATCAGAAAGAATTGGGCGAATGTTAAAGTTATAGCTGATGGTATCAGGAATCTGATCCTCGATATTGGCAGACGAAGTGTTATGGCAAGCTGCAAAAAATCCCACCGCACTTCCCGCGCACGCAATCGCCAGAAAAAATAAACTTCTCCGCATAATTAAGTTAGTATTGGTCGGTTACTATTGGTTATAGCGAAGTTAAAGTTAAACAAATAAATGTGAAATTAACAGGCGTAAGATTTGTGACTGGAATCTGCAACAGGTTTTTTACATAAGGGCGCGCGCACTATTTACAAATCTCTGATGCAGCTTTTTTTAAGGCGCAAGGTAGCCACACCTGAATATTGCGCCGTTAGGTGCAGCATATTGGTAGAAAAAAGCTTCAAAAAATTTATGCGCTCCGTTAGGTGCGCCACTTAGCCCGTCAATACCCGAACGCGGGGTTGCGTACCTACGGCACGTATGATGGCGGGTATAAATTTCTACCAATATTGGGCCCTAACGGGGCCGGAGTAGCTGATAAACGATATAGC
>DATCQV010000186.1:0-36923 GCA_036569325.1 Mucilaginibacter sp. | reverse complement strand
TAACCGGCTACCTGGCCGGTAAGGATATTTTCGTGCGCGACAGCAGCGCCTGCGCCAACGGGAAATACCATATAGATATCCGCGTGGTTACTGAAACGGCTTACCAGAACTTATTTGTTCATCATCTCTTTTTGCGTCCCGAGCCCAATACTGATCTCATTCCCGAGTGGACCATCATCGCCGCACCCGGCTTCAGGGCCGATCCTGCCTTGGACGGCACCCGCCAGCACAACTTCTCTGTTATTAATTTTACCAGGAAAATGATATTGATAGGCGGCACGGGCTATACAGGCGAAATAAAGAAGGGCATATTTTCAGTACTGAATTTTATATTGCCGCATGAGCGGAATGTGCTTTCTATGCACTGCTCGGCCAACACCGGGGCGAAGGGCGATACCGCTATTTTCTTCGGCCTGTCTGGCACCGGTAAAACCACCCTCTCCGCCGATCCCAACCGAAACCTCATTGGCGACGACGAGCACGGCTGGAGCGACTATACCATATTTAACTTCGAGGGCGGCTGTTACGCCAAATGCATCGATCTTACCGCCGAAAAGGAGCCGCAGATCTTTAATGCTATCAAATTCGGCGCGCTGCTCGAGAATATCAATTTCATAAAGGGTACGCGTACCGTCAATTTTGCCGACATCTGTAAAACCGAGAATACGCGCGTAGCTTATCCTTTATATAATATAAGGAATGCCGTCATCCCGTCGATAGGGGATGTGCCGCAGAATATCTTCTTTTTAACCTGCGACGCCTTTGGCATTCTGCCGCCTGTATCGAGGCTCACCCCGGCGCAGGCCATGTATCACTTCATTTCGGGTTACACTGCTAAGGTTGCCGGCACCGAAGCCGGAATAACCGAGCCGAAGGAAACATTTTCGGCCTGCTTTGGCGAAGCCTTTCTGCCGCTTAATCCGGTAACCTATGCCAACCTGCTGGGCAGTAAGATCAAAAAGCACGACGTTAAAGTATGGCTCATCAACACCGGCTGGACGGGTGGTCCCTATGGCGTCGGCAAACGCATGAAACTGAAATATACACGTGCCATGATAACCGCCGCGCTTAACGGCGAGCTGGATAACGTTAAATACAATATTCACCCTACATTTAACCTGCAAATGCCGCAAAGCTGCCCCAATGTGCCTGATAATCTGCTCGATCCGCGGGGCACCTGGGCCAGCGCCGATGCCTATGACGAAAAGGCCAATGAACTCGCTGTTTCCTTTAACCGTAACTTTGAACAATATGCTCCCTTCTGTAAGCCCGAGATCACAAATGCCGCTCCAAATGCGGCGGTAACCGGGTTGGTAACATAAATTTTATAAACTATTGTTTGCTATTATTAAAAAAAATGGGTTTTATTGCAGAATATTAGTTGTACAAAACACAATTTTTTAATCTTTCGCGTTATGCACTTACCATTGTGTAAAAGGCATGAAGGTTAAATTATTATTTTGTAAAGAATAGCAGAAAATATTTTTTTATTTCATATAAATTCTATTTTTGTTACTCTCTTTTACAAACTATTATAAAACGCGCATTTAACAAACTTATATTCATAAACTAAAAACTAAAACTAAAAACTAAAAGTAATGGCAAACGCACCAACAAAACCAACAAGCCCTGTAAAAAAAGAAAGCGCAGGTTCATCAGGCCTTTTTGCAACTTTAACTATTCCTATCTGTATCATCGTTGCAATTTTGATATACTTCTTTATATTAGGTCAACCAACCAACTTTGCTGACGGCGATGTGGAAAAAGGCACCCCTGCTGGTCTTCTTGGTCAGATCTATCGCGGTGGTAAATTAGTACCCGTGATCATGTCTTACCTGTTAATGGTAATCGTTTTCTCTATCGAGCGTTTTGTTGTTATCGGCAAAGCTTCCGGTAAAGGAAATGTTGACGCATTCGTTAGAAAAGTAACTGCTGCTTTAAATGCAGGTAACATTGCTGCTGCTGACGGCGAGTGCGACAAACAACAAGGTTCTGTTGCAAACGTTATCAAATCAGGTCTGAAAAAATACCGTGAAATGGAACAGGATGATAACCTGACTGTTGATCAGAAATCACTGGCTATCCAGAAAGACATTGAAGAAGCTACTGCATTGGAAATGCCGATGTTAGAGCAAAACCTTACCATCATTGCTACCCTGGTATCTATCGGTACCCTTACCGGTCTGTTAGGTACAGTATTCGGTATGATCAAGGCGTTCGCCGAGCTTGCTGCCGCTGGTGCAACTAACCAGACTGCACTTTCTGCATCAATCTCTGAAGCGCTTGTAAACACTGCATTGGGTATCAGTACTTCAGCTACTTCAATCGTAATGTATAACGTGTTCACTTCGAAAATTGATAAACTGACTTACGCAATCGACGAAACCGGTTTCAGCATTGTGCAAACATTTGCTGCATCGCACAAAAAGTAATTTTTACGCTGTTGCTTAGTTTTTATCGTCCCGGCTGATGCCGGGACGTAATAGTATAATCAATTTATACGTTTTACATTAAAAAAATAAAAAATTATGCCCAGAGTAAAAGTTGCCAGGAAAAGCACGGCAATAGATATGACCGCCATGTGTGATGTGGCCTTCCTGTTGCTTACCTTTTTCATATTAACGGCAAAACCTAAAGTAGAGGATCCTTCTAAAGCAGAGGTTCCCGCTTCATCAGTCGAGGTTACCATACCAGACGATAACGTTATGACGGTATCTATCGGTAAAGGAGGCAAGATCTTCTTCGGTATGAGCGGTAACGATAATCGCGTAGAGACCCTGAAAGCGATGGGTGAAAAGTACAATATGACCTTTACACCCGCCGAACAGAACAGATTTGCAAATACCGAAATTTTTGGTGTTCCGATGAGCCAGATCAAACAATACCTGAACACACCGGTTGACGAGCAGAAATCTTTCGAACAGAGAGGTATCCCTGCCGATACAAGCGGTAACAGCGAATTGGCTAACTGGATCGTTAACGCCCGTAAAGCCAATAAAGGTTTGCACGGCAAAGATTTCACCGTTGCCATTAAAGGCGACAGGTTAGAGCAATATCCGTCTGTAAATACGGTTATCAGCATCTTTGAAAACCAGAAGCTTTTCAAATACGATTTAATTACCACGCTAAGAACGGCACCTAAAAAATAAGAAACAATGGCAGAATTAGATACCTCCGGCGGGGGTAAGCATAAAGGCGGGAAGGTAAGAAGTAAAAAGCAGTCGACACGCGTGGATTTAACCGCGATGGTGGATCTGGCTTTCCTTCTCATCACTTTCTTCATGTTTACCACTACGCTAAACAAACCAAAGGCGATGAATTTGACAAAGCCTGATAACTCTGTTAAAACCGCCCAGCTTCCTGTTGCAGAATCGCGCACCATGACGGTACTGCTGGGTGCGAAGAACAAGATTGAATGGTACATGGGCGAGCCGGGAAAATCGGCCCCTACGGTTGATGGTTACGGGCCTAACGGGCTTCGTAAAGCCTTGCTCGAAAATGGAAAACAGGTTGCGGCATCGCATGCCGCTCCTGATAATTTCATGATAGTGCTCATCAAACCGAGCGACAAATCAACTTACGAGAATTTGGTTTCAACGCTCGATGAAATGAACATCGCGGCCATCAAATCATACGCTATTGTGAAGATAACACCGTTAGAATTAGACGCGTTAAAATCACAGGGTTTACTATAGTAATATTTGAATTACTTAAACGTTAATTAATACTAAAGCCAAAAAAAATGTTTGGATCAAAGTTAGACATATTAAACCAGCACTGGATTGATGTGGTCTTTACAGATCGTAACAAAGCCTATGGCGCCTACGACTTGAGAAAGAGCAACGACCGGAACACCCGGAAGGCGCTTTTGATAGGTGTTATAGTATTTGTTGTGGCGATATCTGCAAATACCATTATCGATATGATTGCCGGGTTTATACCTAAGGGTAAAGAAAAAATAAAGATCACCAACGTGGTGTTATCGCCACCGCCACCCGATTTAAAGAAACCACCTCCGCCGCCACCGCCTGAACCGCCAAAACCAAAGGTTGACCAGGTGAAATTCCCTCCTCCGGTTGTGAAGCCAGACGTTGAGGTGAAGGAAAAACCACCTACAGTTGAAGAGCTGAAGGTTGCTGACCCTGGCCAGAAAAACCTGAAAGGCGACAAGAACGCCGAGGTTACTATCGACGAACCTGTAGGTACGGCCGATACCAAAGTTACCGAGGAAGACCCTAATAAGATCTTTACCTCGGTTGAAAAGGTTCCTGAATTTGCAGGCGGTATGGAGAAATTCTATGCTTACCTTAGCAAGAACATCAGGTATCCGGCAGTAGCAAAAGAAAACGGTACACAAGGTAAGGTTATCGTGAGCTTCGTGTGCGAACGCGATGGTTCATTGACAGACGTTCACGTATCGCGCGGTATTGGTGATGGTTGCGACGAGGAAGCAGTTCGTGTAATCAAAGCGTCACCAAAATGGTCGCCAGGTATTCAGAACGGACGTCCGGTTCGTGTTGCATACAGCGTGCCGATTTCGTTTGCACTTTCAGAATAATACGAGAAAATCAATGTTATTCAATAATAACGAGCAAAAATCGCCCGCAAGGCGGTTTTTGCTTATTTTAGGAGTCGCAGGGTTTATATGCGTTTTGACGCTTGGCCTGATGGTGATCTTTTGGGACGCCATGCTGCCAAATCTTTCAAAAACCCAGCGTATAGTTTTTGGCCTTATTTTAATAGCATACGGTGTTTTGCGGTTTTCGCGGATAATAAAGAAGAAGCCTGATGAAGTATAATTTCAAAATGATATGTGCCGCTGCTGCCTTACTTATCTTTTTTTCAGCCTGTAATCATGAGGAAAAGAAAAGCGGACCGGATAAGGGCAATACATTTGTAGTGGACGAATCGTTTAAACCGATAGTTGACCAGGAATTATACGTTTTTAAGGCCTTAAATAGTAAAGCGAATCCCATTATACGCTACGCTCCTGAAAACGAAGCCGTAAACCTGCTGTTCAGCGATAGTTCCCGCGTGCTCATCATGGCCCGCGAAATGAACGCCGAAGAAAAAAAAGCGCTTGCCGTAAAAAATCTCAGTCCTATCGTTAACCGTTTCGCTATCGATGCCGTTACCTTAATTGTTAACCAGGCATCAACCGATACCACCATTACCGTGAGCGAGATCAAGAAAATGCTTACCGGTAGCGCCAAAACCGACAGGGACATTGTGTTCGACAACCCTAACTCTGGTTTGGTAAGATATTTAAAGGAATTTTCGGGCGCTAAGGATTTCAAGCAGAAGAATATCTATTCGCTTAAATCGAACAAAGACGTGATTACCTATGTAAGCACACACCCCAATGCCATAGGTATAACCGGCTTCAGCTGGCTGCAGGACCCCGAAAAGGATTACGCAGACGCCGTAAGCAAGGTAAAGATCGTAGCAGTTAAAAACGATGCGCCGAATAAATCGGATCAGTACTACCTGCCGTCGCAGGAAAGCCTGGCGCTGAACCAATACCCCCTTACCCGTAATTTATATATTCTTAATTTTACCGGAAAGATGGGTATAGGTATGGAATTTGCGGTGTTCATTGCCGGCGAGAGAGGGCAGCGTATAATCCTAAAATCAGGGCTCCTGCCGGATCATATTCCGGGCAGGGAAATTAATATTGTGTCAAAATGAAGTCAGTAGTAATGGTTTTGTCTGTACTTGTTTAAACTTGTACCTATTTTTTTTGTCAAAAAACCAATATTATTGCAATAATGCTTCTATAATAATAAACTAACCAATAGCGTTTAAATACGCTAACACTAATAACTAACAATAACTAAGTAAATTAACTAAATGTAGGGGGGCGTTTTATCAGGAGCACTTAAACTATGCTCTATTTTTAAACCGCCATTGTACTTTAAAAACAAGTAACTCAAAATGAAAATGATCAGTAAAATAGCCGGCGCAGGGCTGGGTTTGATGTTTTTAGGATCATCGGTTTTTGCACAAAGTTTAGCCGATGCCAAAAAGGCCATCGATGCCGAACAGTACCAGAAGGCTAAAACGATGCTTAAAAACCTGACAACCACACAGGCAGACAAGGATGAAAACTATTTTTACCTCGGTTGGGTTTATCTGAAACAGGATTATGCCGACTCGGCAAAAGCGGTTTTCAGCAAAGGTCTTTCTGTAAATGCAAAATCTGCATTAAATTTGGTAGGTTTAGGCGCTGTGGCACATGTTGAAAAAGACAACGCTACCGCTACTTCTAACTTTAACCAGGCCATTGCACTGGCCGGAAAGAACAGCACGCCTTATTTATATGTAGGTTTAAGCTACCTGTTGCCGGTAAGCGGCAGCACAGTAGGTATCAACGGTTCAAAGATCGCCCCGGCCGATGCAGATGCAGCTATTGCTGTATTAACCAAAGGCAAAGCAGTTAACCCGAAAGATGCCGAGATATTGGTTGCCATGGGCGATGCTTACCGTTCACAACTGAAAAGTACAGATGCTTATACCCAATACAATGCCGCCTTGGCCATCAACCCAAAACTGGCCGCAGCTAACGTAGCTGAAGGCGTGCTTTGGCAATATGCCGAAAACTTTGACGGTTCGAGAGATCAGTTCAAAGCAGCATTAGCTATCGATCCTAACTACGGTCCTGCTTACCGCGAATGGGCTGAAACCGATTTGCGCGAAGCTCCGAAAGACCCAACCAAATACGATGCGTTGGTTAAGGAAGCTGCCGCTCAATATCAAAAATACATCAACTTAACCGATTACTCGGTTGAATCGCAAATGCGTTACGCCGACTTCCTGGTGAGGACCAAAGATTATCCGCAACTTCAGAAGGTGGCTTCTGATCTTTCTGCATCAGCAAAAAGTAACTTAAGGGTATATCGTTACCTCGGTATCGCTGCTTTTGAAAATAAGGATTATACAACAGCTGAATCTGCAATGACCAAATGGATTTCTTCAGCCGATAAGAAACGTCTGATCCCTAATGACTATTTGTACTTAGGCCGTGCCGAAATTCAGCTGAAAAAAGACTCGGTAGGTATTAATGACCTGCGCAAAGCATTAACTGTTGATACTAACCAGGTCGATGTTTATGGTGAGATAGCTTCGGCACTATACACTAACAAAAAATATGCAGACGCTGCAAAGGCTTACAACATTTACGGCCAGAGATCACGTTCTGCAAAATTGGAAGATCATTACAAAGAAGGCTACAGTTGGTTTCAGGCTTATAAACAGCAATATATTGCTGCTCAAAACAACAAAACTGCACCAAAACCGGATACCAGTTATCTTGTAAAAGCCGACTCTGCATTCAGCTATGTTGAACACAAAGTGAAACCAATTAAAACGGTTGTATATCTGCATGCGCAGGTAAAAGACTTCCAGGACGGTGACCGTAATGATCCTAAAGCATTTAAAGGTTTAGCTAAACCGCTTTACGAACAATATATTCAATTAACGACAGCTAATGGTGCAGTTGCTGAGGGCGATAAGTCAAATACGGCGGATGCTTATGCTTATCTTGGAAACTATGCGGAATATAAGGACAATGATCACACCAAGGCCATGGATTATTTTACCAAAGCCAAAGAACTCGATCCAACCAATGCGCAGGTAGTTTACTACTTCCAAACGAAGGGTAAAACAGCCGGTGCAACGAAGAGTAAATAAACTCGTTTGAACTACGATAACAAAAAACCTCCTGATTTTCAGGAGGTTTTTTGTTAAAACGGTATTGCTATGCTTATTCGCATACACCGCCGTGAGAGCCGTCAGGGAAATAAATTTGAGTACAATCACACCCAGACTTACATTCTCCCAAGCCATCGCCGCAAAGGCCTTTGCAAACGGGTTGGTCATTACCACCATTTACTTCCTTCATTTCGGCTCTGCTGAGTTTTTTAAAATTTTCCATAAATTTAAGTTTGTTTTGTCACCTGTTAATGCGCAGGATATTACGCAGCATGAATTACCAAGTACATGCTCCTTTACTTTGCAAAGTATCATTAAGCTTATGCGGCATGTACAATAAAAAAGGCGGAGATCAAAGCAGACCCAAAATATGACAGACGGAAAATTGATGTTATAGTTGCTGTTGAATGTTTCATAAGGATTAGGTTTTGAATCAACTTAATTGACTCTTGATGCAATATATAACAAATAATAGCCTGGTTTAGTATTAATGATGTTACATAAATTAGATAGTTATTCTCTGTAAACAAAGCCTTACCCTAAAACGTAAGGCTTTGTTTATTTAATCCCGTTTGTATATTTGCACCATGGAAGTACAAAGTTTGCCCGTTAATTTTTTGCCCATCATTTTCCAGATGCTGGTGGCTGTTGGTTTTGTGGTTACTACTATGTTTGTTACCCATAAAATTGGGCCGAAACGTATTACCAAAGATAAACTGACGCCCTTCGAATCGGGTATCGAGGTTATCGGTAATGCGCGCACGCCTATCTCCATCAAATATTTCCTGGTAGCTATCCTGTTCGTATTGTTTGACGTGGAGGTGATATTTATGTACCCCTGGGCCGTAAACTTCAGAGACCTGGGCCAAACCGGCATGATAGAGATGTTCATTTTCATGGGCACGCTGTTACTCGGCTTTTTCTACGTAATTAAAAAAGGCGCGCTTAACTGGGATTAAGCAATAGTCCTCCGGAAAGTTGTCATCAGTCAGGGCTTTAAAATACAACGAGGCTATGATTCGTAGGGTCTACCGCTTTGCAGAAAAAATTAGAACCGGGTTATTGCCCCGTAGGGCTACCCAGCCGTAGGATATAAACAGTTTCCCGTTTTTGCGCTTTGAATATCGTTGAAGGGTAACCTCTACGAGGCAAAATATCCAATCTTCACGTTAGCTACAAAGCGATAGACCCTACGGGTGATAGAAACACGTTTTCCAAACGATACGGGAATATAGCGACAGTCAGAGCTTGGTGTTCTTAATAATAAACGGAAAACTACTTAGAACGATTCTAAATACCTAACGTTTATAATAGTGTACCTTTTACATGCGTAAATTGTTATAAATTTGTAAGTCAAAAATGTTTTGGACGCATTTTTGTATCATATAAATAATGAGTGATATTCAATTAGTTGATACCCCTGCAGGGGTTCAGGGAGCAGGTTTCTTTGCTACCCGCGTTAGCGACGCAATAGGTATAGCACGTGCAAATTCATTATGGCCGTTACCATTCGCAACATCGTGCTGCGGTATTGAGTTTATGGCTACCATGGCCTCACATTACGACCTTTCGAGGTTCGGTGCCGAGCGTTTGAGCTTTTCGCCGCGCCAGGCCGACCTGCTGATGGTGATGGGAACTATCGCCAAAAAAATGGGTCCGGTTTTGCGCCAGGTTTACCTGCAAATGGCCGAACCGCGCTGGGTAATGGCCGTTGGCGCCTGCGCATCAAGCGGTGGTATTTTCGATACCTATTCGGTTTTACAGGGTATAGACGAGATCATTCCTGTGGACGTTTACGTTCCGGGCTGCCCGCCGCGTCCTGAAGCCATTATTGATGGTTTTATGCAGATCCAGAACCTGGTGAAGACCGAATCGATGCGTCGTCGCAGCGAGCCGCAATACCAGAAACTATTAGCCTCATACGGAATACAATAATGGGTACGATTTCAAACGAAGAGCTTTTAAATAAGATAACCGCCCGTTTTGGCGAAGAGGTTACCATTGAAGGCGAGCCTTTCGGTTTGCTCACCCTGGAAACCGGCCGCCCGCAGATCATCGACCTGCTGACTTTTCTGAAGAACGACCCCGCCCTTCAGTTCATTTATTTGACAGACATTACCGCCATTCACTATCCTGAAAGGGAAAAGCAGATTGGCGTGATATATCACCTGCACAGCCTGGTAAACAACGTGCGCGTACGCATTAAGGTATTTATGGCCGATGGCGACGTAAACATCCCTACCGCCACCTTCCTTTGGAACGGTGCCAACTGGATGGAGCGCGAAACGTACGACTACTTCGGTGTGAACTTTGTTGGCCATCCCGACCTGCGCAGGATATTAAATGTTGACGACATGACCGCTTTCCCGATGCGTAAGGAATTCCCGCTGGAAGACCCGAACCGCGTTGATAAGAAAGATTACTTTTTTGGAAGATAACAGAGATGCAAAACCATCCGGTATTTACAGATAACGATCCGCAAAGCGAACTATCAACCCTTAACCTTGGGCCAACCCACCCGGCAACGCACGGCGTTTTCCAGAACGTATTGCAGCTGGACGGTGAGCGGATAGTAAGCGGCGTATCAACCATTGGCTACATACACCGCGCCTTTGAAAAAATTGCCGAACACCGGCCCTTTTACCAGATCACCCCGCTGACCGACAGGCTGAACTACTGCTCGTCGCCCATTAACAACATGGGCTGGCACATGACGGTAGAGAAACTGTTGGGCATTCAGACACCAAAGCGTGTAGATTACCTGCGCGTAATCGTAATGGAGCTGGCCCGCATAGCCGACCATATTGTTTGCAACGGTGTATTGGGGGTTGATACCGGCGCCTTCACCGGTTTCCTTTATATGATGGAACACCGCGAGGCTATTTATGAAATTTATGAAGAGGTTTGCGGTTCGCGCCTCACCACAAATATTGGCCGTATCGGCGGTTTTGAGCGTAACTTCAATACCATTGCTTTCAACAAGCTGCGTAAGTTTTTAAAAGACTTCCCGGTAGCGCTAAAAGAGTTTGAATCGCTGTTTAACCGTAACCGTATCTTCATCGACCGTACTAAAGACGTTGCCGCAGTTACCGCCGAAGACGCTTTGAGCTACAGCTGGAGCGGTCCGCTGCTGCGCGCTGCCGGCGTTGATTACGACGTGCGCGCCATGAACCCATATTCATCATACGAAGATTTCGACTTTGAAGTGCCTGTAGGCAGCAATGGCGACGTTTACAATCGTTTCCTGGTTCGTAACGAAGAAATGTGGCAAAGCCTTCGCCTTATTGAGCAGGCGTTAACCAAGCTGGAAAAGGAACCGACTGATATTTTCCACGCTGATGTTCCTGAATTTTACCTGCCTCCGAAAGAGGAAGTTTACAATAACATGGAAGCCCTGATCTATCACTTTAAAATTGTGATGGGCGAGGTGGATACCCCGACAACCGAGGTTTATCATTCGGTAGAGGGCGCTAATGGCGAGCTGGGTTTTTACCTCGTGAACGATGGCGGAAGATCGCCTTACCGCTTGCACTTCCGCAGGCCAAGCTTCATCAATTACCAGATGTATGCGCCGATGAGCCGTGGCATGTTACTGTCTGACGCGATTATTAATATGAGTAGTTTAAACATTATAGCCGGAGAGTTAGATGCTTAGAGTTGACGAACAACAACAGGCTCCGGTTACTTTTTCGCCGGAACTGATCGCTAAATTCGACGAGATTGTTAGCCGTTATCCTGAAGGAAAACAAAAATCGGGCTTACTGCCGATCCTTCACCTGGTACAGGCCGAATTTGGCTGGCTGCCGGTTGATGCAATGGATAAGGTTGCCAACTACCTGAAGATCCAGGATATCGAAGTTTACGAGGTAGCTACTTTTTACACCATGTACTTTATGCGCCCGCAAGGCAAGTATGTACTTGAAGTTTGCCGCACCGGCCCATGCGGTATTGTAGGCGCCGAAAAAATAATGGATCATATCGAGGCCAAACTTGGCGTAAAGGAAGGCGATGTTACCCCCGACGGTTTATTCAGCTGGCGTGGTGTGGAGTGCCTTGCAGCCTGCGGCTTCGGTCCGGTTTTACAGATAGGCCCGGAATATACTTTTTACGAGAACTTAACCAACGAATCGGTTGATAAACTGATTGCCGATTTAAAAGCAAAGGGTAATAACTAATGGGACGTAAATTACTGTTAGAGCATATAAACGTACCGGGCATCAACACTTTCGATGTTTACCGTCAGAAAGGTGGTTACCGCTCGGTAGAGAAAGCTTTGAAAACTATGACGCCCGACGAAATAGTTGAAGAAGTTAAGAAATCAGGTTTGCGCGGTCGTGGCGGTGCGGGTTTCCCTACCGGCATGAAGTGGAGCTTCCTGGCTAAGCCGGAGGGTGTTGCCCGTTACCTGGTTTGCAACGCCGACGAATCGGAGCCGGGAACTTTTAAGGACCGCTACCTGATGACCTATATCCCGCATGCACTGATCGAAGGGATGATCGTTTCGAGCTTTGCGCTGGGTGCCAAGGTATCGTACATCTACGTGCGCGGCGAAATGATGCCGCAGATCCGCATCCTGGAAAAAGCAATTGCCGAAGCCAAAAATGCAGGCTTCCTGGGTAAAAACATATTAGGCACCGGTTACGACCTGGAGCTGTACGTGCAGCCGGGCGGCGGTGCTTACATCTGCGGTGAGGAAACGGCGCTGCTGGAATCACTGGAGGGCAAACGCGGTAACCCGCGCATCAAGCCGCCATTCCCTGCTATTGCGGGTTTATACGGCTGCCCTACGGTAGTGAATAACGTTGAATCGATAGCTGCTGTTGTGCCGATCATTAACGATGGTGCAGAAGAGTATGCTAAAATAGGTATCGGTCGCAGTACCGGTACCAAACTGATCTCGGCTGGTGGTAACCTGAAGAAACCGGGTGTTTACGAGATCGACCTCGGTTTATCATGCGAGGAGTTTTTATATTCTGACGAGTACTGCGGCGGTATAGCCAACGGCAAACGTTTGAAAGCGGTAGTTGCAGGTGGTTCATCTGTACCGATCCTTCCGGCTAACCTGTTCCTGAAAACGATCAACAACGAAGCCCGTTTGATGAGCTACGAATCGCTGGCAGACGGTGGCTTTGTTAGCGGAACCATGTTAGGCTCAGGCGGTTTCATTGCTTATGACGAAGACCAATGTATTGTACGCAACACCTGGAACTTCACCCGTTTCTATCACCACGAAAGCTGCGGACAATGTTCACCATGCCGTGAAGGAACAGGATGGATGGAAAAAGTATTACATCGCCTGGAACATGGTCACGGCAAAATGAGCGATATGGACCTGCTGGTCGATGTATCGAAAAAAATTGAAGGTAACACCATTTGTCCGCTTGGCGATGCAGCCGCATGGCCTGTAGCCAGCGCCATCCGCCACTTCCGTGACGAATTTGAATGGCACGTTACGAATGGTGCGGAGGCCCAGACAAGGAATTATGGAATAGCGCATTACGCGGATCCTCTTCCAAAGAAGGAAGAAACGGCAGCTTAGTTGTAAGTCAAAATTAAAAAGTAAAAATTCAAAATAGGACAACGGTAAAATTGAGTGAGAAACCTTTTGATATAAAGCATAGATGCTATAAATTTTCAAAAGAGATTGTTCAATTCATATCAACGGCAAAGTTTGAAAGAATTTACTTTTCGATTTTTGATCAGCTATTGCGAAGTGGGACATCGATAGGCGCCAATATTGTAGAGGCAAAGGCGGGGAGTTCATCAAAGGATTTTAAGAACTTCTACAACATAGCATTGAAATCGGCCAATGAAACAAAATATTGGCTGTGTTTAATAAGAGATACCATCAGTTGTGGTATTGAAAAAGAAGAAATAAACAGATTGATAACCGAAGCAGATGAACTTTCAAAGATCATCGCCTCGATCATCATCAATCTCAAAAAATAATTTGACTTGAGTTATTGCGGTCATTTTCAAAGCAGTTTTGACTTTTTAATTTTGAATTGATCGCTTTTGACTTTTGACTTTTGACTTTTTAATTAAAAATGAAAGTAACAATAGATGGCATTGCCATTGACGTAGAACCGGGAACAACCATCCTTAATGCCGCAAGGCAGATAGGAGGGGACATCGTTCCTCCTGCTATGTGCTATTATTCGAAGCTGGAAGGCAGCGGCGGCAAATGCCGTACCTGTTTGGTGAAGGTGAGCAAGGGCTCTGAAAAAGACCCGCGCCCTATGCCTAAACTGGTGGCCTCATGCCGTACCACCGTGATGGATGGGATGGAAGTGCAGAACATTACCTCGCCCGAGGTGGTTGAAGCACGTAAAGGTATCGTTGAGATCCTGCTGCTGAACCACCCGCTGGATTGCCCCATCTGCGACCAGGCCGGTGAGTGCGATCTGCAGAACCTTGGCTTTGAACATGGTGCAGCAAAAACCCGTTACGAGTTCGATCGCCGTACATTTGAAAAGATCGACATTGGTGATAAGATCCAGCTGCACATGACACGCTGCATCCTTTGCTACCGTTGTGTTTTCACTGCCGATCAGATCACCGATCACCGGATCCACGGCATTCTTAACCGCGGCGATCATTCAGAAATATCAACCTACATCCATGCAGCTGTCGATAACGATTTCTCGGGAAACGTGATCGACGTATGCCCGGTAGGCGCTCTAACCGATAAGACTTTCCGCTTTAAAAACCGTGTATGGTTCACTAAACCGGTTGATGCGCACCGCGACTGCGACCATGAAAAATGCAACGGTAAGGTAACTTTGTGGTATAAAGGCGAAGACGTATTGCGTGTAACTGCACGTAAAGATCAGTACGGCGAGGTAGAGGAATTTATATGCAATACCTGCCGCTTCGAGAAAAAGAAAACAGCCGATTGGGTGATCGATGGTCCGCGTAAGATCTCGAACCACTCGGTGATCAGCGCAAATCATTACGATTTCGTACCGCTGCCCGTGGTGAAAACCAACCCGGTATTGCAGGAAGCCAATAAAGAACAATTTGAACGAGACACACGCTTATAATGGGAGTAGCAGATATAGTAATTAAGTTTGTACTGGTGTTTATCATCTTCGCCATAAGCCTGGTGATAGCCATGTACTCTACCTACGCCGAACGTAAGGTTGCGGCATTTTTGCAAGACAGGGTAGGTCCTAACCGCGCCGGTCCCTGGGGTATTTTACAACCCCTTGCCGATGGCGGCAAGATGTTCCTGAAGGAAGAGATCATCCCAACCAATGCCAGCAAGTTCCTGTTCATTGCAGGTCCGTCGCTGGCTATTATGACGGCCTGTATCGGTTCGGCAGTTATCCCATGGGGGCAGAAACTGACCTTCGGCAGCACAGTGATCGATCTGCAGGTGGCCGATATCAATGTAGGCATCCTGTATATTTTCGGCGTAGTGTCGCTGGGTGTTTATGGCATCATGATAGGCGGCTGGGCGTCGAACAATAAATATTCGCTGTTGGGCGCTATCCGTGCGGCTTCGCAAAACATCAGCTACGAAATTTCGATGGGCTTATCAATCATCGCCCTGCTGATGCTTACAGGTACTTTAAGCTTACGTGAGATTGCAGAACAACAACACGGATTCTGGTCGCACGGCTGGTTTACCTGGAATGTGTTCCGTCAGCCATTGGGCTTTCTGATCTTCATCGTATGTGCATTCGCCGAAACCAACCGCTCGCCGTTCGACTTACCTGAATGCGAAACCGAGCTTGTTGGCGGTTACCATACCGAATATTCATCAATGAAACTGGGTTTCTACCTGTTTGCCGAATACATTAACATGTTCATTTCATCGGCAGTTATGGCAACGCTTTATTTTGGCGGCTATAACTTCCCTTACATGCATCATTTAGGTTTATCAGAGAACGTAGTTACTATACTGGGGGTAGTGGCATTATTTATCAAGATCTTTGCCTTTATCTTCTTTTTCATGTGGGTGAGGTGGACGATCCCCCGTTTCCGTTACGATCAGTTAATGGACCTGGGCTGGAAAGTTCTGATCCCGCTGGCCATTGCCAACATTATACTTACAGGTGTTATTACCACTTTTATTAAATAGAGGGGAAGCGTATTTAAATGGAACCATTAAGTAATAAACGAAAAGTATTGGAGTCGAAGCCGCTCAACTTTGCTGAGCGCGCTTACCTGCCTGCTATTGTACAGGGGCTTTCAATTACGCTCAAACACTTTTTCAAGAAGCCGGTAACTATCAGCTATCCTGAACAAAAACGTGAATACTCGGAAAACTTCCGTGGTATGCACTCACTGAAACGCGATGAGAATGGAAAAGAGCGCTGCACCGCCTGCGGACTTTGCGCCCTGTCATGCCCGGCCGAAGCCATCACCATGACTGCCGCCGAGCGCCAGAAAGGTGAGGAGCATTTATATCGTGAAGAAAAATATGCTGCGGTGTACGAGATCAATATGCTGCGCTGCATTTTCTGCGGATTGTGCGAAGAGGCTTGCCCTAAGGAAGCGATTTACCTGGATGGCCCGCACGTGCCGTCTGATTATTTGAGGAAGGATTTTATTTACGGTAAAGACAAATTAGTAGAAGCTCCCTTAAATCAATAAAGAAGTTTTATACCTTTGCCCAACTCTTTTCAGGACGGGTAAAGGTATTTTGAAATATAAACCATGAGTACATTTTACTTCATCGCATTTCTGTCAATATTTTTTTCACTGCTGGTTATAACTGCGAAGAATCCCGTACACAGTATCCTGTACCTGATCCTTACCTTCTTCACTTTTACCATCCACTATATCTTAATGAATGCCCAGTTTCTGGCTGTTGTTAACTTCATAGTGTACATGGGCGCCATCCTCGTGTTATTCTTATACACGCTGATGCTCATTAACCTCAACAAAGAAAGCGAACCCCGCAAATCAAACCTTGTAAAAATTGCCGGTTTTATTGGCGGCGCCTGTTTCCTGATAACCATTGTTGCATCAATAAAGGCCTTAGGCACATCGCAGCCTGTTGTGATGGGTAGCAACAATCTGGGTTTGGTAAAAAACCTTGGAAAAATACTATTTAACGAATATTTACTGCCATTTGAAGTGTCGTCTGTATTGCTGCTGTCAGCAATGGTAGGTGCAGTATTACTGGCAACTAAAGACCCTAAAGCAGCCTGATGGAAACCATAACCAAAACAATGCAGGGCGTACCGCTTAATCACTATATATTATTGTGCGCCATTATTTTTTCGATAGGGGTTATCGGTGTGTTGATACGCCGCAATGCCATTGTGATCTTTATGTCGGTTGAGCTGATGCTTAACTCGGTTAACCTGCTGCTTACCGCGTTCTCGGTTTACCGCGGCGACGCAACCGGGCAGGTTTTCGTGTTCTTTATCATGGCGCTGGCCGCCGCTGAGGTAGCAATAGGCCTTGCTATTATCGTAATGATCTATCGCAACACGAACTCGGTAGATATTAATGTGCTGAACAGGTTGAAATGGTAGGAGGGAAGGAAGTTAAAATTCAAAAGTAAAAATTAAAAAAGGCAGTTAGGGCATACCGGAAACCACGCAGCAAGCCCCAGCGCCGAAAAATAAGTTTTGACTTTTGACTTTTTAATTTTGACTTAAATCCCCAACTTTTAAATTTTTGAATTTATAACATGGACAAATATATCTGGCTTATTCCTGTTTTACCGTTAGCCGGTTTCTTAATCAACGGCCTGGGCCGTAATACGCTGTCGAAAGGCATTATCGGCTTCATTGGCAGCGCTTTGGTGCTGGCTTCATTCGCCATCAGCGTTGGTGTTTTCTTTGAGGTGAAGGCTGCCGGTCACGGTTTCAATGTCGATCTGTTCAACTGGTTCTCTGCCGGTGCTGTTAAAATATCATTCTCATTCCTGGTCGATCAACTGAGCGCCATTATGCTGCTCATCATCACAGGGGTAGGCTTTTTGATTCATTTATATTCTGCGGGATATATGCATGATGATGCGGGTTTCGGTAAGTTTTTCGCTTATCTTAACCTGTTTATCTTCTTCATGCTACTGCTGGTAATGGGTTCAAACTACCTTATTATGTTCATCGGCTGGGAAGGTGTAGGGCTTTGTTCCTACCTGCTCATCGGTTTCTGGTACACAAATCCCGATTATGCCGATGCCGCCAAGAAAGCCTTTATCATGAACCGTATCGGTGATCTGGGTTTCATCATCGCCATTCTGATTCTCATCGCATTTTTCGGAAGTACCGCCTTTGCTGATATCTTCCCTAAAGCTGCCACCAAAGAATTTGCCGGTACACCATTTACGGTTATCACCATCCTGCTGTTTGTAGGCGCGGTTGGTAAATCGGCACAGCTGCCATTATTCACCTGGCTGCCCGACGCGATGGCCGGCCCCACCCCGGTATCTGCCCTTATCCACGCAGCAACCATGGTTACCGCAGGCGTGTATATGATAGCCCGCTCAAATATCTTATTTACGCTGGCGCCGGTTACCATGCATATTGTTGCGGTGATTGGCTTAACAACGGCAGTTATAGCAGCGCTGATTGCATTAACACAAACCGATATTAAAAAGGTACTGGCTTATTCAACGGTATCTCAGTTAGGTTATATGTTCTTAGGTTTAGGCGTTGGCGCTTATACAGGTGCTTTCTTCCACGTGTTAACTCACGCATTCTTCAAGGCTTTATTGTTCTTAGGTGCAGGTTCGGTTATCCACGCGGTAAGCGGCGAACAGGACATGCGCAACATGGGCGGCTTGAGAGGCAAACTGAAGATCACCTTCGCTACTATGCTCATCGGTACCATAGCTATTTCGGGTATCCCGCCATTTGCAGGTTTCTTCTCTAAAGACGAGATCCTGGCGCATACCTATGAGCACAGCACCCCGATGTATGTTATCGGTGTCATCACTGCCATGTTCACTGCATTCTATATGTTCCGTATGCTGTATCTTACGTTCTACGGAAAGTTCCGCGGAACGCACGAGCAGGAGCATCATATCCATGAATCACCAGCTACCATGACCATTCCATTGGTCGTATTGGCGATCCTTTCTATCATCGGTGGTTTTATCGGCATACCGGAAGCATTGGGCGGTCACCACGAATTAGGTGAATTCTTAGCGCCTGTATTTAAAGGCTCGGCTCCGTTGCTCACTACGAACGAATTGTCAAAGAGCACCGAGATGACATTGATGATCATCTCTGTTGGCGCGGCATTAATTGCTATCGCTTATGCCTATGTTAAATATGTAAAAAATGCACACGTACCCGTACGTGACGGCGAAGAGCGCCCTGCACTGGTTGATATCTCTTATCACAAATTTTATATCGATGAACTGTACGACAACATCATCCGCAAGCCGCTGGATGCATTATCGGTATTTTTCTATAAGGTGATCGACAGGATGGGTATCGATGGCATAGTGAACGGCCTGGGCAAAGGCTCGGTAGAGGCAAGTAAAGGTTTGCGTTTGCTGCAAACCGGTAATGTAGGGTTTTATATTTTCATGATGGTGGTGGGTATTATCTCCATCCTCATGTACATGTTAGTTAAAGCATAACGAACGATTAGCGTTTCAACATAAAATGACGGTTAGTATTTTAATTTTTTTACCGGTAATTGCAGCCCTTGCTGTTTTATTCTTCAAGGGCAATGCGGCTAAGCACGCTGCGTTAACTTTCTCTGTTGCCGAACTGGTGATAGCTTTAATCATGCTATCTAAATTTGTGCCTGATAGCTCTGTACAATTTGGTGTTGAGGTACCCTGGATAGCGAAATTTGGTATTTATTTCAGCGCCGGGATCGATGGTATCAGCATGATGATGGTTTTACTTACCGTTGTGCTCATCCCGCTCATCATCTTAACTACCTACAAACACGAGTATAGGAACGCCGGCGCATTCTACGCATTGGTGTTATTCATGCAGGCAGGTTTATTAACTGTATTTACTGCATTAGACGGATTTTTATTTTACGTTGGATGGGAAGCCGCACTGATCCCTATTTATTTCATCTGCTCGTTGTGGGGCGGCGAAAACAGGATCCGCATTACGCTGAAGTTCTTTATTTACACGTTCTCGGGTTCGCTGTTCATGTTGCTGGGTATCATTTACCTGTACCTGCAAAGCCCGTCGAGCACTTATGATCTTTTCTCATTCTACAAGCTTAACCTTGATGCACACCACCAGACTTTTGTTTTCTGGGCGTTTTTCCTGGCTTTCGCTATAAAAATGCCTTTGTTCCCGCTGCACACCTGGCAGTCCGATACTTATACCGAGGCCCCATCTGCCGGTACCATGTTACTTTCGGGTATTATGCTGAAGATGGGTATCTATGGCGTTATACGCTGGATGATCCCAAATGCGCCGCTCGGCTTTTTCGAGTGGGAAAGCATGTGTATTATGCTGGCGGTTATCGGCATCGGTTACGCTTCAATCATTGCATTCAAACAAAACGACGGTAAGCGCCTTGTTGCTTACTCGTCTATAGCCCACGTTGGCCTCATTGCCGCCGGTATTTTTGTATGGACGGTTGAAGGCTTACAGGGCGCCATGATCCAGATGCTGAGTCACGGTATCAACGTAGTGGGTATGTTTTTCGTCTGGGATATTATCAGCCGCCGCCTCGGCACCCGTAATATTGACGAACTGGGCGGTATTGCCAAAGTAGCACCAAAATTCGCGGTTAAATTTTTGATTATCGTGTTGGGCACGGTGGCACTGCCGTTAACTAACGGTTTCGTGGGTGAGTTCCTGCTTTTGCGAAGCGTTTATCAATGGAACATCTGGATGGTGACAGCAGCCGGCCTCACCATGATCTTTGGCGCCGTTTACATGCTGCGTATGTACAAAAAGGTAATGCACGGCCCAACTAACGATCTTACCATCACCTTTACAGATATCAGCGGTTCAGAAACCCTGGCGCTTACCATTATCTGTGTTTTAATAATAGTTATCGGTATTTATCCGCAGCCTGTACTTCATATTTCCGAGGCGGCGGTAAATAACCTGTTTCAATCAGTGTACGCTAAATTTCCGCAAATAAAATAGATGAATACGTTAATTATTATATCGGTTGTACCTCTCTTGCTTTTGTACCTTGGCTTATACAAGGCACAAAAAGCGCTGTTACCGGTTACTATTATTGGTTTGCTGGCAGCTTTGGGTTTAGCAATTGCACAATGGAACAGCAACGCCGTGCCAATTTACAGCGGAATGATGTTGTTCGATAATTTCTCTATCGCATTTTCGGCTATTACCATTGTTTCAACCATCCTCATTATATTCCTTTCACGCGGATATTTTGAAAAGATAAGCTCGCACATTGCAGAATATTATGCCATTATCCTGTTCTCGCTGGCGGGCATCATCGTAATGGTTTCGTTCTACAATTTAACGATGCTGTTCATCGGCATCGAGATCATGTCGGTAAGCTTATACATTCTGGCAGGGATCAAAAAGAGCGATTTCGCCTCGAACGAAGCAGCACTGAAATACTTCCTGATGGGCGCGTTCTCAACCGGCTTTTTACTGTTTGGGGTAGCATTGATCTATGGCTCAACCGGCTCATTCAGTCTCGAAGCAATCCGCAACTGGGTGTTAGATCATCCGCATGCAAAAGATATCACGCCGATGTTCTACACCGGTGTATTGCTTATCATCGTTGGCCTCTGCTTCAAAGTAGGCGCCGCTCCGTTCCATTTCTGGACGCCAGACGTGTATGAAGGTTCGCCAACCCTCATCACTGCCTTCATGTCTACGGTGGTTAAAACTGCGGGCTTCGCAGCGTTCCTGCGCCTGTTCTCGGCATGCTTCCAGCCCCTGTCCGATTTCTGGATGCCGGTACTGCTGGTCATTACCATCGTAACCCTGTTCATCGGCAACATCACAGCATTGTATCAGCATAGCTTTAAGCGGATGCTGGCCTTCTCAAGTATCTCGCACGCTGGTTACCTGCTGTTCGCCATTGTGGCATTAGGCGCAAGTTCTGGCAACGCGGTATTCACTTACGCTACTGCCTACTCAATTGCCTCTATCATCGCGTTCGGCGCGTTAATATTGGTACAGCAACAATCCGGTAGCGACAACTTCGACAGCTTTAACGGCCTCGGCAAAAAAAACCCGTTCCTGGCGCTGGTAATAACCATTGCCATGCTCTCACTGGCAGGTATTCCATTAACAGCGGGCTTTATCGGTAAGTTCTTTATGTTCTCAACCGCGCTAAGACAATACCAGGTATGGCTGGTTATACTGGCGGTAGTAAATGCCATCATCAGTATTTTCTATTACTTCCGCGTAATCGTCGCCATGTATTTCCGCGATGCCGAACGCACTGAGCTAACAGTTCCTGTTTACTACAAACTGGTACTCGGTTTCTCGGCCATCGCAACCATCATAATTGGTGTATATCCCGATCTGATAACGAAATTTTTGTAAGAAATAATTTGTGACCATGGTATTTTGAATGCCCCTTTCCTCGCGGAAAGGGGCATTTTTCTGTAGAGACACAATACTTTGTGTTTCTGTACCATCGATCTCATTAAACCCGTTCCACAACCAAATTCAACAGAGACACAAAGTATTGTAATTTCCTAAGCCTTCTTTCCGCGCAGCACAGCGTCGACCGGGTGAGTCCCCACTGCACTATATTACCACCAATCCCAATACATCACCACCCATTTTTTACTTTTTACTTTTTACTTTTGACTTTTTCCTTCGTAACACATCTATTACAATTTCATTTAATATTTGTAGCTTTACCCTTATAGTTAATGGACAACTTTTGGGAACATTTTCACCATCTCACTGATGCCAAATTCATCATCGGCTTAGGGTTTTACTTTTTGCTGATCGTTGTTTTTGCAGAGACCGGTTTGTTCTTCGGATTCTTCCTCCCGGGCGATTATCTCCTGTTTCTTTCCGGTATTCTTTGTTCCAGCGGCAAGCTCGATGTGCCCATCTATACCCTCGTGCTTTCGCTTATGGCGGCGGGTATCCTGGGGAATTATACCGGCTATTGGTTTGGCTACCGAACGGGGCCTAAACTCTTCAAAAAGAACAATTCCCTGTTCTTTAAGCAGCGTTACGTGAAGCTTGCCGAAGATTTTTACACCAAATATGGCGGCATGGCGTTGGTTTTAGGTAGATTTTTCCCAATAATTAGAACTTTTGCACCTATCTTTGCAGGTGTTGTTAAAGTTGACCTGAGAAAATTCACCATTTACAACTTTATCGGCTGCTTTGCCTGGGTAAACATTTTCACCTTAGCGGGTTATTTCCTCGGCCGCAGGTACCCGCAAATAAAGGACTATATGCAGTACGTCGTTCTCGGGCTCATCATTTTAACATCAATACCGCTGGTTATTGCCTTCATACGGCAACTGGGCAGCAAAAAAAGTGTTAAAGAGTTAAAATAGAATTAAATGAGTACACAGCATCCGTGGCACCAGGTATCGCCTGGAGATAATACCCCTGCAATTGTTAACGCGATAATTGAAATTCCAAAAGGCTCTAAAGCCAAATATGAGATCGATAAAGAATCGGGCCTGCTAAAGCTCGACCGTGTGTTGTTTTCATCTGTAATGTATCCGGCAAATTATGGCTTTATCCCGCAAACTTATTGTGACGATCATGACCCGCTCGATATCCTCGTACTTTGCTCGATAGACGTTTTCCCGATGTCGATCATCGAAGCAAAGGTAGTAGGCGTGATGCACATGGTTGATAATGGCGAGCAGGACGATAAGATCATTGCCGTGGCCAAGAACGATATGTCGGTAAACTATATTAACGACCTTGCCGAACTTCCGCCGCATGCCATGACCGAGATTGTAAGGTTCTTTAAAGACTACAAGAAGCTGGAAGGCAAAAACGTAACCATCGAGCATTTGCTGGGTGTTCGGTATGCACATAAGGTGATCCTCGAAAGTTTGGAATTGTATAAGTCAACATTTCCTGTGTATCAATAATTAATATATGGGCCCCGAGCATGAGATAAACGGTTTATCGATCTTCCTGACCTTTTTACTGGTGTTATTGAACGGCTTTTTCGTGGCCGCAGAGTTTGCTATGGTCCGCGTTCGGGGGTCACAGATCGAGCTGAAGGTAAAATCGGGCAGCCGCATTGCCAAGCTCACCCGTAACATCATGGGTAACCTTGATGATTACCTCGCGGCAACGCAATTGGGCATCACCATTGCGTCGCTGGCGTTGGGTGTAATAGGCGAGGGGGTGTTTACCGATGTTGTGCTGCGCATCTTTGTAATGTTTGGCATGGCTATAACTTCTCCGGTGATAATTACCATCGGCCATGTGCTGGCGTTTATTTTTATCACCTTTATCAGCATCATCTTCGGCGAACTGGCGCCAAAAAACATAGCCATCCAGCGTTCAATGCGTACTGCTCTTGCAGTGTCGGCACCGTTGCGCGTGTTCTATATCATGTTCAAGCCGCTCATCACGGTACTGAACTATTTTGCTACGCTGATATTAAGGGCGTTCGGTATCAACCAGGTAGAGGGCGAATCGCATCACAGCTCCGAAGAACTGCAATACCTGCTTGATCAGGGCAAGGAAACCGGCGCCCTCGATTCAACCGAACACGAACTGATCCAGAACGTATTCGATTTTAACGAGCGCGTGGTAAAGAACATCATGGTGCCCCGTACCAAGATCTCTGGCGTCGACATCAGCACACCAAAAGACGAGCTTGTACAGATGATCATCACCGAGGGCTATTCCCGCATGCCGGTCTATGATGATGTGATCGATAAGATCGTCGGCATAGTTCACGCAAAGGACATCCTGCCGCTCATAGCGCGCAACGAGGATTTCCTGCTGAAAGACATTATCCGTAAACCATACTTCGTTCCCGAAACCAAAAAGATTAATGATCTGATGGCCGAGCTACAGCAAAAACGCATCCAGATAGCCATCGTGTCCGACGAGTTTGGCGGCACCGCCGGTATGGTAACATTGGAAGATATTGTAGAAGAATTGGTTGGCGAGATCCAGGACGAATACGACGAAGAAAAACCCATCGTTGAAGTAGTGAACGACCGCGAGTTCATCGTCAACGCCCTTGCCCCGATCTATGACGTAAACAGTCACCTCCCGCACGATCTCCCTGAAGACGGCGACTTCGATACCGTATCAGGCTGGCTCGGCGACATCTTCGGCAAGATTCCAGATGTAGGCGAGCAAAAAGAATCAAACGGCTACAACATCACCGTCCTCAAAAAATCAGACCAGAACATCGAATCCGTAAAATTGGAGCTGCTGATCAGCGAAGAGGATACGGTTGATCTGCATTAAGTTTATCGATAAATAGGGGCTCTGTTTGTCGCGTGGTATTTTGGCTAAAGCCATTACTTCTTCCTTACCCATTCCGTTGGCTTCAGCCAGCGGCAATATTTTTTCTGCATCCTTTAATCATATCATCATTGTCGGGATATTCGATATTGCCGTTGGCTTTAGCCAACGGGCGCAGATGGCAATAAGTTTGGGCTTTAGCCCAATCGTTGACCTAAACGCGGTGTTCCGCACCTAAACGGAGCGGCAAAAAGGATATTTGTTTTTTCTGCCAATATTTGACCCCGCTGGGGCCGGCCGGAGGGGCAGGTCATATCAATCACCAAGACTCTTCCCCGCGCCGCAGGTGCGAAATATCGGTAGAAACCATGCCGACCCCAATCCCGCGTGCCGCAGGTACGCCACTATTCCGCCAATACCCGCCTCGCCTTTAGACTTGCTTGTTTTTACCTTTACCCTTTCTTGGCTTTTTCACAAATTGCTTTTAGCTTTACGCCTTAAGCTTTCGGCTCAAAATAAATGCATCTTTTCTACACCTCCGATATCGACCCTACGCATCAGCAATACTTCCTCAACGAGGAGGAGAGCAAACACGCTATCCGCGTAATGCGCCTCGAAAAAGGGGATGAAGTACAACTCATCGACGGCCGCGGCGGCCTGTACACCGCCAGCATCCTCGATCCGCATCCAAAAAGAACCATCCTTCAAATAAATTCGGCGGTGCAGGCGTTCAATAAGCGCAGCCATTATTTGCACATTGCCATTGCGCCCACAAAAAATATAGAGCGCACCGAATGGTTTTTAGAGAAAGCGACTGAAATAGGTATCGACGAGATCTCGCTCATTATTTGCCAGCGCTCAGAGCGCAAGGAGGCAAAAACCGAGCGACTGAACAAGATCATCACCTCGGCCATCAAGCAATCGCTTAAAGCGTACCACCCCGTTTTAAACGAACCGGTAGCCCTGAATAAATTGTTATCACAGCCATTCGACGGACAAAAATATATAGCCCATTGCGAGCCGGGCGAAAAACTCAGCCTCCGCAATGATCTGCAACCAAACGGAAAATATTTAATATTAATAGGTCCTGAAGGCGATTTCGCCCCGGCGGAAATTGAAGAAGCTTTAAAAAACAATTTTAAACCCATAACTTTAGGCGAAAGCCGTTTACGAACCGAAACAGCCGCCCTCGAAGCCTGTTTCGAAGTGAATTTTTTGAATAGATAGGATTCCGCTTTATAAACGGGTGTCATGCTTCGAGAGCCTCAGTGTGACACTCTGCGCGCGTTCGATGAAGGTTGTAAGAGAGTGTAGAAAATAGAAGTTATAAGAATATAATGAAAAGAGTCGCATACCTGTTTATTGCTACGATCCTGCTCGCCCTTAGCAGCTTCACTCCGCCTACCTATAAAATGGCGAAGCTGAAATACAATGGCGGCGGCGATTGGTATGGCGATCGCACCGCGTTGCCCAACCTCATTAAATTCTGCAACGAAAACCTCAAAACCAACTTTCAGCCTGAAGACGAAGTAGTAGAGGTTGGCAGTACCGAGATCTTCAACTATCCGTTTGTATTCATGACCGGCCATGGCAACGTGATCTTCTCCGACCAGGAGGTGCGTAACCTGCGCAAGTACCTTACCGGCGGCGGTTTCCTGCATATCGATGATAACTACGGGCTCGACCAGTTCGCCCGCCGCGAAATGAAAAAGGTTTTCCCCGAGCTCGATTTTGTTGAGCTACCCTTAAACCATCCCATCTATCATCAAAAATTTCCGTTCCCCAACGGCCTGCCTAAGATCCATGAACACGATGGCAAACGCCCGCAAGGTTTTGGGTTGATCTATAAGGGCCGCCTTGTGTGCTTCTACACCTACGAATGCGACTTGGGCAACGGCTGGGAAGATTACGGCACTTACGCCAACGATACCCAGGAGAACCGCGTCAAAGCCCTCAAAATGGGTGCGAACATGATTCAATACGTACTTACACAATAACACTGATGTATCAATTTAAAGTAAACGATAAATACAATTACGATATAAACCGGAATGGCGATGCACTGATTGTGAACGGCGAAAAAGCTTCAGCCGATATCGGTCAACAGAATGCACAGGCCTACCACATCATCAGCAACCTGCAATCCTACAATGTAGAAGTAGTGAGCTTTAACGCCGCAGAAAAAACTGCAGAAATAAAGGTCAACAACAATATTTACATGATTACGGCAAAAGACCAGTTCGATATCCTGCTGGATAAGCTTGGCCTCAGCAGCTTGAATTCGGCAAAGGTAAGCGAGATCAAGGCGCCGATGCCGGGCCTGGTGTTAAAGGTATTTGTAGCCGAAGGCACAGAAGTAAAAAAAGGTGATAACCTGTTCGTCCTCGAAGCCATGAAGATGGAAAACATTATCAAAGCGCCGGCCGACGTGATGGTTAAAACTGTAAAGATTAAACCCGGCGATAAGGTGGAAAAGGGCCAGGTGTTAATGATGTTTTAATATTGCCTGAATCAGGATTTTCAGAATTTAACAATTCTTGTAACTTGAAAAGTTAGTCAAGTTACATTCTGCTCATTCTTACATTCTGCAAATCCTGATTCAGGCCAAAAAAAATGCGCTCCGTTCCCGAAGCGCATTTTTTATTATGTATAGTTCCTGTTATTATCTCGTAGCCTTGTAAGGTTTCGATTTTTTAACGCTGAAGTGCGGTTTGCCTTCAGGGTGAATTTCAGGTGCTCCAACCAATGTCATTGCGCAACGGAAGCCAATTTCAGCGCTCGACTCTTCCTCATCCATAAAACGACGGGCAGCAGGGTTCAACCAGAAGGCCATATCGTTCCATGAACCGCCTTTGTACACTTTTGAATGGTCGTTAACCAAAGTAGTTCTGCCGTATAATGCAGTGTTCACAGTATCGTTATAGCCACGGGCATCAGGGTTATAGGCTTTGCCTAACAGGTCGTTCTTGCCTGGTGTTGCTGATGCTGTAACCGGTCCGGCGCCGTTGTTAGGTGCCACGCCGTTAGCCGGGGTAGCAGCAGGTGCTTGTGTGCCGGGCGCTGCAGCAGCATTACCGCCATTGGCCTGTGCTTGTTGCATGGCAACCAATTCGCTGTATTTTAACTTTTTGTTCGATTTTGCCGGATCTTTAATTGGCTTGCCATATTTGTCTTTAGCGTACAAGCCTTTGGTAGCGTCGGCTAACCTTTTATTGGTAAACTCGTTACCGCGGAAAGGGTTAAAGTCTTCAAATTCCTCGAACGATGTTTGGCGGTAAGTATCCTGAACCCATTCGTTCACATTACCTGCCATGTTGTATAAGCCGAAATCATTAGGTGGGTTCGAACGTACCGGAGCAGTAATGTCGGCCTTATCATTCAGGTAACCGCCAACACCCGCGTTATCGCCCAGGCCGCGTTTAAAGTTGGCCAGGATCAAACCACGTGTAGCTTTTTTAGATGAACGTACACCCAAGCCATTCCATGGGTAAACTTTATTATCGTCGATGTTTTCAAACTGGGTGTTGCCTATCAGCGCTAAAGCAGCATATTCCCATTCAGCTTCTGATGGTAAGCGATACCCTTGTTTCAGGATACCATCTTCCATACGCACAGGTCTTACCGGCTTGCCGCCGCCTTTACCGTTTGCCCCAGGAGTAGCTTTGGCATTAGGGCTAAGGTCAGGAAGCATCTTTTTGCCGTCAACGCCGGCGCCTCTGATCTGTCCGTTCAAATAAATATCAGTGTTAAAAGGCTCTTTCGATGGAGCTGCAGCAGGGGCGGCGCCGTTTTTGCCTTTTGCAGGGCCGTTCAGATCTTTCCAGGCAACTAAGTTACCGCGCTCACGCAAAATATTTTCGTTGGTACGGTCGGTTCTCCACTGGCAGTAATCCTGTACCTGATCCCAGCTTACGCCTACAACCGGGTAGTCCTGGAAGGCAGGATGCCTTAAATAGTTATCAACATAAGGCTCGTTGTATGATAAAGGACGACGCCAAACCAATGTGTCCGGAACGGCATTGTAATACAATTCGCGGTCATCAGGGAAGGTAATATTTATCCAGTGCAGGTAATCCAGCCAGTCCTGGTTCGAAACCTCGGTTTCGTCCATATAGAATGAAGGAATAGTTACACGGCGTTTAATGTTGTTGTAATCATAAGTAACATCCTGGTCGGCACTGCCGCCTACCACAAAAGTACCGCCTTCAATAGGAATAAGGCCTGGTCCCGGCGAAGGGTGTGTTTGCCTGAAACGCTCATAACCACCGTTATTCTTGTCGTTATAAGCCATCCCGGTCTTGTCAGATTGCTGATGTTTACTGCAGCTGCTCAATATCACTCCCGCGCCCAACAATACCATTGCAGTCTTAGTAAAAAGTACTTTCATGTTTTTACAGTTAATTTACAGGGTAAATTTAATACATTTTGCCTAAAATGCTAATTTTTTAACCCCCATCTTTAAAGAAAAATTAAACGTTATTGCCCTTTTAACGAAAAGTATTCGGCACGTGTTGCGTTTTACTTAAAGTTTTTGGTGGAAAACTTATTTGCCCGCTTGTACGTAATAGGCAGCAATTAGCATATATTTATTACTTTAAAAGTAAGAGTAAATTTCACAAATGAAGTTTTTATACAGCAGGGCCCTCTTTGTTTGCACCTCGGTTTTACTCCCCGCATTGGCAATGGCGCAAACAAGCAGCAATGGGTCAAATTACTCAACCGCCTTACCCACAGCGGTGCCTTTTTTAAATATCACCCCCGATTCACGCTCCGGAGCAATGGGCGAGGCCGGGGTTGCCATAACGCCCGATGTTAACGCCAATTACTGGAATCCCGCTAAACTGGCCTACCTCGAAAGTAATGATAACGTGTCGCTGTCCTACAGCCCCTGGCTTCGTCAGCTGGTTCCCGATATAAGTTTGTCTTATTTAAGTTATGCACATAAAATTGACGACCGCAATACTTTAGGCGCCTCGCTTCGTTATTTTAACTACGGATCGATCCAGCTTACCGATGAAGGACAAAACAACCAGGGCACCTACACCCCTAACGAATTTGCTATCAATGCCTCGTTCGCACGTAAGTTCGGCGAGTCGTTCTCTTTGGGTTTAACAGCCGGTTACATCCATTCAAACCTGTCGAACGCCTCGTTCGCAACAGGGTCGGGACAGCAGGCCAAAGCCGGTAATGCCATAGCTGCCGGAGTTTCCTTATACTACAATACACAGTTCCAGGAATTTGGGAACGATGCAATATTCGCCTTCGGTACCAATATCTCCAACATCGGTAACAAGGTAAGTTACAGCGATGCCGGGCCGAAATATTACCTGCCCGCCAACTTAAAGATCGGCGCAGCCAATACCATCAACCTCGATGATTACAACCAGGTAACCTTTACGGTAGACTTCAATAAGTTATTAGTGCCGACCCCGCCCATAAGAGACGCCGACGGAAATATCATTAAAGGTAAAGACGATAATAAATCGGTGCCATCCAGCATCTTCGGTTCATTTTCAGATGCCCCCGGAGGTTTCAGCGAGGAAATAAAAGAGATCTCCGTATCACCCGGCCTCGAATACTGGTATAATCAGCTGTTTGCCGTGCGTGCCGGTTATTATTACCTGAGCCAGAGCAAAGGCGGCGCAGGTTACCTCACCGCAGGTATAGGCCTAAAATACAGCGATTTTACTTTCGATTTCTCCTACATTGCAGCCGCTCAGCAGAACAGCCCGCTGGCAAATACGTTGCGGTTTACCTTGTCGGCCAGCTTTGGCGGCGATAAAAACTCACGCAAGCACTAATGGGTAAGATCAGGGTAGGTTTTGGGTTCGATGTTCATCAGATGAGGGAAGGTCACCCGTTTGTTTTAGGCGGCGTAAATCTGGAACATCATGCAGGCGCTTATGGTCATTCCGACGCTGATGTAATGCTTCATGCCATTTGCGATGCCCTTTTGGGTGCGGCCAACCTGCGCGATATAGGCTATCACTTTTCCAACAAAGACGAACGCTGGCGCGGCATCAGCAGCCTCGTATTGTTACAGCACGTAATGGTTTTGCTGCGCGAAAAAGGCTGGGAGATCAATAACATCGACGCAATGGTATGTCTCGAAGCTCCGAAGATCAATCCGCATATCCCCGCCATGCAGGCAAATATTGCCAAAGCCGCCGGCATCGATGTTGAGGATATCTCCATCAAAGCTACCACCAACGAACAATTAGGATTTATAGGCAGGGAAGAAGGCGTTGTGGCGTACGCAGTGTGTCTGATAGAACAAAGCGTTAACCGGTAATCTTTCTTCTCCGCGCGTCATTGCGAGGTACGAAGCAATCTCTACGTAGGACATTACCGCCAATACATAGTCCAGAGATTGCTTCGTACCTCGCAATGACGCGTGAGGTGGCGCTGCGCCGCACTGCCACTCCCCGCTGCTACTACCACTACTGTCCACTATCCACCGGCTCTACCGGCTCGCTCTTCTTAATGATCACATTGCCTGTACGCTTCAGCGCGCCCCATCCGCTTAACTCGCCTTTCAGGGCTTTACGGATAGATTTGAACAGCACGTAATACATCAGCTGACGCCATACAAAGCGCTGCGGAATAATGTAAACCAGCTTTTTGTAATCCTCCTTCTGCATCCAGAACGCGATAACCGCTACAATCAGGTCAATCACCACGAAAACCACATAGAACAGAATGATCTTACCCGGTTTATCGCTGAAGAGACCGAAGATCATCATCAGGTCGGCCAGTGGTGAGAACAATGGCAAGATGATCTGGAACAGCAGGATATTTGGCATACCCAGCATCCCGAAGAACTTATATTTCTTATTGAACAGCGCGTCCTTATTCTTCCAGAAGCTTTGGATCACGCCGAAACTCCAGCGGAAACGCTGTTTCAGTAAACCGTTCAAACTTTCCGGAGCCTCGGTATAGGCCACCGCTTCGGCACAATTTTTTACGATGTAGCCTTGTTTTAAGATGCGCATAGTAAGGTCGCAATCCTCGGCAAGGGTATCATAAGTAAACCCACCGGCTTTGTAAATGGCCGACTTACGGAACGCCCCGATAGCTCCCGGAACCACCGTAATACTGTTGATCAGGTCGAACGCGCGGCGGTCCATGTTCTGCGCGGTGATATACTCAATCGACTGCCAGCGGGTGATGATGTTGTTTTCGTTACCCACCTTCACCGTTCCTGCAACCGCACCTATCTCGGCATCGGTAAAGTAGGTCATTAGGTGATAAATGGCATCTGTTTGCAACTGGGTATCCGCATCGATACACACCACAAAGTCATATTGTGCATGGCTGATACCGAAGTTAAGTGCCGAGGCCTTGCCGCCATTAGGTTTGGTGAGCACCTTAACCAGCGGATGGTTGCCGTAAGCGTTATTCACCAGCTCGTAGGTCTTATCCTTCGATCCGTCGTCAACAAATATGATCTCGAAAATATCGTACTCGGTTTTGAGTAAACTCTGAATGGTTTTGATGGCGGTAACTTCCTCGTTATAGCCCGGCACAATGATGCTCACCGGAGGCAGGGTAGACCGGTCGACCACATGGCGGTTAACTTTCTTGTTCTCGCCGTATTGCCGTACCGCCAATATGCCTATCAATATCACGCGGCCTACTGCCAGGAATATGGCCGACAGGAACAAATACAGCAGGAACCAGTTGCCATAAAAATAAAACTGGATCAACAAGTTATACAACGAACCCAGCACGCCCGAATTGGCATCGTCCTTTATCGGCGGCATCAGGTCGTCCTTGGTTTTGCCCAGCACATCAGCAATGGTGGTGAACTTATAGCCATGACTTTTAAAGAAATGGATAATTTGCGGTAAGGCCTTAATGGTTTCCTCGCGGGTATCGCCGCCTGCATCATGCAGCAATAGCATCGAACCGGCGTCTTTTTGTCTGATGGTACGCGCAACAATGCTATCCGCAGTAACGCCCGGCTGCCAGTCCCATGGGTCAATCGACTCACCGATGTTGATATAGCTCTGCTTCCGACTTTCCGCAACCGGGATAACCTCAGCCAGCGTTTGCGGCTCGGCGTCGGCATTGAACGGCGGCCTGAACAGGATGGTGCTGCGCCCAGTAACAGACTCGATCAGCTTGCGGGTGGCATTCAGCTCCAGGTTTACGCGCTGGATGCTAACAGTCGAAATATCAGGATGGAAGAACGTGTGGTTACCGATTTCGTAGCCCTCCTCATATTCTCTCCGCAAAATAGATACGTTCTTTTCCGCCATCGATCCCACTACAAAAAACGCAGCCGGGACTTTCTCCCGCTTCAATATATCCAATATGCGCGGCGTATAATCCGGATCGGGGCCGTCGTCGAACGTTAAAACTATTTTGCCCGGCGCATAGCCGTATTTTTTGATCACATACTTGGTGGGCAGCTTAATGTAATTCTGGTTGGTTATCACAAAGTTTGTGGTATCCATCTTTACATCGATGTGGCCGGTGGTAGGGGTGGTGATCAGGTCCAGCACCTCGCCATCGCCATCGTAATTGATCTTGTTATTCAAGCCAACTGAGGTCAGTCTTTTTACATCGATCCCGGTCTTTTTCAATGAATCTATCGAAAGGTTTTTCGGGAAGAAGGTCCATAACCTCGGGTCTTCCGAACCCAAACGCCAGAGTGCAACGCCGCCTGTGGCCCAGTCGTCGGCCATGCGGATGACGTTGAAATTGGTAGCCGCGTCAGTAAAGTAAACGGTATGCTCCAGGCTATCGTCGTCAAAGTAAGTGTAATGCAAATTCGCCGACATCGGGTCGAAAGTGATCTTACTTTTATTCTCCTGCGCAATACTAATAGCCTGCGGGTAACCAATGGCCTTGCCCACGCTGCTCTCCGGCCAATCCACCGCGCCGCCTGCAACTGTTAAAATAACCTTTTCGCTTGGTATCAGGGTACAAACCTCGTCAAGAATTTTCTCCACCCAATGCTGGTTCGACAGATCGCCGGCGTTACTGCTCTCGTTGTGCTGATCGATCGCCATCACAAAAAGATAATCGTTTACATTCGCAAGGCGTTTGATGTTGAACTGCTCATCATCAGGTATCACGTTCTGTGTAACCAGGAAACCCTGCGGATGCAGTATAGCATACAGGTCGTTCTCAAAAGCGATATAATTTTTGCTGTTGCGGTCTTTTATCTCATCGAAATCAAGGTTCACCCCCTGGAATTTGAACCGCGTAAGCTGAGCGGCAATATTGTTGATGAATGCCACACGTAGCGCCTTATTCTTGATGATCCGTTCAACATCCTGCGCGTCATACCCCCCTTTGGTGTTGCTCTCGTTCACATAGTTGGAAAGCGTAATCAATATCGGCTTTTTATATTTTTTGTTGAGATTGACGAGGCCGGTATCCACATTGGCCACAATGGTATCGCGCCCGGGCTTCATAAAAAAGCCCTCGCTCACCACCATATCCAGCTTAGGGAAATTATCGGCCAGCGAAGTATAGGCCTGCGCCTCCCACGGGCGATAGAAGGCAGCGTTGATCCGGTCCTTATTATTGGGCCGCTTCAACTGGTGTAAACGGCGCGCCGCGGCCAGCTTTTCGATCTGCTTTTTGTCGATCTTGAAATCTTTGAATTTCTTCGATCTTTTCAGCTGTTCCAGCTCTTCTTTGGTCAGCTTTTTAGGGGCGGGGTTTAAATTGGGTAAGCTCGGATACTGCTTGGAAGTTACGGTAATTGCAGCAGCTATAACACTGGCAACCAGTATAATGATGAGCGCGCGGCTAAGCCACTTAAAACGGATCCATCTGCTCGGGGTATCAGTTTGAAAAACCTGTTTATCGGCCATTAAAATTCTTTAATAAAGTACTGTAGCGCTTATAAGGTTATATAGTCGGTTATTGGGTTTTAGGTGATTTTGCAGCCTCTATAGCCGAAAAATCCACGCCGCATTTGCAATTGGTGCCGCAGCCTTTTTTAGTGAACAGATTTTTATAAACAAGCCTGCCCACATAAAACACTGCCGCCGCAAAAAGTATCGCTATTATAACTACCTGGATATTCACGTCACAAATTTAATACAAATTAATAATAGTAGAGACAAAGGAATTGGCAAAAGGTTTATTTAGGAAAAAGAATCAGGAAGCAAGAGTCAAGAAGCAAGAGTCAAGAAGCAAGAAGTCAAGAGCCAGGAATCAAGACAGCTTCATAGATCGTAATAGCCCGCCGCACGTCATTGCGAGGAACGAAGCAATCTCTGCACATGATATTACCGCTATGCATTGGCGCTAATTCCCACGACTAACCCACCCCGCCACTTCACAACCCAACGCACCCCCTCCCAGGAGGGGAATTAAAAGCATCGACCGTAGTGAAATTCAAAGGTCGCTTTTTCAAACAGCCCCGGCCTCGTGCGATTCCCCTCTTGAGAGGGGGCAGGGGTGTGTAACGCCAATGCAAAGTCCGGAGATTGCTTCGTTCCTCGCAATGACGTGCGGATGAATTTTTGCGGCTTTTCACGCTAAGGTTTTAATTCTCAACTTCTTGATTCTTGGCTCTTGACTTCTTGCTTCTTAATTTCTTGACTCTCCAAAAATCCCACAGTTCCTCCAACCCAATCAAAATCTTTATTATACCGCACCCCAATCATCTTCCCGCGACTTAACCGGCAAAGATTAATAGCTAACGTTGGCCGTTCATCGCCGTTAGGCCACAAATACAACAACCTGATCTCCAGCTTCACCCCGCCATCAGGAGCCTGTACTACCGGTTCATAATTTACCTTCTCCTGCAAGATCCAGTTCTCCGGGTCTTTAATTGCTTTAATATCGCTCTCCTGCACATCAATAATTACCCCCTGACCGGCAAAGGAGAACAGCGGTTTCAGTACATAATGCTGCAGATCGGCGGGAATTTCTTTTACCTTATGCAGGAACTGTGTTTTTGGGATATACTCGCCCTTTAAAAACGGCATGGTAAATTTGCTCACGCGATAGAACCAGTTTGGGTGCGTGATCCACTCTACATCCAGCGGCTGCCGCACATCAACTACCTTATTTAACAGGGCTTCGTTGCCCTCTATCTCATCAAATATCAGGCGGTTATAAATGCGTTTGATGCGTTGTTTTTTACCATCCCTTTCATAAAAAAGCTGGTCGCCTTCCTGTATCAATTCTTCCAGCGCAACAATCGGCGTACCGATCAATTGCTGTGTATAATAGAAATCAATATAGGTTTTCTGGTGATGCGCATCTACGTCCATCAATACCACTTCTTCAGGATGATGATCGCCGATGATGGTTTTTTTAAGCAAGTCGATATATTGGGTTTTGGTCAAACCGTTAAAGAATACCGACTTCTCATCATCTATACCAAATACTTCCCTGTACGTGTCCCCCAATTTTACCTGGAAGCCAAACAATGACGGAAAGCCCTGCAGCTCGATCAGCTTCGGCACAATATGACCGTCAGCATCCCGGCAAACCCCAAAATCAAGCGCAATAAAATGCGGGTGATCGTTCTCATTGGCCACACGCCATTCATCAGGAATAGCACGTTCGGTAAGTTTCTTGAAATCAGGCTGAAGGATAGTTTCAATAATATCATTCCCTGCGGCTATCAGCTTATTGCGAAAATCATCCGTTAAAAATACCGGCGTTTCGGCGACACGAAAGGGGATAGGCCCCTTCATACCGCCCGGCAGCTTCGCTAAAAAGGACTGGTATTTTCCCTGGGAGAAATTTTCGTTAAAGGCTTTTCTGGCGGATGGGTTCATACGGATGGTTGATGTGATATTATTTACGAAACTAAAATCCTTTCAAACGGAGCGTTCACTCCATGCGCGTGATTACGAGGAACGAAGCAATCTCTGCACAGAATATTCCGGCTAATGCATTGGCGCTAATGCCCCGCGGCTAACCCACCCCGCC
>DATCQV010000185.1:0-7942 GCA_036569325.1 Mucilaginibacter sp. | reverse complement strand
AGGCAAAACAGCCTCTCCCATTGCGCAAAGGCAAATAAGCCCATATACGATCTTTAATTCAGCTTTTCTCCGGCAGAAATTACCGCTATGTTTTTCAAAATATCGTTAGCTATTGCTTCCGGGGCTTGATCTCCATTTATAACTAACACCTGCTCTTCGTTTTTCATCCGGTCGAATAATTCCAGATACCGGTCGCGTACATTTTTCAGGTTATCGAGCGTTTCGTACAGCTCAACGGTCTCGCGGCCTTTGCTGATACGTTCGAGGCTTATTTCGGGGGTGATATCGATATAAATATTTACATCGGGCCGCAAGATACCGGCGGCAAGGGAATTGGCGTTGATAACCCATTCCAAATCCATGAACTGGCTTTGGTAGGCGTACGACGAGAAATAATAACGGTCGGTTATTACCGTATAGCCGTCTTCCAGTTTTTTGAGGATACCATCAGTTTTGTTTAAGATATGATCTAAGCGGTCGGCGACGAACAGGGCGCCGGCAATGCGTTCGTCGGCTTCAACTTTGTGGGTGAGGATGTCCCTGATCATTTTTCCTATGGGGCTGTGGGTGGGCTCGCAGGTGGTATAGATCTTGTGTCCGGCGGCTTCCAGTTGTTCTTTTAAAAGTTTTACCTGGGTGCTTTTGCCGCTGCCGTCGATGCCTTCAAGGGCTATGAAAAGATTTTTTCTCATGGAAAGCCAAATATAAGGGATGGAATGGAATTATTGCTGATAGCGAGGGTATAGTTCGTGAGGTTTCGTACCTACGGAACGAATGTAGACGGATGCGTCCTTTTCTACCAATATTGCGCTCCTGACGGAGCGAACCTGGACTTATGATTATATTTCCAAAAGGGCAAGTATAATAGTTGCTTTAGTATCCTTCTTAATCTCTCCCTATCTCCGTGGTTAGTTTTCAAGCACAGAGGCGGCAAAGAGGGGACAGAGATCTATATTTTTGAGATAGTATTATTTCAAAGCGATACAAATAGCATTAGCCGAATCGAGATGCATTTTGATGGAAGCCAAATTCTGTGAAGCGATAGTGCGGATGTTACTATCGGAGTTTTTACTGGCGTTGGTGTACAGCTTCAGCGCCTTTTCATGATCGGCCACCATCATTTGCAGATAGATCTTATCGAATGCAGGGCCCGATTTTTTTGAAAGATCGCCCAATAGCAGCAAGTGTGCATGGCTGATGGTATCAGTTTCCGTGATGTTCTTGTCTTTTTCGAGTTCTTTCAACTCTTCGTTGATCTTACTGTGGTCTTCTATCAGAGTTTTGGCCAGGCCGATCACTTTTTGATTATTGGAGTTGGTGATCACCATGCCAGAGGCCTTTATTTCGGCGAGGCCGCTTTCTATCCCGCTTTTTATAAATACTACCCCGTCCTGATCGTCCTGCTCCTGGTTAAAGTTCTTTGCTTTTTTATCGTGACACGCCTGCAAGGTAAACAGAAGCAGCACCCCGGCCATCAGGTACGTTAGAGTCTTCATTTTACGGAGATTAAGTTTATGTATAAATATAATACAATTAAACCTTATTGTAGTTTGATCAGTACCAAACTTGTAGAGACCGATAGATCGCGTCTTAATAAAAAGGGCATTGACAGGGCTAAAGGAGACGCGAAGCATCGCGTCTCTACGAGATCGCTCTAAAAGGCATTTTTCTAATTCGCATCGCGGTGAAACGGGGGCATATATCAAACGAAAAGAGACGCGATGCATCGCGTCTCTACATTCATTCCAAAGGCTGTGTCTTCACAGCCGTATATCAATTTATGCCAGGTTCCTTCCCGCGTTCACAATGCCGTACACCGTGCGTACAACCAGCTTGTTATAGATCTTGATAAGCTCTTCATCATTACACTCGTTCAGGCAATGCAGGGCGTAGTGCTGCATAATAACCAGCGGAAGCACAATTTTTTCGCGGATGGCGATAGACTTGCGCTCTACGGGGTACTCCTGCATCAAAACCTGACTGCCTGTGAGATCCAACAACATCGTTTTGGTTAATTCAAACTCGTCCCTGAGCTTTTTCCAGAATGCACCGAAGCGCTTGTCCTTTTCCAGATAGGCGGTCACCCGGAAATCGGATTTAGACATCGACATCGCGCAGTTATCGAACATCGTTTTAAAGAAACCGGAGCGGTTATACAGCTCTTTGATCTCGTCCCAATGGCCACTCTCCTTCATTTTACTGAGGGCGGTACCCACGCCGTAAAAGCCCGGGATACTTTGCTTCAACTGGCTCCACGAGGTAACAAAACTGATGGCGCGCAGGTCTTCCAGTTTCAGCGCGGCATCGGCGTTACGCTTGGTTGGCCTGCTGCTGATATTAATGTGCGAAAGTAATTTGAGCGGACTAAACTTCTCCAGATATTCCACAAACAGCGGGTGCTGACGTAACTGCAGGAACATCTGGTAGCTTTCCTCGGCCATTTGTGAGATCAGTTCCTTATGGCGATTGTCGAGCAGATCGTTATGGTTAGGATGCAGGGCTGACACGATGCCCGCATTGATGAGTTGCTCCATATTATAAGTCGCGGTCTCTACCGATCCGTATTGCGAACTCACGGTTTGCCCCTGTATAGTTAACTGGATGTGCTCATTGGCTATCTCCGCACCCATCGACGCATAGAAACGGTGGGTTTTGCCGCCGCCACGTGCCGGTGGGCCTCCCCTGCCGTCGAAAAACGCCAGATCGATATCGTACTTACGGGCCATAGCAGTAAGCTCAACTTTGGCTTTGTAGATGGACCAGTTGGCCATCAGGTAACCGCCGTCTTTAGTGCTGTCTGAGAAACCGAGCATGATGCTTTGCAAGCCGCCGCGTTTTTTGAGGTGCTCTTTATAGAAAGGATGCGTGTACAGGCGCTCCATCACTTCGGCGGCGTGGGTTAGATCGTTCACCGTTTCGAACAGCGGCATAAAATCGACGCTCAGATTTTCCTTATCCCAGCCGCTCCAGAGAAACAGGTCGATCAGTTGCAGGATATCCGAGGCCTGCTGGCAATTACTGATAATGAAGCGCTGACAGGCCTTTTCGCCGTTGGTATGCTGAATCTGCTTCATTAGCCTGATGGTGTCCAGGGTGTCAACGATCAATTTATCTGCATCGGGCGGACAACGGAAGTCTACCTTATTAAAGGTAATGGCTTTCAGTTTATCCTCTTCATTCAGGTCATCGTAATTTTTTCGGATACCTGCGCCGCCCGGCACATTCTCCGTCACAAACTTGAACACGTTACGCAATACGCGGCTATCCTGTCTGATATCGAGCGTAGCAAAATAACAGCCGAATAACTTCACCTTTCTCATCAGATCGTCGACGATACCAACAAAAAGGCCGTAATGATCGGTAACGAGTGTTTGTTTGATCGAACCTAAAAGCTCCAGTATTTTTGGCTGAAGATTCTCCGGCTCGGGCTCGTTATAAGCATTCTGATAGATCAGCGTTTCGAGAGCCGTCATTGCTTCCCCCACGCCGCGGAACGTAATACGGCGCTTCAGGTCCCTGAAATCGCGGTAATAGCATCTGAATATGCGCTGCCTTAAAAAACCAGCCACCTTGCCGGTAATTTCGGCGCTGACGTTGGGGTTGCCGTCCCTGTCGCCACCGGGCCAGAAACCGAGTTCAAGCATCTGGTTGGTTCTCGACTTGTCAAGTTCGAACTCATCATCCAGCCGGGTTTGGATACCTGACAAAGTGTGATAAAAAATATTCTCGAGGAACCACGTCAGGTTAACCGCTTCATCAAACGGCGTAGGCTTTGTTTTACTGAAGAACGGTGTTTTGCCGAGCTGCTGCAGCAAAACATCGATGGTATTAATATCATTGGTTTTCAGTGCCTCGATCAGGTCGGTCATAATACCGAGCACCGAGCCGGGATAAAATTGCGTAGGGTGCGCGGTTAATACCAGGCGCAACGAAAAATCATCCAGCTTTTCACCTATCGCCGTCCGCTGCTGCTCGCTGAGCGCTGCCTGTTGTAACAAACTTTGCAAGGTGCCGGTTTCATCTTCGCGGCCGGTTTTATTGAACGACGAGTCCTCTATCGCATCAAACAAAACCACCTGCCGTTCAATATACTGCACAAAACGGAACATACGGTTAATCTGCTCACGATGATCGATATCCGGCACGTATTTTTTAAAGAAAGAAGCAATGATCTCGGCCGGCGACAAGTTGTTTTTTGCCTCGTTATCGCAATGCGAGCTAAAAAATGGCAGCAATATGCCGGTATCCTTCACCTGATAAAACGGCAGTGTTTGAAACAGACTGTTGTATAACTCAAAGCGGGTTACAACTTCGTTGTGAAAAGCAGTTTCTCTTTGGCTGAGTTTTAACGTAGATGGCATATAACTTTAGGATGAAAACAAGTTTTAGAATAATAGGTTTTGCAATTAATTGGCGCGGATAAATTATAACCTATTCCCCCTGCAACGCGAAGGTGAATTTTAATTATCCGAGGCTAAAGTTAATAAATAATGATTAATTTATAATACAGCACTTATATTAATGCGATATTTACTAAAACAAGCGGCCATAATTTAATTTTTGTAAATTTGCAAAGCATTTTCGCCCGCAAAAAAAACATTTACGAAATTGAGTTGGCTTACCATACTTTAGAAAAAACAGCCCTACATAGCTCTAATAACGCATCTGCCTTAAATTGTAGCCACTAATGACCATCAACTACCGGGAAATAAAGAGTTTTTTTTACAGCCAGTATTTTTCGGACGGTATCCGGATGACGGTTGGCATTTTATTCCCCGCGCTTCTTTTGATGCAGCTGAAGCACTTCGATACGGGCGTCACCTTATCGTTAGGAGCATTGTGTATTTGTACCATCGATAGTCCGGGTCCGCTGGCCTATAAGCGCAATGCCATGGCAGTAGGCAACCTGTGCCTGTTCATAGTTTCGGTTATAACCGGCTTTGCCAGGATGAACGTTTTTACACTTGGGCTGGAGATAGCAGTACTGTCATTCCTGTTCTCCATGTTCACAGTTTATGGCCTGAGGGCGGCGGCGGTAGGCACCTGTGCCTTGCTCATTATGATATTCATGATGGATAAGGAAGCGGCGCCCAATGAAGTATTGCCGCTAAGCCTCACCATATTGGCCGGCGGAATATGGTATCTTGTGTTTAGCCTGATCTTCTTTGGTATCAGGCCTTATCGCGCAGCACAACAAACGCTGGGCGAAAGCATTGCCGATATCGCAAAATTCGTACGGATAAAGGCCGAATTTTATATGTCTGATACCGATATCGATGAAGATTACCGGAAACTGGTATCGCAGCAGATAATGGTAAGCCAGCACCAGGACGCCGTACGTGAAATATTATTTAAAAGCCGGGTAATGGTTAAGGAGTCGACCAACCCAAGCCGTGTGCTGGTACTAATGTTTGTTGACCTGGTTGACATGTACGAGCAGATCATGGCCACGCATTACGATTATAGTTATATCCGCGAAAAATTTGGCCCGACCGGCGTGCTGGATCAGATAGCTGACCTTCTGCTCGAAATGGCCGACGAACTGGATAATATCGCCTACATGGTATTGTCGAACACCCGTAACCGGCATAAACCCGATTTTACTACAGGGCTTGAGAAATTGAAGGTGAGGATAGATGATATCCGTCAGAATGAGCAGGCATCAAGTAATATCGCCCTTAAAAAAATATTGATCAACATTCGCGATCTTGGTGAGCGGATCAAAAGCTTGTACGGTTATTATAATTCAAAATCTTCGGGGGCCGATACCGAAAAAAGTGAGGATTATGAATATTCAAAGTTTGTAACAAAGCAGGACTATGCGCCGCATGTATATTTCGATAATTTTTCGCTCAACTCTACGGCTTTTAAACATGCTTTAAGGGTATCGTTGGTGTGCCTGGTGGGGTTTGTGATCGCTAAGTTTATCGCCATCGGTCACCATAGCTATTGGGTGCTGCTTACTATTATCGTGATTTTAAAGCCGGGTTTCAGTTTGTCGAAACAGCGCAATTACCAGCGTTTGATAGGTACCATTACCGGCGGCGTGATCGGGATAGCCATTTTGCTTTTTATAAAGAATGTGGATATTCAGTTTGGCCTGCTCATTATTCTTATGATAGGCACTTACAGTTTCGTACGACTTAATTATGTGGTCAGCGTTATTTTTACCACGCCGTATGTGCTTATCCTTTTCAAGTTTTTAGGCGTGGGCATGGTGGTGCAGGAACGTATTATCGATACCGCAATCGGGTCGACCATTGCGCTCATCGCCAGTTACCTGATCTTCCCAAGCTGGGAATTTGAGCAGATAAAAGTAAACCTGAGCGGTGTTCTGCAGGCCAATGTTTGCTATCTCGCTAAAATAGCCGACAGCATTTTAGGGAAAGAGGTAACCTCTAACGAATATAAACTTACCCGTAAAGATGTTTACGTAAAATCCGCCAACCTATCAGCGGCGTTCGAGCGAATGACGTCCGAACCGAAAAGCAAACAGCGCAAAATAAAGGAGATCCATAAATTCGTGGTGCTGAACCATATTTTGTCGTCATATATCGCTACGATCGCTTCGTCGCTAACATCAAGATCACTACACAAAGCACCCGCAGAGAATCTAAAGTTATTGAGGCGAAGCATCGCCGTTTTAAGCGACGCTAATAAAAAACTGGAAGGCGAAGCAATAGAGGTAGCATCTTTAAAAACCTTGGCAGCACCGGCAAGCGATGCAGCCCAAACGCCAACCTCTGATGATTTATTGCTGAAAGAGCAACTCGGTTTTATCAATAAGATCAGTATTGATATTGCCAGGATAACAGAAAGTATTGTAGATTAACGTTGGCTGCCTCGGGTTCGGCATAGCATCCTTATAACAATTCCGTAGCCAGATTAGCCAACTCACTCCGCTCCCCTTTTTGCAGGGCGATGTGTGCATACAGCGGGTGCCCCTTTGCTTTATCTATCAGATAGCTTAATCCGTTACTTTCAGCATCCAGATACGGCGTATCTATCTGATAAATATCACCGGTGAAAACAAATTTGCTATTCTCGCCGGCGCGGGATATGATGGTTTTCACCTCGTGGGGCGTGAGATTTTGGGCCTCGTCTACGATAAAAAATATTTTACTTAACGTCCGGCCACGGATAAAAGCCAATGGCGTAATAGAGATCTTATCGTTAACCACCAATTCATCTATCTTGGCCTGCATTTTTTCATCATCAGCGTATTGATCTTTAATGAACTTGAGATTATCCCATATCGGCGCCATATATGGGTCGATCTTTGATTTTACATCGCCGGGCAAAAAGCCAATATCCTTATTGCTGAGGGGAACTATTGGCCGCGTAACGAAGATCTGCCGGAAGTTTTTACGTTGCTCCAGCGCACTCGCAAGGGCCAGCAAGGTTTTCCCGGTTCCTGCATTGCCCTGGATAGTTACCAGTTTAATATCCGGATGCAACAGCGCATGTATAGCAAACGACTGCTCCATATTTCGCGGAAAGATATTAAACACCGGCTGCTCAACCACTTTCTCCAACTGTGCCGATTGCGCATTGTAAAAAGCGGGCGTTGAGCCTTTCTTGCCATTCAATACATAAAAATGGTTATTAACTGGTTCGATGATATCAAGTTCATCACCGGGCAGGCTTTCCGTTTTGTTAAACTGATTGATGAATTTATCGGATACTTTATTTACGGTGCTGCCGCCGGTATAAAGTTCATCAAGGTTTTTGATCTTGCCGGTTTCGTAATCCTCGGCATGCAGGCTTAAAGCTTTGGCCTTTAAACGCAAACAGATATCCTTCGACACAAGGATCACCTTTTTATCCGGATTTTCGGTTTTAAGGCTCAGGGCGGCATCCAGTATGCGGTTGTCGGTTTTATCAGAACCAAAAACCGTTTCGGCTTCGGTAGTTGAGCCGGCGTTCATTATCACTTTGAAAT
>DATCQV010000184.1:0-5719 GCA_036569325.1 Mucilaginibacter sp. | reverse complement strand
CAGCCCGAACTGGTAAACTCAGATCCGTATGGCGAAGGCTGGATGGTTAAAGCCACCCTTGCCGATGCATCTGCTATCGATTCTTTATTATCTGCCGAAGACTATCAATCGCTTGTAGGCGCTTAATGAAAGGCACACTGAAATATTACTGGCCCGCAATTTTGTGGGCCTTATTTATTTTATTACTGTGCAGCGTAAAAATAAATGAGGCGCCGCATTCGTCCTTATTTTTCCCCGGATTTGATAAGCTGGTGCACTGCGGGTTATTTTTTGTAATGACAGTTTTCCTGTCTGCCGGCGCCACGCGGAAACAATCTGCTCCCGGTTTGTCGTATAAAGCTTTACTGGTGGTCATCATTGCATCCATCGTTTACGGCGGACTGATAGAATTATCGCAGGCCTGCATATTCACCTGGCGCGATGGCGATTGGAACGACCTTTTTGCCGATACAATAGGTGTATTGATGGGAGCGTTCAGTATATTTATAACAGCAAAAGCATTAAGTTATGACAAAAGCTAAATTCATCGTATTAGGTCTTGTGTGCACGCTTGCCCTCTCATCCTGCGGAATTTTCGGCAAAGGCTGCGGCTGCCCCAAGTTTGGAAAAGTAAATCATACGGCTCTTAAAAACGCCGCTGCGCACATAGCCTAAGCTTCTGCTTCATTTTTCGAATGTGCTTTAAGCCTGCTTGATTGTTCCTCCGTCCCGGCAACTTATTCCAAAAAAACAATCCTCCCACATATATTGACCCATAGGAGTCTGCCGCTTTGTAGCATCAACAAATTCAAGATGTTATGCTCCGTAGGAGCTACCCTTCACCAAGCGATCAGTTCCGGGATTGATTGCGGATGACTTCGGTGATCAGGGCAATCGCTACGAGGCAAAAACTTAAATAATTACTTTTCTACAAAGCGGCAGAGCTATAGGTCATAATAAAGCCGTTTTCCGCTTCCTGCCGTTAAAAAATGTTAAATCTTAATTTTTATCTACGAATTATTCGTAGAATTACGATTAATTCGTAATTTAGTTGCGCGGATGTACTGCAAGCATCCAAAAAGCCTCATTATCACCCCAAACAATGATAATGATATTTTAAAACTAAAAAATTAGTTATAGATTTACCATCATTCCTTAAACTTTTATGATCAGAAACCTGTACTTCACAATTATGCTGCTTGCCATAAGCTCCTTCTCGGCCCTGGCACAGCCGGCAAAACGCCATGTTAAAGGCAAACTGGCCGACGAAGCCGGCAAACCTGTCGATTATGCTACCATAGCCATCGTAACCGCCGCCGATTCTACTGTCGAACGCAGTTCCGTTTCGGGCAAGGACGGCTCATTTGATATAGCCGATCTGAAGAACGGCAGCTACCGCCTGGTTGCCGCACAACTGGGTTTAAAAACCTATATCAAAGCCTTTACCGTGAGTAACGATAAACCTGCTTTCGATTTCGGTACCATAACCATGGTAAAGGATGTACGCAATTTAAAGGAGGTTGCCGTTAAGGGCGAAAAAGTACCCGTTGTTGTAAAAAAAGACACCGTTGAATTTAATGCCGGCTCTTTTAAAACACAGGCGAATGATAACGTGGAAGCCTTGCTCAAGAAGATCCCGGGACTGGAGGTGGATAAAGATGGAAAGGTAACATCGGGCGGAAAGGATGTAAAAAAAGTGATGGTTGATGGTCGCGAGTTTTTCGGCGGAGACCCCAAAGCCGCCACCAAGAACCTCCCCGCCGATGCCATCGACAAGGTCCAGGTAGTTGATGACAAAACCGACAAGGCAAAAAACACAGGTATCGACGATGGTCAGCGCGATAAAGTGATCAACCTTACTTTAAAGGCCGATAAAAAGAGCGGCTGGTTTGGCAACGCCACCGGCGCAGCAGGTAATCAGGATCGCTACCTCGGGCAGTTCAACCTTAATCATTTCGACAATAAAAAACAGCTTTCGTTCCTGTTTCTAAGCAATAATGTGAACGAATCGGGTTTTAGTTTCGACGACCTGAACAACTTTACAGGGGGCGATATTTTCGGCACTTTCGCATCAAGCAACGGCAGTATTTCGCTGACTTCCGTCAACGGTCGTGTAAACATTAACAATGCCTTTACGGGTGTAAACGGCGGCCTGATCACCAGCCACAGCGGCGGCATCAATTATTCAGATATTTACGGCAAGCACGATGAACTGAAGTTTAACGTGAACTTTATCACCGTCATCTCCTCAAACATGCTTCAGAAAATTGCCGATATCCAGGATGTTCCCAATAACCTGTACACTAACCAACGCAACAACGGAAATAATACGCTGAACAGTTACCGTTTAAATTTCAGCTTCGACTATAAGATGGACAGCCTTACCAACCTGAAATTTAAGCCCAGCATCAGTACATCGCTCAATAAAAACAATTCGTCGCTGCTTTCCAATACAGTTAACAGCGCTATGGACAGCGTGAACAATATTAACCAGTTATTGAACGGCCGGAAAACCAGCCCGGCCTTCGGCGGATTATTTTCCATTAATCATAAATTTCGCGGCGGCAAGGGCTCCATTAATGTTTTTGCCAACGGCAACTATTCTAAATCCGATTATGGCTACACCAATATTTCTTCTGCGCGATATTTTACCGGAAATCAGCCGGGATCTGATCTTAACCAGCAGGCCAGCCAGAATACCGATGCCACTTTTTTGAACAGCACCGTATCGTACGTAAGGCAGATCAGCGCTAAGCACAAGCTCAATCTCACATTGAGTCAAAGTTTCGACTACCAGAAACAACTGGCCGATCAGCTTACCCTCGATTATAATGGCGTAACCGGCAAATACGAAATAACCGATCCATTGCTCAGCGGTAATTTCAATAACCGCAACTGGCGCTATACCACTACGGCCGGCCTGAATAAAGACGGCGATGAGGTAAATATTAACGTAAACTTTGCCATTGCCGACCTGGGCCTTACCGGCGATTTTACCAGCAATAACCAATTCAGCACCGTACACCGCGATCAATTTGCCCTGGTACCCAATGCCTCATTCTCCTACCGGAAACAGAAAGGCCCCAGCCTGTACATCAACGTTGGTACCAATGTAAACCTGCCATCGGCTACCGATCTTCAACCGGTTTTCAACAACACCGACCCGCTTTTCATTAAGCAGGGTAACCCCGATCTTGTGATGTCGCGGTCGTTAAACATTAACTTAAATTATAACCTGTTCGACCTGAAGACCAATTCGTTCATCAGCATTTACGGCAGCTTCAGGCCCACCTGGAACGATTTCACCACCGAGAGCACAGTCGATGCGAATGGTATCACCACATCGCGCCCCATCAATACCGATGGCAACTACAATGCAAACTTCGGCTTCAGCTATGGCCACCCCACAAAAATCAAAGGGCTGCGTTTCAATATAGGCTCCAATGGCTCTGTGGGCAGGTTCGTGAACATCATTAATGGCAACCGGAACGCAGTACAGCGCCTTTCACCGGGTTTAAGGGGCAGTGTTAGTTATGATAATGATATTGTACAGCTCAACCTGTTCGGATCCGGTAATTATAATAAGGCCAAAAACTCGTTCCAGTCTCTCGCCGATCAGGAATATTACACCTACTACAACTCATTTAGTGCCAGCGTGAAACCGGTAAAACATTTTCGGATCTTCAGCGATGTTGGGCAGCGGTTGTTCATCGGTACGCCATCAAGCGCCAACACGCATTTTTATACCTGGAATGCAGGACTGGAGCGCACCTTCCTGAAAAAGGAGAATCTTACCTTCTCGTTAAATGCCTTCGACATCCTCGATCAGAACAAAGGTATCCAGCGTAATATTTCCACCACCGGCATCATAGAAAACGACCAAACCAACACCATTGGCCGCTATTTTTACCTGAAATTAATTTATAAAATAACCAAGGTTGGCGCACCGGCCAAAACAACACCGGGGATAATTATAATGAAGTAGAGAGTATAACAATAAACCCCCACTGTCATTTCGAGCGCCGGCGGGAAATCTTAAACACTATGCTTCCGCACTATGCATTGACGTAAATGCATTAGCGCCAATGCCGCTTGTATAAGATTTCTCGCTCGCGCTCGAAATGACATACATATTTGATTTACGCTACCGGCCTCTCCCGCATACTTTTAATGATGCGCTCCCTGTGCTCCTTTCCCCAACGCTGTAATTCCCATATTACTTTATTCAGTGAATCAGCATACGGCGTCAATTCATAAATTACGCTTACAGGCACGGTAGGCTCAACCCTGCGGGTCACAAATTCGTTCATTTCCAGTTCCCGCAACTCCTTCGATAATATCTTGGGCGTGATGCCATCCAGTGATCGCTGGATCTCATTAAAGCGCTTTGACCCTTCCCTCAAAGCCACTATAAGCGGCAGTTTCCATTTTCCGCTCAATACATACAGCGCATCTTTAATGGCAGTAACTGCAGCATTGCAGGCCTCGGGGGTGTGTTTTAAGTGTTCTTCGTTCATTTTTTTTTCAGCTATCCCAAAGGATAGTAGTATCATTTAGGATAGTGCTATCTTTTTAATAGTAAAGGTAGGTAATTTTGCATCAACAAAAAAGAAAAAAATGAAAGCAATAAAGATCACCTATTGGGTAACAACAGTAATTGTAGCGTTAATGATGACCTATTCGGCCTACGTCTATTTAACACAGCCTATGATGGCGCAGGCATTCAGCCATCTCGGTTTTCCGCCGTATTTCAGGGTAGAGCTGGCTATCGCCAAGGTAATCGGCGCTATATTACTAATAGCGCCTGTGGCATCAAAAATAAAGGAATGGACTTACGCAGGCTTTGTGGTGGTTTTCCTGTCGGCATTTATCGCGCATACCGCATCGGGCGATCCGGTTTCTTACCGCATCATGCCTGTTATATTTTTAGCGTTGCTGATCGTGTCGTATTATACCCGTCATAGGCTGAATAACGTGACGCAAACTCCTAAAGCACAGGCCGCTTAAAAGGCGGGATCGATATCGAACACCCGTTTCACCCGAATCAGGTGTCCGATATCAATTATTCGCCGGCTATTTGCCCCTGAACATCGATGCTATCCAGATAATAAGCGCGATAACTACAATAACAGATATAATACCGACAACGGCCCCGGCCTTAAATATGCCCTCGATAACCGAGCAACTGCTCAAACAAAGCAGCATTAAAATGAGTGATGGAAAATATAGCTTTTTCATTGGGTAGATTTTTAATATTATAATACCCGAAAGCTATAATAAGTTTTGCACCGGCGATTTTTTTCGGGTGGATAGTCTCCGATGTTACAGGCTCACCCTGTCGCCGTGGGCCTTGGGCTCCGATATTACGAGGAAATGCAGGTCGGTATCTCCGTTATTAAATATGCGGTGTCTGGTTCCCGGCTTAATGTGAATCGATTGATTTGCGCCGACGAGCTGTTCCGCACCCTCCACCTCAAACGTTGCCATCCCCGATAAAATATAGAACACCTGCTGGGCGGCATGATGATAATGCAGCTGCTCGCCGGTACCGGGCGGCATGCGTTCCTGTATAACGCTCAAGGAGTCCGATTTAAGCAGGTGCCAGCCATCGCAGGCCTGTCCCCAGGTGTAATGCTCGGCGTTTTGGGTCGATGTGATCATTTAATCATTATTTTGCTCAGCCTCATACTTCCTGAGCGATGTTTTATTTGCTCGATTTTTCCAGGCGGTCAGCAGCGCT
>DATCQV010000183.1:0-2846 GCA_036569325.1 Mucilaginibacter sp. | reverse complement strand
GCTTACGATGTTAAGAAAATACAGCAGGATGTAGAGAAACAAACGGCAAAAAGAATAGCCTATTTACAAAAAGAAGCTGCTAAATTGGGCTTTACATTCCAAAAAGCAGCTTGATTATGAATCACTTAAAAATACGTCATTTTAAGGTACGAAGCAATCTCTACATAGGATATTCCCACAATACATATCGAAAATACATTGGCGTTAATGCAAAGTTCAGAGATTGCTTCGTGCCTCGCAATGACGCGTAAGTGAGCATTGGCGCTATGCAAAGTTTAAAGACCTTGCCTCGTGCCTCACAGACACAAGGGCGGGAATCCGCATATCCACGCATCAAAAATCCGCACATCCGCACATTCACCATTCGCACATCAATCACTCCCATTTAAACGTTTTCACCGCTACAGCGTAGATCACAATAAACCAAATTCCAAGGATCAATAACTGATGCGTTACCTCGCCTAAACCTGCGCCTTCAAATGCTACTTTGCGCATGGCATCGTTGAGATAGGTTAGCGGCAAGATCTTACTGATAGCTTGCAGCCATGAAGGAAAAGCCGTAGTTGCAAAGAATGTTCCTGACAATAAAAATTGCGGAAGCGTAATGATGTTCGATAAAGGCGGCACGGTACTTTCATTTTTGGCAATGCCTGAAATGGTAAAGCCGAAGCCCATAAATATAATGAGTCCCAAAGCTGCCAGTATCAGCATGTTCACCACCGTGACGAAGCCGTGCACCAGTGTAAACCCAAAGAAATAATGCCCTATTACGATAATAAATACGGCGCCGAGTAATGAAAACACCAAACGGGCCAGCGCTTCGCCCAAAACAATAGAGTATCTTTTTACCGGGGTAGCAAAAAAACGTTTGATGACCAGTGTTAGCCGCAGGCTTAAAAATACGAATGCCGTACCGAAAACACCGCTGCTCAGCAACGAGAACCCAAGCATGCCGGGCAATATAAAGTCGATGTATTTGTACTCGCGGCCTTTTACCGTGGTCTCCGTCATTTGCGCCACCGGCTGTGTTACCGTGTTGCCTCGACTGTTGATCTGGAAGAAAATACTTTGCAGCAGCGATTTGAAGATGCCGCCTTTTTGCTGCGACGCCTCGGTATATTGCACATGCATAGTAACAGGCGGGGTCGAATTGCCCTGTTTAATATCGATAATGGCATCAAGGTTCCCTTTTGCAAGGTTTTTGGCCATGTCGTCGGCACTTTGATCGGTTACCAGGTGCACCACTTTGGTGCCTTTTAATATATGATAAAGCTGGCTGGTGGTATCGGTTCTCTTTGAAACACCCACATCAACCGTAACACCGCTGCCGCCAATATTGGCAAACACCACGATAAATATTAACGGAAACGCTAAACTGAATACCACCGCCGAGGGGCTGCGGATAATGGAGCGAAAGCTGGCCTTAGCAATGGCCATGGTTGCGTTAAAGTTGCTGTATTGTTTTTTGGGGTTCATTAGTTCAATGGTTCATTAGTTCATGTGTGGATGGTTTGATAGGTAACTGTCAATTTACTCCCCCTTCAGGGGGCTGGGGCTACCCTTCGCGCCATTCCTTACCGGTCATGTTGATGAATACGTCTTCCAGGTTGGCCAGCTTTACCTGTTTTTTACGCTCGAAGCCTGAGGCTACCAGTTTATCAATAAAATTATTGGGGGTGTCGATTCCGATGATGTGGCCGCCGTCAACAAAAGCTACGCGATCGCAAAGTTCTTCGGCTTCGTCCATGTAATGCGTCGTGATCACAACGGTGGTACCCGCATCGCGAATCTCGCGGATCAGGTCCCAAAGGTTACGGCGGGCTTGTGGGTCGAGACCGGTGGTAGGCTCATCTAGGAATATAATGCGCGGATTATTGATTAATGTGGTAGCGATTGAAAAACGCTGTTTTTGGCCGCCCGACATATCTTTATATTTCGCTTTGGCCTTATCGGTGAGCGCCACTTTCTCCAGCATTTCCATCGGCGTTTTATCGATGCCGTATAAGCCGGAGAAAAGCGTGATCAGTTCCGAAAGGTTAAGATTAGGATAGTAACCGGCCGACTGCAGCTGAACGCCTATTACCTGTTTAATGTTATCGGCGTCAGTTTCGATATTAAAGCCATCGACAATGATCTCGCCGCTGGTTTTGTCGCGTAAGGTTTCGATCACCTCGAGTGTGGTGGTCTTGCCTGCGCCGTTAGGACCCAGTAAACCGAAGATCTCGCCCTCATAAACTTCAAAGCTGATACCCTTTACAGCGGCGAAGTCGCCATAGTTTTTTACCAGGTTCTTTACAGTAATAATAGGTTTTTCTGCCATCGTGTAAAAATGCAACGGATTGTTGAAATATCAATGATTTTTATCTAAATGGCAAAATTATTACGTTGGATGGATAGTCTTGCGCTATTTTTTGCCCTTCTTTAATTCGCTTTCAGATTTAAGAACTTTACTGCCATCGGCCTGCTTAATTTCAAAGGCAGGCTCATCTTTACTGGCCTTGCGCTTCACTTTCGCGCCTTTAATTGTTTTGGTAACGGGTTCATCAAAAGCCTTGACGATTTTGCCTTCGGCTTTTGATGCGCCCCACTTCCAGTTCACGGTATCTCCCTTTTTCATAATCTTTATGTTGATAGTTTTACAACATCAGAAAGACCTGATCGATTGAGATACTCGAAAACGGAATGTTATTTAATTAGATGACCAATTGAATGCAAGATAGATTGCAGGTGTTCGGCAGTTTTTACTGCGATGTGGATTAATTGAATTGCGAGTAGCGTTTTCATAAAAAGGATTTGATTTGCGGCTCAAAATTGCTCACAAAACGCCCCTTTGTACAGCGATATTA
>DATCQV010000182.1:0-14456 GCA_036569325.1 Mucilaginibacter sp. | reverse complement strand
GATATAGTTGGAGATCTGCTGCACCGCGGCATAACCATTGTAAACCGTTTTCAGGTCGCCCGCCTTTCCGCGGCGCGTGGCTATGAAGATAACGCCGTTGGCTGCGCGGTTACCATAAATAGCGGTTGCCGAGGCGTCCTTCAAAACCTCTATCGACATGATATCGTCGGGACTGATCAGGCTGATATCGGCATCGGGTACGTCATCTATCACATAAAACGGCTGCTGACCAAGGTTTAAAGTAGATGGTCCCCGCAGAATAATGGACGGAACACCCGTTGGATTGCCATCCTCGCTGATATTTAAACCGGCCACCTTACCTTGTAAAAGCTGCGCCGCCGAGGTGATGACGCCTTTGTTCAGATCATCATTCGAGAGCAGCGTTATCGAGCTGGTGATGTCTTTTTTCAATGCCCGACCATAGCCCATGATCACCACAGGCTGCAGCATATTTGCCGACCTTTTTAACTTTATTGACAGGGTGATGAGCGTGCCGGGCTTCAGCTCATAGTTTGGCAGCGTTTGGCTTTCGTAGCCTAAACCGCTCACTTCAATGGCGTAAGGCCTGCCATAAGCCGCGCTGTTAAACTGGAACTCGCCGTTGGCATTGGTTTGCGCATAATATGTTTTAGCGGGTCTGCGCAACATAATCGTTATGCCCAAAAGCGGCGCGCCGCCCTCGTCCTGTACTATCCCCGAAACCTGCGGCAAAATGGGCTGGGCCTGTAAGGTGAACCAACATGGCATTAATAAAAGAAACAGCCATTTTTTTGCAGACATACCGCCGGTTATCTATTGCTTTCTAAATGTTTATCCAAATTTTCGCCGGTTGTTCCTGTGTAATTACGTCACCGGCCAAGTGTGAAACTGCTGCCCTGCTGGGTCAGCGTAAGCCGGTTGAGCGTGGCAATGGTTTTCAGTACGCTTTCGGGCTGATCGGTTTTAATGTCGACATGACCTGTATAGAACCGGTTAGTCAGCAGCGTATCGTCGGCCTGAATGGTGATGTGATACGATTGCTGCAGCACGTTTAAAACCTCCTTCAGCGATTGATTGCTGAAGGTAATGCCATCGCCGTTAATCACTGTTCCATTGCTTGCTTCCTGCTCATCAGATTCTGACGGTTTTTCTACCCGGAAACTGCTTACTTTCGGTGCTTCGCCATTGTTCATTTCCAGTTGCTGGCCAGGCTCCAGGTATACGTCTTCATCACCCTTACCGGTATGTTGCTGACGTTTGATAACCACCTTGCCGGTGTACAGCATCACTTTTACTTTATTGTCGCCTTCGTAGGCAGTCACCTTAAAACGGGTGCCCAGTGCGGTGGTTGACAAGCCGCCCGCGTAAACGGTAAACGGCCGCGTTTTATCTTTAGCCACCTTGAAGATCGCTTCGCCCGTTAAATAGATATCGCGTTTTGGGGCGGTAAAATTCTTTTGATTAATGATCCTACTTTTAGGCAGCAGTGTAATTATAGAGCCGTCGGCAAGGGCGATTCGTTTTACTGTTGATGAGCCGTTTACAACCGTATCGTTAACGGCTGGCTTAACCGCTGTATTTTTTGCTGTTTGCAGCGATGGAGCAACGTTTTTATGTTGATTGAGATAGAAGAACAGGCCTATCCCCATTACCGCAATAATAGATGCCGCGATACCTAAGATCCTGCCGATATTTATGGTTTTGGCTTCTGGTTTTATTTCAGCAGGTCGTATGGCTGCCTCAATATTTTGCAGCATTTTTTCCGAAAGGGCCGGCGGTAAGGTAACTTTCGGCTCAAATTTCTCCCACGATTCATCATCAAGGTACAGATCCAGCCTGTCGGGATGCTGGTCAAAATAAGCGCTCACGGCCTGATGCTCTTCAGGCGAACATTTTTGTAAAAAGTATTTTTGTATAAGCTCTTCCGTAATCTCCATATATCACATACGTTCATCAAACGCCTTACCCCTAACCAGGTTATGATTTTTTTAACTTAATGTTATCAATTTGTTTATTCATGCATCGCTGCCCTTCGCAATAGTCAAAAATGTGTGCGGTAATAAGCGATGTGATTAGAAAAACGCTGATAGAATTACGCAGTTGTTTTATGGCTCTTGAAATATGATTTTCCACCGTTTTCGGCGATATGGACATGATCTCGGCAATTTGTTTGTACGACAAGCCCTGCTCGCGGCTTAGCTTGAATGCCTTTTTACGGGTGAGCGGTAAATTTTCCATTTCGGCAAATACGCGCTTCAGGTCGTCCTTGTTTTCGATCTGGAAATCGTCATAACTGTCGCCAACGTACCTGTTCGACAGTTCGTTGTGTTTGGTGCGCACCTGCTCTTTCCGCAACTCATCTATCATTACCGTTTTGGCAATGCGGAACAGCTGGATATCTACGGCAAAGTCGTCTGAAAGGCTGTTCCTTTTTTCCCATAGCCTGATAAAGGTAATCTGCACCACCTCCTGCGCCAGGTATTCGGATTGGGTGCGGCTATGGATATAGTGGAAAAGCTTAGCGTGATACTGCTGATAGATCACCCTGAAAACCCCCAGATCATCGTTCTTTAACGCTGCTATTTGCCTTACCATAACCAGCGATAAAGATGCGATACCACTTTTAGCTGCGCGGATGCTGCATATTATATTATTGTTAATACACTATTTTTTTACAATAAGGCAAATGGCCTCAATTGCATCAGAAGCGCATTGTTATACTAAATTTTGGGGTTAACAATTTGTTAACCGCCGCCGTTTGGGGGTTGCCAAAACGCCAAACGTATTACCGTGCAGAGATTAAACACACCAAAATTTTATGAAAATCAGAACTGTTTTTGAAAAGAATGTATTTAAACGTATAGCATGCGCCGGGTTGTTTTTAACTGTAACAGCCGCAGCGTTTGCCCAGGAACGCCACGTAAACCCATGGGCACCGACAGAATTGCCGCCGCTGCCGCCGGTGGCCAGCCTGAGCGACGGCGTTTGGTTGAAGGGCGAATTGCACATCCATTCGCGCCACAGCAAGGAATCATCAAACAACCCCATTAATAAGATCATCAACTTTTCTAAATCGGTAGGGCTTGATTTTGTTTGTATTACCGACCATGATAACCATGTTAACGGCGACGTAGCACACAACACCTGGACCGACCCTGAGTTTAAGTCGGACACGTTAATGCTGCTTTATGGTGCCGAGTGGACTACCACCCGCGGTCATGGCAATGTGTTTTCGGCCCGGCCGTATGACCACCAGCGCCTGTATGACGTGCGCGACCAGCGCGATGTAGTTGTAGGTGCGATAAAAAAGGAGTTGAATATTCACCTTTCGGCCAACCACCCGAGCGGAAAAGACCACTTCGGTTATTCGTATGATATGGTTAACTCTATCGAGGTGTGGAATTCGGCGGTGTGGCCAAAAAATGCCAATGCCATTATGATCTGGGATGATATGCTTTCATCAGGCCGCAAATTAACCGGCAGGGGCGGAAGCGATGCGCACCATGGCAATGCCGAAACGCAGGATAAGGTGACTAAGAACACTTATCAACGTAACGCTAATTACGCAGGTACGCCTACCACCTGGGTATTTGCAACCAAGCGTACCCCGCAAGCGGTTGTCGATGCATTGACCAATGGCCGCGTTTGCATCAGCTCGAACCCTAATGCGCCGCGCGTTGAATTTTATGCTGATCTTGACCAGGACGGAAAAATGGATATGATGATGGGCGATGATGTTAAAGCAACAGGCAAAGCGGTTAAGTTTCGCGTTCAATTAACAGGCAAAACCGTTGCCGACAGCAATTATACAGTGCGCGTTATCAAGAATGGCAATCCATATAATACCTACAAAACACTGGGTAAAACACCGGTGGTTGAATTTACCGATACCCCGGCAAGTATTGGCCGCACCTATTACCGTGTAGAGGTAGAAGGCCCGCAGGCCGCGTATCCGGAAGTTCCGGGCTCGATGGCATTGAGCGGCAACATGATCGGTCTTTCGAACCCGATCTATTTTAACTTCGATCCTAATTTTTAACCGGGAATATTTAAATGATAAAGGCGCCTTGATCTTTTTGATCGGGACGCCTTTATTTTTTTGTTTATCAGTGACTTGCAGCCATTGTAATTACCCGGAGCACAATGCCCAAAGCCATACCTGCAAGGGCGGCGTAGCACGCAGTTTGCGCTTTTTTAGGTGCCTGATCCTTATGCACAAAATACAGGATTGCACCTGCCAGCGGAATACAAAAAGCCAGGATGGTAAGTGGGGTGCCTAATTTTTCTTTTTCAGGCTCATAGTTGTTGAAGTCTGTTTCGCTCATAATTAATTATTTTAAGGTTTTAAGATTAAGTGTCCTATCCAGGTACCGATATTTACAATAATGGCCATCAGGCCTACGCCCGCCGCGGTACCGGTAATAAATCGCCTGATGTTGGTGCTCAAAATGCCATATTTTGCTTGTATCAGCCCATCGACCATAGTTGGGATCACCAATAAAAGCGCGATCAGGCTATTCAGGTAGATCAGTTCGAAATTGAAAAGCGGGAAAGAAATATAACCAACATACAACCCGGTGCACCTTGCGCAAACGGGAAATTGCTTGCCCTTCCAGAAAAATGAACGTTCGGGCTTTTGATGACAGGCAACCCAAACTATCTTGGTCGACATTGATGCAGGAGTGGTTGGTTAAAATATTTGATGATTGGGTGAATTGTGATTTGCTTTAAATGTAGATATTAGTTTTTAATTACATGAATTAATTTCCAAATAGCTGTTCAATATAATTCTGAATTACCGGGGCAACGTGCCTTCATTTGAAAAGATGTGAAAAGGGCCAAACGGATAAGCAGGCGTTATTACTTTCCTCAATAAATATTTTATTTGAAAGCAAAAATTTTATAGATTGCATTCTGATAGAAGTGCCTTCTATTTTCAAACAGGCGCGGCGTTTCCCCTTAACGCTGTAAGTTACATACATAACCTTATTTACGCCGAAGTAATAACCGGTATTAATGGCCCCAACAGGCTGTTTAATAACTTATGGAAAAACGTTGTTTATTTCATCACCTAAACCCTTCTGCCATGATCTTTCATATATTTTTCTTCCCGCTGCTAACATTTATTCTCACGTTGATCGTCCTCGGGTTTTTAATAAAAAAAAATATAAACTTTGGATTAGTAGCACAACCCAGTAAGGACGTTAAGACGCATGTGAAACCAACCCCTATGATCTGCATTTTTAAAAGTTCCCGCCGGTCGTCGTCATTCTGAAAAAAGATCGTAGTGGATTTGTTGATATTCAGACTTAGCTTCAATAAGCGGTGTACTAACTGCCTTAAAAGCGATGCAGACTCCGCGTTTTGGAACATAAGCCCCAGCCCGGTAAACAGCGACGATACCCGTTTAACCTTGCACAATGCGGCCGCCAGGTTGCCATAACATATTGGTTTTATGGTATAAGCAAAATACATGCCGGGCCTGGTCTTCCGGATGATTTTGCAGAGTGTGGTCAGATAACGCAGGTCGGAAAGTATATTAAATTTATTGGGATATAATTCAATCTCGAAGACCTTCACTTTCCACTCCTGCAATTTTTGCCAGGTAGTTTTGTCGTGTATGCGGGGCGTGATGAGGATAACTTCATTGTTTTTTGCAAAGCCCTCAATTAATTTCCCCCTCAAATTAATTATTGAATCGGCATAGCTGCATGAAACGATGATTTTTTGCCCGGAATACATTAAAGCGGTTTTGGTTCTGAAAATTAAGCTTTTGTATTGAATTTACAGGACCAGGGCATCAAGTTTTGATATGGAATTGTGAAAAGACGATCAAAAATGCCCCGATAAGCATCAGGCCGGCATATACATATTTAAAAAACGAATCGTTCTTTAACAGATGATTGAGATACCGGCCCAGGAAGATGGCCGGTAAAACGGCCGGAAGCGATACCAGCAGGTATTTCAGTACCTGCACGGTGATCAGCCCTTTAAAAAGATAGCCGAGTATACCGATGAAACTTGCGGGCAAAAAATAACCCTGCAGCGTAGCCCTGAATTCTTTGGCGCTCCATTTTCTCATGTTTCCGTACACCGCCAACGGCGGCCCGTTCACGCCGTAGGCTCCGCCTAAAACCCCGGAAAGAAAGCCGCAGACGAATAGCCATAATTTATTGTCGCTTTCCAGGTGAAAAGTATTTTTGCCAACCATGGCATAAAGCGAATACAGGATAATGAGCACACCCAGGCCCGTCTTCACCCATAATTCGTTGCCGTAAATGAGGATGAGCAAGCCGATGGGAATACCCAAAACTGCAAAAAGAATGAGCCATTTGGCACTGTTGAAATGGATCTGTTTATGATCCTGTAGCACTACAACCAGCGCAACCAAAACCGATATAAGTACCGAGAGTGGTACCGCCACATTAATGGGAATAAAGATGCTGAATAACGGAACAGCTACCAATGATTCGCCAAAGCCGAAAGTAGAGCGTACGAGGGTTGCAATAAAGCTGATGATGAAGATGTAGATAAAGATGACGTCCATAAGTGGATTTAAGCGCTGCCTTTAACCACTGTTTATCAGCAGCTAAAGGCAGCGAATATTTATTTTTCAGGATCGGATTGCCTGTTTTTCGTCGCGATTAGCGAATCGAAAGACAGCATGCCTGCGCCTGTGATGATCAGCGCTATCAATCCCGCAATATAAAGTAAATTGATCTCGTACCCCGGCGGCCCGAGCAAAGGCCCCTTTGGTGTTAAACCAATGGTGTTTACAGAACTGTAACCGTAATGAATGTGAATACTGAACATAGCCACCAGCATGGTGCAAATTAATGGGACTGCCGCAATGCTTACAAAGATCCCGGCAAATATGGCGAAACCGCCCAATATTTCAGTTAGGGTGGTGATCCAGGCCATAAGATGAGGAAACGGTACATGTAAAACTGTTAACAATTTAGCGAAACCTTCGGGGCCGCGGCTTAATTTGGCCCAACCGTGAGCCATAAAGCCGAAGCCAATGGCCATGCGTAAAAATAAGGGAGCAAACTGCTTGTAATCTTTGCCGCTTATGGAGAAAATGTTTTTAGCCATGACGTTGTTTTTCCCGGTTGGTCGGGTGATGGTGATAACCCTTACAATGTTTTAAAAATTTCCTGTCCTGGATACCCAAATAGGTACAAAATAATCGGTTCTCTGTTTAATTGTTCAGTTGATAATCTGTTTTTAAGCAACTATCTTGCACCCATAATCTCCTTAACACAACATACCATGCCACACATCGACAAAAACCTTCCCAATGAGATCATTGAAGTAACCGAAGCCTTTACCAAAGCACTTGCAATGGAAAATCACGTTTTCCAGGATCAGCTAAACGGCTCTATCAAAATGACGGTAGACGCCCTGCAAGATATGATCAGACTTTGCAAAGAAGCTATTGAGATAGGAAGCGCTAAACCAGCAGAAGCACAACAGGACCTGACAAACGCCGTGCAGCAGGCCATTAATGATGTTAAAAACGCCGGTACACAAGCAGTAACAGCCACGCCGCCTTTGGCAGCAACTGTGAATCAGGATCCACCAACTTTAGACCAGGCGGTTGTACATGCGCTTTCCTTGTCGTACGAAAATCTTGTAAATGCACAAAACCAGGTTAACATACTGAAACAGTCTGCCACTACGCAACTCATTATGACATTGATTAGTACAGTTACTGTTACCGTGGCTTTCGCAGTTAGGGACGCTGAGGTCGGGCCGTCTATTCCTGCACTTTAGGTAGCAATAAAGCAATTTGCCCGCGGTGATTGCTCAGGTGATTGGTTCTGCTGATCAATACATTCAGGCGGTTGCGGTGCGGCTCTTTAGCAAAATCTTCTTCCGATACATTGGCATGGCGGGTAAACCAATCGGCAGCGGGAAGGTTATTGATATAACCGTTCAATTTTTGGTTAACTGTATGCCATTGCGCTCTTAATTGTGCAACGGCAGGCAGTTCGGCAACGGCTTTATCGGGCGCTTTTACAAATACCGGGAATAATTCCGGGTACAGCTCGTCATCGAAACGCAGCAGGGGCAGCATACGGTCATGAACCGCTGCCAGGTGCCCTAACAGGTAAATGCCCCGGTTTTTTGACGGCGCTACCTCGTTCATTAACTGTTCGTCGGTTAGCTGATCGAATGTTTTGTTGGTGGCTTTGATCTGGTCGTTCCATGCATCGATGACCATTTTTACGAATAATTCCTGCTGTGTCATTTTAGGTTATTTTGATGCCCAAACATAAGTTTTTTAAGTATGCTTAAAGTTATCTGGACTAAATATTCCAATTGGATGACAATTGATGGATCAGGTGGTTCCTGCCGTGGCTTTCAACGTAAACATGGGTTTGTAATACTTCCAGTAGCCCCAGCCTAACAGGCAGTTAGGCAGCATCAGCATTACGCCCATGAGCCAGCCCGATGGCACCAGGATGGTATGGAACAGCAATACATTTAAGCTGGTTGGAAACAGAACTACGGCAGCGAACGGTGCATAGCGATTTAATAAAAGCGACAAACCACCCGCTATCTGGATAGATTTCATCATGGGGTAAAAATAGCCGATGCCTTTTAAGCCGGCTATGAACGCCCCGGTTTTGCCGGTGTGCAGCGGCTGATACGGTATAAAATGTAAAAAGTAATCGAGGCCGAATACAAAGTAAAGGAAGCCTAACAGGAGGCGGGAAATTAATACCGTGGTTTTCATGAAATTTCAGGAATTGATCTCCTCAAAACTTGGTAATTCCATCGACATTTTCAAATATTTAAAGGGGTTTCACTTATAAGGCGGGCAGATGCCTTGTGTTCTCTGCAGACCGCTTTGTGTGCCCTGCAATTATTTTACCGCAGAACGCACAAAGCAAGTACAGAGATACACAGCGTTTGATTTGCGCCTTTGTGAAATTATTGAACAACAGCCACAGGTGATTCACCTTTATTGCGGCGTTTTAAGATCAGCGCAGCGATAAGCGCGATCACGAGGCCAACGGGTAAGATTTCCATATAGGTAAGCAGCATCACGCCGATAGGACTTTTGTACATGCTGATGTATCCTGCCATCGATTCCTTTTCTTTGGCAATTTCGGCGGCGCTTGCGCCACTGGCCCGGGCTTTAGCAAGTGCGTGGGCAACGTATTTATCCATAAAATCGGGGATGAACACATAAAAGTCGATCATCCATACAACGACATAAATTGTTGAAGCGATAAGTGCAATCAGAAAACCGATCTTAAATGCTTTTCCGAAAGTAATCACCCCGCCGTTGTATTTATCCCTGTAGTTTTTGATACCTACGAATATGAACGAAAAGGCAACGATCATGGAACCATAGCCCAGCCATACATTGCCCTCGAAAGATTCCTTGTTGTAGCAAATGTTGATGGCGAATATTGCCCACGAGATGGAGATCAACCCGGCAATCAATCCGAAAATAAGTACATTTTTTTTCATGTTTTTAGTTTTTTGTTTTGACGGAACAAAGTTGGTCTATCGGAAAGTTTTTGGGGTCATACTTTCGGGTGATTTTGAAAACGCTATGCAATTTAATACTAAAGTATGAGATAATTTATCGTATAATACCCAGTCTTTTTGCCATTTCAATGGCCTGGGTGCGGCGTTTTACTTCCATTTTTTCGAACAATTTTTGTGAATGCGTTTTGATGGTATTGAGCGACACGAACAGCCGTGCCGAAATTTCCTGGTTGCTTAGTCCGTCGGCCATAAGCTGTAACACTTCGAGTTCCCGTTTGCTCAGGTTGAGCCGTTCCAGTTCTTGCTGGTTGATAGAGAACCCGGAATTGTTACTGACGAAAACCTGCTTTTCAACTATTACGGTTTGCACTTTTGGCTTGGTTAACTTCAGCGCCAGCCAGATGCCTAAAACTGTAAATATGAATGCCACAGCGCCGATATAAAGATCCATAGCGTGATCCAGTATCATGAAGCGATACTCAAGCCACTTCAGCAGCAGCAACAATGCCGCCAATGAAACGCCGTATAAAACCACCTCTTTGTTCCTTGTTAAAAACCGGGATGCGTTATTTGCCATAGTACTCATCGGTTTAAAAATAGAATATTTAAGTGAGAAAATAAAGAGGAGCGAGGCATGAAGGGCGGGCAGCTTGTTGTAACAATCAGCGTTTTAACTACTCCAAATTTCAGTTCATTATAAACTTAAACATTAAACAAAATGAATCAGAGACCATCAAACGCGTTTATCGGCGCATCGTGGGCCGCCCTTATTATTGGGTTTACGGCATACAACATTGGTTTATGGAACGCCACCATGGCGCTCAACGAAAAAGGTTATTATTTTACAATTCTGCTTTTTGGCCTGTTTGCCGGCATATCGGTGCAAAAGAGCGTACGCGACAGGCTGGAAGGCATACAGGTTACCAATTTGTATTATGGTATCAGCTGGACATGCACGCTCATTTCTGTTGCCCTGCTTACCATTGATTTGTGGAACGCCACGCTTACAGCAAGCGAAAAGGGCTTTTATGCCATGTCATTCCTGCTGACGATGTTTGCCGCTATTGCCGTGCAGAAGAATACGCGGGATATGCTGAATTTTGACAAGCTGGAAGAAAAGAGCGGATTCAGCGCCTGATCTTGATTAATCGCTAAATGTTATTGAAGCCTGTAAGTTTTGCTTACAGGCTTTGTTTTTGTAAATGGCGAATATTAAATAATATTCTTATTTTTACTACTGTAACCTAACATTCACATATCTAAACCTCACCAACATGAAAAAATTCTTTATCATTGCTGTCCTTGTCATTGCAGGAGGGATCTTCGCCTGTAACCAAATGAACAAGGGCGGCAGTTCATCGGGTGCGCCCGGCATTTACAATTCCTTTTGCAGCTCATCGTCAAGCAACGGTCCGTGTTCGATCATTCCTATCGATATTAATGAGACCTTCGGCGTGGGCTACGACAGCTTTCTCGATTCGCTTCACCAGCCGCCGTTCGATGTTTTCTCGTGGCAAACGTTTATTGCGTTGAACTGGCCTGCTGATTCGGCGGGTAAGCCAATTGGGAGCTCGATAACCGGTTCGCCTGCCGCGCCGCGTGTTTGGGAGCATTACCAGGACCCTGCAGAAGTATTCGGCACAAACACCGGCGGACTTAACTTTAAACTCGGCGAAGCTAAAAAGAGCGGGCAAAAATTCCTCTACCTCGATTCAAAGTCGCCGCGTTTGCTGTTTACCGGCAAAAGTGTTGATGCCGCCAAATTGAATGGTTTCCAGGAAGCCGACGGTCATCCGCTGATAGACCGTAACCTGAACTTCGCCCTGTATGAGATCAAAATGAACCCGATTGAGTCGAAATTCGTGATCGACAGCAACCTGACCAATACCGAGGGTATCTATAACATGGGTATCAAACACAGCAATGCCATTAACCTGCCCGCCAGCGATTCGGCCACCAACAATGTGGGCAGTATGGAGGTAAAAGCAACCTGGCGTATACTCATACCGGGTGAGGGTGATGATACGACGAGGTATTTTTGCCGTAAGGCCACCATATTTATCGATAGCCTGCATACCCGGAATCATCAGCCGCTGCTCATCAAGAATGTCACCGTAGGTTTAGTGGGTATGCATATCATCCGCAAAACAAAAAAAATGAACAGCAGGGAAGTATGGAGCACCTTTGAGCATGTTGACAATACGCCGGATAATCCGCAGGATGCACAGGCAGGCAAACAGGTATGGTCGTTTTATAATCCGCTGTGTTTAAACTGTACGCCGAATGCCGCTCCGGATACGCTGGCCGGCGATCATGGGCAGTATATATGGGAGGTTAAGCCGCCTTACGCCATAAAATATGCCACCAAAGCTCCGGGTCAGCAATTTACCCAGATGTTTGGTACCCAGGCTGTAAGAACTTACCCGATATATAAATATACCGAAATGATCAACAAATTATGGCAGGAACAGCTGAAGGGTTCCGTTTGGGCTAATTACAGGTTGATCGGGTCGCAATGGCAATTATCGGAAGTGTTTCCTTCGCCGATGGCTCCGAACTTTTTAGCGAATACAACGCTCGAAACATTTATACAACCTAATGCGTCGTGCATCAGCTGCCATAGTTTTGCTACCATTAAGTATAACAACACTACCATATCAACTAATCTGAGCTTTATTTTCCCGGTTTATGCGAAGGTTTCGAATTTGAAGTCTGCACCGGCGGTGGTGAAGAAGAAATAAGCGAAGTAGCGTGAAAGAGAAACAGGCCGATATATAATTACATCGGCTTATTTAAATCGAGTATTATATTGATACCCACTTTGCATTTTGTTTATTATCACGTAGCTATTACCTATAAACCTAAACACTTATGAAATTTTCAATTTCCCTGCTTTTGGCTTTTATCGCCTTCGTAGTCGTTATTTGGTGGCTTTTTTCGGCGCTTTATAAAACTTTTAAACTTAAGGACGACGGGAGTGTAGATGTAAATAGGTTGAGCCGCACAATAGGTTTCGGTATTACCATAGTATTTTTCTACGCTACGTTTGGCGGTATTTTTTCGTTAATTATAAAGTTGGTTACTACTGCAAGTGATCTGCTTGTTGGCGGATTAACCGGTAACGAATTTGACAGCAAGGCTGATAATTTTCTGGAGCGAATTGTTAATTTCCCTTATGGAACAATGATCTTGTTTATGATCGTATGGATTATAACGTCGATGTGTATCCAGCAGGTTATGCAAAATACTGCCAATGAAAAAATAAAACTATTTGAAGATAACCGCATAGCCAAGAATGTCTTTGTTTCGCTGATCCTTGCGTTTTCATTGTATTTGTGTATTGCGTCAATTATAGCGATCCCAGAGTTCCAGGAATTAGAAAATATAACAGTTGATAAACAGGAAATTACAACTTTTTCAAAAAGTTTAGAAGACTCTGCGCTGACCAGGAACCTTGGTACGTTGGGTGATTTTGCTAAGGAACCTAACTTAGACACCTTAAAATCGCCGGAAGCAAAGCACAGGCAGAATCAGATAATACTGGTCTATGATCGTTTTAAAGACAATGTTGACCTTGTTAAAAATGATATTGATCTAAAACGCCGCCAAATCATCATTAATTATCAGACAGCCTTAGAAGAGAAAACACTTTCAAAGCAAAAAAGTGTCTACAAGTCTAAATTGACGAATTGGTATTTGGAACAACAGAAAATGTTATCAGTGCTATCGGCCGAAAAAGGTGAGATAGAGAGCCACATACATGAACGTATCACGTCGATTAATAATTTAGACAAAGCAATTCTTAAAGCAGGCGCAGATAAAAAAAAGGTGATGCAAGATTATTACGACAGCGACCTGGATTTTAAAACAATGGGTAGTCGTATCAACGTCTATAATGATACGCTAAATAGGGCAATTAACAAAGGTGCGCCAATGCCGCAACGTCCTAATATAGGTGAGGAATTCGGAATTTTCGAGTCGATGTCGGGATGGTTGTTAAGAACTGAGTCAATGTCGTTAGCTTTGATAGTGGGGCTTTTTGCATTCGGCCTGTTAGGGGCCATCGGATCAAGTTTTATAAGGCAGAAAATTAACACTACTGAAAGAGAGATTGTGCCCGACTATGTTCCGAATATGCCCGTAGTGCTAATTAGCGGGCTATCATCGGCTATTGTTGTATTTTTGGCGGCCAAAGGAGCAATTGTAGTTTTTTCAACTAAGGATGCTGCTTTAAATCCGTACGTACTATTCTTTACTTGTTTGGTGGCTGCGGTTTACAGCGAAGATATTTGGGCCTGGGCACGCAAAAGACTGCAAAGTTCTTTTAACACTTCCGATAATAAAAATACGAGGCCTGATACCCCTGCCGGCAAAAATCAGAAAGACAATGAGACGATCGTTAAAGCAAATAACGGGAAGATCGATCCTCCACCGGCACAAGATGAAGCGAACGGCAACGCTGATAAAGAAAACACAGCTACAGACGCCGATGGTGAAGTGGTCAATAATGCCAGTTCTGAACAAAAAGAGCACAAGGAAGAGAAACCAGAGCGGAAGAAACAATAAATTGAAAATTTGTAAAGACATACTGGCGTTTTCACCACCAGTATGTCTTTTTTATAAAGCTGAAGTTACTGATTTACCTCAAACGCTTCCCATCCTGATGCGGTTGTGCGGTTACAGGTCATGGCCTGTGTGCCGTTTTCGCTGGAGATAAATTTTCCGTTGTTACCGCGCAGGGTTACCTTGCCATCGGGAGTTGTTATCCAGTCGAATTTTTCCCAATCGCTGAAGGTGGTGCGGTTACAGGTGATAGGCTGAGTGCCGTTTTCGGATGATACGTATTTACCCATGCTGCGCAAAGCGATCTTGCCGCCGCCGGCATCAACTACGGTAAAATGTTCCCAATCCTGTGCGGTGGGGCGGTTACAGTTCATCGCCTGTGTGCCGTTTTCGCCGCTCACGTACAT
>DATCQV010000181.1:0-2987 GCA_036569325.1 Mucilaginibacter sp. | reverse complement strand
CCGCCGTTGAAACCCAGGACATTGCCATTTGTGCCGACCTGGACCTGACACCAGACAGTGATATAGAAAAAATACTGGCACAGGCTTATTTCCTCATCGATCAATATTTTAGCCCAACCATCAATTTTTATTCGCTTGCCGAAATGACTAAGGCTGGTTTCACGGTTGATGAAATATTTAACGGCCCGGCATTAAGCAGCGGCTTTATTAAAGATGACGAACTGCAGGCCGCGCAATTAAAAGCAGAGCTGCACGCATCTGATATCTACGCCATCCTGATGAATATTCCGGGTGTGCTGGCGGTGCGTAATCTCATCATGTCGCCTTATGATGCTGATGGCAACCGTCAGAGCGGAGAGCCCTGGATATTAAAGGTTGCTACGGGCAAACAGGCCCGGCTTTATACACAGGGCAGTAAATTCCTGGTGTTCAAGAATGGATTGCCGTTCCTGCCCGATCAATCCGAACTGGCAGATACGCTGAATGTGATTGAAGGCAATAACATCCGCCCCAAATTTTCCTCGGGCGATAACGAGATCCCGGTTCCCGTTGGCAAATATTACCAACTGACGGATTATTACCCGGTTCAGTATTCGCTGCCGCAAACTTATGGCATAGGCTTTTTCGGTCTGCCTCAAAATTCTACCGCGCTGCGGCAGGGGCAAGCCCATCAACTGAAAGCCTATTTATTGTTTTATGAGCAGTTACTGGCCAATTATTTGGAGCAGCTGAGCCATGTGAAAGACCTGTTCTCATTAAAAACAGACGTCGGTAAAACCTATTATTCCCACTTCTTCAGCGACGATGAGCTGAAAGGCATTTCGGAACTATATAACCTGTCGGCAACCGATCTGCAGTCGATATCAGAAAACGAGGTTACCTTCTTGGATCGTCGCAATCGCTTTTTAGACCACCTGATGGCACGCTTTGCAGAGCAGTTTAACGATTACGCCCTGATGCTTTACAGCTATACCGACAACAAAAAAATTGCCGATGAAGTGCTGATCAAAGACAAAGTTGAATTTATAAAGGATATTCCATTCACCAGCCGCAATCGGGCAAGGGCCTATAACTATAAGGATGCGGCTAACATCTGCAACGACAATAACATAGCCGGCATCAAAAAACGCATAGAACAGGTGCTTGGCCTGAAGCAATTTGACGACTATGTCGATATCGTTGATATTACCGATAGTCAGGGCAACGCCATTGACAGGCACTGGAATCTGATTGACGATAACGGCAAACTCTGGCTCACAAGCATAGCGAGCTATTTAAATCTGACTCCGGAAGACGCGCGCATACAGGTTAAGCACGATGCCAATTCGATGCTGCCTTACCTCGTTGCTATTTCCCAATACAAAGTAGTGGCCGACGGCTCCAATTTTAAAATAATCATCCAGCATAAAACTACTCAGCTTGCCGAATATGCCGGAACATTTGCGACCAATGCAGCCGCAACCGCTTACATGAGCAAAATTGTAGCGTTTGTAAAGAACCTGGTAGCTGCCAACAAGATATTTGTTGTTGAGCACCTGCTATTGCGGCCACGCAATACGCCCGGTGCGTTGGTGCCCGATGGCGATGAGCTGCTGCCTATATGTATATCGGCAAACTGCAATGTTTGTGGCGATGAGGACCCTTACAGTTTCCGGATGACGGTGGTAATGAATGGAGAGGGCGGTTTTGCCAATGCCGGGATAGTGTTCCGCCGGTTTGCTGAGAATACTATACGCATGGAAATCCCGGCGCATTTGGGTGTCAAGATCTGCTGGGTATCGAACAAACAATTACAGGATTTTGAAAAACTGTACTGCGATTGGGAAAAAGAACTGGCCAAAACCAAGCCCGATGCCAAGCTATTGAGCGATAAACTAAAAGCTTTATTGGACGAATTTAAGCAATTGAAAAATATATATCCGCAAGCCACCTTGCACGATTGCGTGGATGGCGACGATCAGAATCGTGTTTACTTAAACCAAACTGTTATTTAAAAATATTTTGTTATGCAGCCTAAGCAATTTACCTATCCTGAGTTTGTAGCAGACCAGGTATTAACAAAGGATAACCTGAACGACCTGTTTGAGTATCTCGACGAACAGGACAGGCTTACGCGCGCCAACCTGATAGGGGTAGGTATTGTTTGCGGACTGGAAGTATCAACAAATGCTGCAGGTACTCAGATCACTATCTCAGGCGGCTGTGGTGTAACATCAGGCGGGTACTTAATAACTTTTCCAACCAAAACCTTTACACAATACAAGGAATACAACCCGGTAAAAGCTATTTATTACGAGAAGTTTGTTGATATACCGAATAAGCAGGAATGGTTCAGATTGGATGAATTGTTTGAGAGTGCTGTTGTTGAAGGCGGGATTGCACTTACAAAAAACTACCTGAAAGATAAGGTGGTACTGCTTTACGTTGAATTGCTGGAAAATAACAACAAAAACTGCGACCCGCAAAGCTGCGATGATAAGGGTATGAATGTGGAGATCACCTTCCGGCCGCTGCTTATCAGTATCAATGACGTTGCCAAACTGAAAACAACCGGGTTGAATTATGGCGATGTAAACTATAAAACGCTTCCTGTTTTAAAAATGCAGCGATTTAACGTGCCGGCATCTCTTTTACAGTCTACCGCTAAGGTTTTACAGGAATATCAAAAGATCTTATCGGTTACCTTTATAAAAAAGGTAAGAAAGACACTCTCTGAAGCCTACGAATTGCTGCTGCCGCTGGTAAAGGATATTTATCCGTCTAATCCGTTTTCAACGTTGGTTGAGGACTTTGCGTTTTTGAATGACAATAGCATTACCGAACGCGAGGCCATCAATTTTCAGTATTACTATGATCTTTTCAGTGACATTGAATTAGCTTATAGTGAGTTACGCGAAGCCGGCGTAGAGGCGCTCAGCCTGTGCTGCCCCGATGAAAACCTGTTCAGGCTGCATTTGTTGCTGGGCGATGCTATACCTGTTGTAAAT
>DATCQV010000180.1:0-55633 GCA_036569325.1 Mucilaginibacter sp. | reverse complement strand
CACCGCTATTCACGTAAAGAATCAGGATGGTGTTAAACTGAGCGATGGGCATTACCTGCTTCAGCCTTTAACCCAAACCCACCTTTATGCACCCGACGGCAGTTCGGCAGCCATGCAAACAGTACGGGTATTTGCCATTGTGGCCATGTTGATATTGGTAATTGCAGCTATAAATTATATCAATTTGAGCACCGCCCGCGCCATGCTGCGCTCGAAAGAGGTGAGCATCCGCAAAATAATTGGGGCAGCAAGGTTGCAGTTGTTTAGCCAGTTTGTGGTAGAAACAATATTATTTTTTACGATATCACTTATACTGGCGTTTGTGCTTATTACTGTCCTGATGCCCTTCTATAATGATCTATCAGCCAAAGAAATGCATTTCAATCTGTTAAGCGGCACGGTTTGGCAAATTGTGGGCCTCACAATTTTGGTTACACTGGCAGCATCGAGCATTTACCCGGCTTTATTGCTTTCGTCATTTAAACCTATAAATGCGTTGAAAGGGAAGTTGACGATCGGCGTGGGGAATGCCGTATTTCGGAAGGTGCTGGTTGTTTGCCAGTTTGTATTTTCTATCGGGCTCATCATAGGCACACTCATCATTAACCGCCAGCTTAATTATATTCATAACAAGGAGCTCGGGTACGATAAGTCTTATGTTTTTTCGGTGCCGATGCGCGCCATGCAGGATCACTATGAAGCCGTAAAAGGCGAATTAATGAACCAGGCGGGCATTACGGGCGTTACAACTGGCAGCAGCAGTATACTGGACATTGGCAGCACTACAGGCGATACCGATTGGGACGGCAAGGGGAAAGACCGTCAGTTTATGATCCACCCGATGTATATCGACCAGGATTTTATCGGGTTATTTAAACTGAAGATGGATGCCGGCGTTAATTTTACCGGGGCCAAAGCAGATTCGGTACATTTTATCCTGAATGAAACTGCTGTTAGAGACGCCGGAATAAAAAACCCGATAGGCAAACGCTTCAAGCTGCACGATGTTAACGGGACTATCATCGGCGTTTTAAAAGACTTCCATTTTGCATCCCTTAAACAAAAAATAGAACCTTTTATCTTCGGTTACAGGCCAAGCACCTGGCAACTTCTGGTAAAAACCACCGGCAAAGATGCACCCAGGGCGGTTAAAACCGTACAAAACATCTGGAAACGCTATAATCCTAACTATCCCTTTAATTATACCTTTCTTGACGAGAGTTATGACGCGATGTACAAATCGGATGAGCGAACCGGTACTTTGTTTAATGTATTTGCAGGTGTAGCTATTCTGATCTCATGTCTGGGCTTGTTCGGGCTGGCCACCTATACTGCACAGGTAAAGGTTAAGGAGATTGGCATCCGGAAGGTGCTCGGCGCGAGTGTTGCCAATATAACTACCATGTTATCGCGCGATTTTTTAACACTGATCTTATTGGCGATTGTAATTGCCACGCCGGTGGCCTGGTATTCCATGAATAAATGGCTGCAGGAGTTTGTGTACCGCGCAACCATCGAGTGGTGGATATTTGCCCTATCGGGAATGGCCGCGGTGGTTATTGCACTTGCAACTATAAGTTTCCAGTCTGTAAAAGCAGCGTTGGCAAATCCGGTAAAAAGTTTGCGGAGCGAATAACTTGTGCGACCGGCCATGCATTCATGAATTTCACTAAAAATTGCATTTCCGTGCAACGTGTTTGCATTTGCCATCGTCTATAATACAAAACTAAAACCAACCCTTTAACATGTTTAGGAACTATTTAAAAATCACCTGGAGAAATCTGCTTAAGCATAAGGCATTCTCCTTTATCAATATATTCGGCCTGGCTATAGGTATGGCAAGTTCGGCACTGATTCTTCTATGGATCCAGAACGAAGTAAGCTATGATCAGTTCCACGAAAAAGGCGACAGGCTATACGAAGTTTACAACCGCTCTAAATTCGACGGTAAGCTCTGGTGTTGGGGTACAACCCCCAAAATAATGGGCAAAACGTTAAAAGCTGAGTATTCCCAGATAGAAGATGCCGCCCGGGTGAACAACGGCACGTTCCTGTTCACGGTTGGCGATAAACACCTGAACATACAAGGTTATTTTACGGATCCCGGTTTTTTAAAGATGTTCAGTTTTCCGCTGCTGAACGGAAATCCCCAAACAGCGCTGAATGATATAAAGAACATTGTTATCACCGAAAAAATGTCGAAAAAGCTTTTCGGTAATGAAAATGCAATGGGCAAAACTGTAAAGCTTGACAGTAACGCCTACTTTACGGTAACCGGCGTAATGAAAGATCTGCCAAACAATACGCAATTTCATTTTGAGTACCTGCTGCCGTGGGCGTACATGAAGAAGATAAATTATGATGATGAATATTGGGGCAACAATTCGGTTCAAACTTATGTACTGCTGCGAAAAGGTGTAAGTGAAGCACAAGCCAATGCCGCCATCATCCACACCACAAGATCACATTCCGATACGAAAGACATCGATCAGTTTTTGCACCCGATCAGTAAATGGAGACTATACTCCAAGTTTGATGAAAAAGGCCATATATCTGGCGGAAGAATTGAAACGGTGCGGATCTTCTCTATCATCGCTTCGTTTATCTTGCTGATAGCCTGTATCAACTTCATGAACCTAAGTACGGCCCGCAGCGAAAAGCGTGCACGCGAGGTAGGTATCCGCAAAGTAGTTGGTGCATTAAGAAATTCGCTTGTGTTCCAGTTTTTAGGCGAATCGCTGATGATCGCTTTTATGGCCGGCGCAATTGCACTGGTTATAGTTCAGATCAGCCTTTCAGGATTTAATCAACTTACAGATAAGCAATTATATATCCCTTATGGAAGCGTTTATTTCTGGTTAACTTCGTTATCATTCGTCATATTTACCGGGGTGGTTTCGGGTAGTTACCCGGCACTGTACCTGTCGTCGTTTAAACCGGTAAGTGTTTTAAAAGGTACTTTTAAAGCAGCTAATGCGCTGATCACGCCTCGTAAGCTGTTAGTTGTTATCCAGTTTACTTTTGCGGTGGTGCTGATCATCTGTACAATTATTATCAGGGAGCAACTGCAATACGCGCAGGACAGGGATTCGGGCTATAAAAAAGACAACCTGGTGTATGTGATGATGACCGGAAACGTCGGCAAAAATTACCAGGCCATTAAATATGAATTAATTAACACCGGCGCAGCTGTAGAAGTTGCAAGGACAAGCGCACCAATTACGCAGGGCTGGAGCGACAGCTGGGGCTTTATGTGGCAGGGAGCGATGCCCAAAAATAAAGTCGATTTTAATATTTTTAACGAAGACGGCGACCTGGTTAAAACCATGGGACTGAAGATTATAGCTGGTCGTGATATTGACATTAAAACTTATCCTTCTGATACCGCAGCATTAGTGCTGAATGAAGCAGCCGTTAAGGTGATGAACTTTAAAGATCCAATTGGCCAGATAGTTACCAACGGGGATGGTAAAGACGCCCAAAAGATGCATGTAGTTGGCGTGGTGAAGGATTTTATCCTGCAATCACCATACGAACCGGTTAAACACATGCTCATCAGGGGACAGAAGGATTGGTTTAATGTTGTGCATTTCCGTTTAAATAATGCGCACACCACGGCAGATAACCTAAAACGTGCTGAACAGGTATTTAAGAAATACAATCCCGATTATCCATTTGAATACAATTTCATCGATCAGGAATATGCCAGGAAATTCGGCGACGAGCAACGAACCGGTACGCTGGCCAGCCTTTTTGCCGGATTGACTATTATTATCTCATGCCTCGGTCTGTTCGGCCTGGCAGCTTACATGGCGCAAAACAGGATCAGGGAAATTGGCATCCGCAAAGTATTAGGTGCATCGGTTGCAGGCGTTACCACTCTATTATCGAAAGACTTTTTAATGCTGGTAATGATCGCCTTTGCAATTGCAACGCCTATTGCCTGGTACTCCATGTATAAATGGCTGCAAGGGTACTCTTACCGCATCGCCATCAGCGTTTGGGTATTTATCGGTGCAGCGTTCATCACCGTTATTATTGCCCTGGCTACCGTGAGTTTCCAGGCTATAAAAGCGGCATTGACAAATCCCGTTAAAAGTTTGAGGGGGGAATAATGTTCATTAGTTCACTGGTTCATTAGTTCATTAGTGTTTATCGGTCTAAATCAAGTCGCTTACTTTAACGCGCTAAGACCAATGAACCAGTGAACGAATGACAAATAAACCAAAAAAAATGATTAAGAATTATTTAAAGATAGCGTGGCGGAATTTATGGAGAAATAAGTTTTTCTCCGTGATAAACATTATGGGGCTGGCGCTTGGTATTGCTTGCAGTGTCCTCATTATTTTATGGGTTCAAAACGAGGTTGGGATGGATGCGTTCCATAAGAACAGCGACCGGTTGTACCAGGTTATAGAGCGGCAATATTATGATCATAAAGTTATGGGGCAGTATTCCGTGCCCGGCGTGCTGGCCGAGCAAATGAAAAAAGACCTGCCGCAGGTTGAATATGCTACCAACATAGCCTGGAATAGTCAGAATACTTTTCGCGTGGGTACTAAGATCATCAAGTTAGAAGGCAACGCAGCTGATAAAGATTTTTTTAAGATATTCAGCTATCCTTTAGTACAGGGAAATGTAGAAACTGCGTTAAATGCGCCCGTAAATATTGCGATCTCCCGGAAAATGGCCGGAGAGTTTTTTGGCAGTCCACAGGAAGCTATGGGCAAAACCCTGAGATATGAAAACAGGAAAGACTTTAAAGTAACTGCTGTTTTTGAGGATCTGCCGCACAATGCATCTAATCATTTCGAATTTTTGATCAATTGGCAAGCTTTTTTAGAAGATAATAAATGGGCAAAGGATTGGGGCAACAACGGCCCCATTGCCTTTATTACTTTAAAAGCGGGCACCGACGCGGAGGCTTTTAACAAACACATTGCGCATTGGATGGATACCTATGATAAAGATCAAAGTGCAGCCTTCAGGGAGCAGCTGGGTATTCAGAAGTTTAGCGACGTTTACCTGCACGGTACTTTCAAGGACGGCGTACCTACTGACGGACGTATTGAATATGTACACCTGTTCAGCATTATTGCCGTGTTGATCCTGGTTATCGCCTGCATCAACTTTATGAACCTGACAACGGCACGTTCGGTAAAAAGGGCACGTGAAATAGGGGTGAGGAAGGTAGTCGGCGCGGTACGCGGTGTATTGATGCAGCAGTTTATCGGCGAGGCGATATTCCTTACGTTCATTGCAGCAATGATAGCGCTGGTGATCGTAATGTTGCTGCTGCCGGTGTTTAACTCGGTAACGCAGAAACATATCGGCTTTCCGTTTGCGGATATCAAATTCTGGTTGGGCATAATTGGATTGACGACGGTAACAGGCCTGTTATCGGGCAGCTACCCTGCATTGTTTTTATCTTCATTCAATCCCGTTAAGGTATTGAAGGGAACTATAAAATTAAGCACCGGCGCGGCATGGTTCCGCAGGGGATTGGTTGTGGTGCAGTTTATCATGTCGATAGTGCTTATTATCGGTACGATAGTTATATCGATGCAGATCAACTATGTGCAAACAAAAAACCTCGGGTACGACCGTGAGAACCTGATCTATATTCCGTTAGAAGGCGATCTCGACACCAAATACAAAGTATTTAAAGATGAACTGCTGCGAATGCCCGGTGTTCAGCAGATCACCAAGTTGAGTGATTCGCCTGTAGGTTTTGGCAGTACCACGAGCGGCGTAAAGTGGGATGGAAAAGACCCGAACACAAACGTGATGTTTACGCAGGTGAGCGCGGGTTACGATTATATTAAAACCATGAAATTGCAAATGGTTGCCGGTCGTGATTTTTCGCGCGATTTTGCAACTGATTCGACGAACTATATCATCAACGAAAGCTCGCTAAAACGAATCGGCTATACCGACCCTATAGGTAAGCCATTTACTATGTGGGGGAAGAAGGGAAAGATCATCGGCGTAGTAAAAGATTTTCATTTCAGTTCGTTGCATGAACCGATTCTGCCGCTCATTATCCGTTTTGGCGAGCAGGAAACTTATGGCAATGCGCTGATACGTACCAAACCGGGGCAAACCAAACAGGCGCTTGCGTCTGCCGAAAAGCTTTGCAAAGACCTTAACCCTAATTTCCAGTTCACTTATTATTTTGCCGATGCAGAGTATCAGAAACTATATCAAAATGAACAGGTAGTGGGCACACTATCAAATGCATTTGCATTTTTAGCTATATTTATTTCCTGCCTCGGTTTACTCGGCTTAGCTATGTTTACCGCTCAACAGCGTGTTAAGGAAATTGGCATACGTAAAGTATTGGGCGCCAGCGTAGGCTCGCTATTTGCTTTGCTGTCGAAAGAGTTTTTACTTTTGGTAATAATAGCCCTGGGCATCGCTTCTCCGCTGGCATGGCTGGCCATGAATAAGTGGCTGGAAGGCTATAGTTACCATTCGCCTATTCATTGGTGGGTATTCCTGCTTTCGGCTGTTATTGCCATTATGATAGCATTGATAACCGTTAGTTTTCAATCGGTAAAAGCGGCATTGATGAACCCGGTTAAGAGCCTGCGTTCCGAGTAGGCAGCTGACAGTGCGCAGTTGGCACTTAAAACACTAATGAACTAATGAACCAGCAAACTGATGAACTAAATTATGTTTAAAAATTACTTCAAAATAGCCTGGAGAAACCTGAAGAAGAACAGGCTTTACGCCTTTGTGAATATAACCGGCCTTACCATAGGTATTGTGAGTTGTTTACTGATAGGTATTTATATAAAAGAGGAATTGAGTTTCGACAAATTCAATAAGAATGCCGACAGGATAGTGCGTGTTACAGAAGATTATGGCGTTAATGGTATCCCGCAAAAAATAGCCGTTACCGGAACAAAAGTCGGGCCTCAGTTTAAACGTACGTTTCCAGCCATTTCAGATTTTGTGCGGGTTGAGAAGCGGTCGGCCATCATATCGTATAATAACCGCCTGTTTGATGAGCCAAATGTTCTTTATGCCGATCCTTCTTTTTTACACATATTCTCCTATAACCTGGTTAACGGCGATACCACAGCCTTAAACACTACCGAAAAGATTATCGTTACGGAAACATCTGCCAAAAAATATTTCGATAATGATAATCCGGTTGGCAAAACGCTTAAGGTAGGCGATAAAAATTTTATTGTATCGGCCGTGGCGGCTGATGCCCCTTCAAACTCTCAGTTGAAGTTTGATTTCATCGTATCGTTCGGGAACCTGAATGCAGCCAAAACAGAAAAATGGTCGGAAGCAAATTATATCACCTATCTGCTGCTGAAAGACCCCTCGAAATTTGCACCGTTACAGCGTGATATCACCGCTTACATGAAAAAGGTGAACCACGATGAGCAGAAGATGGCCGGGCAGGAATATATGACCTTTAACCTTGAGCGTTTGACAGATGTTCATTTGCGTTCTAACCTGCCCGATAGTCCCGAGCCAGGTGGCAGCATGACTTACATTTACATTATGATAGTTGTTGCTGTGTTGATTTTAATTATTGCCTGCGTTAACTATATAAACCTCTCTATTGCGCAATCGGCCGGCCGGAGCGCTGAAATCGGCATCCGTAAAGTTATGGGTGCAGGAAAATCGCAGCTCTTCAGGCAGTTTATCGGCGAATCGGTATTTGTTACAGCCATAGGCGTTTTGCTGGCATTTGGGCTTGCATTTTTGCTGCTGCCATCGTTCAATCACCTATCTGGGAAAGATTTTAACTTCAATTCACTGCTCGACCCGGTGATGCTGGGTACTATCGTCTTATTGGGAGCATTTATCGGATTTGCGGCCGGTTCATATCCTGCGTTATTATTATCAGGTGTTAAGCTGGTTAAGATATTAAAGGCTGGTTTTTCGTTTACGTCAGGCCAGGGCGTACGTAAATCATTGATCGTTTTCCAGTTTGTAATTTCAATATTCCTTATTGTTACCACCATCGTAATACTACAGCAGCTTTCGTTTATCCGGAATAAAGACATAGGCTACAACAAAAGCAATGTAGTGGTGCTGCCGGTTAACTGGCGGATGCTTCAAAAAGTTGAGGGACTGAAAAACGAATTGAAAAATATTCCTGGTGTGCAGGGCGTGGCCGCGGCCAATAATGAGCCCATTAACGTGGCCTGGGGCGATGGCATAACTACCGCCGATGGTAAAAGCATGTCGGTAAATGCCCTGCCAATGGATGAAGATTTCATTAAAACCATGCAGCTGCAAATAATTGAGGGCGAGAATTTTACCCGCGGGGACTATGCGCTGATGGACACCTCTAACCAGGGAAAAAACTACCATTATACATTTATGCTGAATGAATCGGCGGTGCGGCAGCTTGGCTGGACTCCAAAGGAAGCTATCGGCAAGGAAATTTCGAAAGGTGTTACCGGAAAGATCAAAGCCGTAGTAAAAGACTTCAACTTTAAATCATTCCACGACCCGATAGGCCCCCTGCTGATATTCCTCGATAAAGACCAGACACAGGATATTTTTATAAGGATAAACGGAAATAACACCACGCAAGCCATTGCCGCCATGCAAAGGATCTGGAAGGAACGCGTACCCGAGAGGCCGTTCTCCTATAAATTCCTCGACGACGATTATGATGCCATGTATCGCGCCGAACAGCGCACCGCCGGGGTATTTACTACATTCTCCGGACTGGCTATACTGCTGGCGTGCCTGGGCCTGTTTGCTGTAACTGCATACGCAGTGGTACAACGCACCAAAGAGATCGGAATACGCAAAGTACTGGGCGCGTCTGTATCGGGCATAGTAATGCTGATATCGAAGGACTTTTTGGTACTGATCATCATTGCAACGTTAATTGCATCGCCGGTAGCATGGTATGCAGCACATGTGTGGCTGCAGGATTTTGCATACCGGATTAACATTCATTGGTGGATCTTTATAGCCGCGGGTGTAGCATCACTGGTTGTAGCCGCGCTAACGGTGAGCGTTCAGGCTATAAAAGCTGCTTTGACAAATCCGGTAAAGAGCCTCAAAAGCGAGTAAATTGAATTAAATTACCACGGGTGATGATAAGTAGATTTCTGCTTGTTATTGCCCGTTTTCTTTTCTGCGCAACTTATCGTTTAACTTTTTTTAATGCACATGCAACGTATGTTAACAAAGCGTTGTCTATTACTCAAACAAACTCAAAATATGATGAAAAAGTACTTTTTACTATTGATAATGGTTTGCGCAGGTACTGTCGTTTTTGCGCAAAGCGATTGGGATAAAACCCCTTACCTTACCAAGGCTTTAAGTGCCGGTTTAAAAAATGTTTTCGTTGAAACTTCCGGAGGCAGCATTTCGGTTAGCGGCGGCGCTGAATCGCCACGTGTGGAAGTTTTTGTGCGTGGAAATAACAACCGTGAGCTTCCAAAAGAGGAGATTGACAAACGCCTGAGAGAGGACTACGAGGTTGAAGTATCGTTTGACGGGCACGACCTTCATGCCAAAGCCAAAAGGAAACACGAAGGCAACTGGGATTGGAGAAGGCAACTGAACATATCGTTCAAAGTATATACCCCTGCAAATGTAGAAACCCATTTGAACACCAGCGGCGGCAGCATTCACCTTGATAACCTGGTTGGCGCACAGAACTTTAGCACCAGCGGCGGCAGTTTGCACATGGATAACCTTTCCGGAAGGATTAAAGGCGAAACCTCAGGCGGCAGTATCAACGTTACCAATTCAAAAGATAACATCGATCTGGCGACCAGCGGAGGCAGCATACAGGCCAAAAACTGCCAGGGGAAGATCAAACTGGAAACTTCGGGCGGTTCATTACACTTGGAAAACCTGAACGGAAGCATTAACGCCAACACCAGCGGCGGCAGCGTGCAGGCAAGTGATATTAAAGGCGAGCTAATTACCGGTACCTCTGGTGGCAGCGTTAACCTTGCGCGTATGGATTGCAGCCTCGAGGCTTCTACCAGCGGCGGCAGCATGCATGTTGACATGGTACATTTAGGCAAATACGTAAAGCTTGACGTTAGCGGCGGCCATGTTGATTTGAGGCTACCTGCCGGTCAGGGTATGAACCTTGATCTGTCGGCAAGCAAGATCAACTCTACAAGCATCAGCAAATTTAGCGGCGAGTGGGAAAAAGATCACGTTAGAGGCACCCTTAACGGCGGCGGCGTACCTGTAAAAGTTGACGCAAGCGACAGCCTTACCTTGAGTTTTAACTAACAGATTAAATAGTTTTAATTGAATGGCCCCGGTTTGCTTATGGCATTACCGGGGCTGTTTGCTTTTAGATGGTTTTAACGCGAAATAATTACTGTGTTCGCAGGCGTAACAGCGTGTGTACGGTTATGATACAGTTTTTAGTAATGATTTAATGTGCAACTAATTGATAAGTAGTGTATTATATAATTGGTATATATTTTAACTCAATATCAAAAATACCGTTCACAATGGTCAGAAATTTCATCGTAACTGCATGGCGCAGCCTGAGAAGGAACAAAGTATTCTCATTTATAAATGTTTTTGGTTTAGCTGTTGGGCTTACGTGCTGTATGTTCATCGCCGCTTATTTATACCAGGAACTGACTTATGATACTTACCCGGCTCAGGCTAAACAAATTTACAGGGTAGAGCTACACTCAAACGGTGGCAGCGCCGCTACCGATTTTCCGCTTGTAGATGTTGCAGTAGGGCAGGGTATCAAAAATGCTTATCCGCAGGTGTTGACCACAACCCGGTTAGAAACCCGCGGGCCTATGTTTGTGAGTTATGACAATAGAAAATTTAAAGAAAATAAGGTTGTCGCCATCGATTCGAATTTCTTCCAGGTATTTTCTATACCGCTCACAGCCGGCGATAGCAAAACCGCACTCATAGCACCCAAAAGTATAGTTATCACCAAAGATTTCAGCAAAAAGTACTTCGGCGATGCCGACCCGTTAGGCAAAGCCCTGACTATCGGCAACGATTTGCTGAAAGTAACCGGGGTAATTGACGGAATTCCCGAAAACTCGCATTTCCACGCCGATGCGTTTATCAGCATGTCGACATTTGTTACGCCCGAAACAAAACAAACCTGGAGCAATATAGGCTATTACACTTATGTATTGCTGGATAAAAACGCCGATCCAAAGAAGCTGGAAGCAGGTTTTCCGCAGTTGGTATCAAAATATGTGGCGCCAGAAATACAGCACGACATGGGCGTGAGTCTTGCCGAGGCGCGTAAATCGGCAAACACTTTTGTGTTTTTCCTGCAGCCCCTTACTGATATACACCTGCACCCCTCGGCAAAAATGGAGTTAGAGGCAGGCGGCGATGTGCATTACATTTATATTTTCGGCGCGCTGGCTATTTTTATCCTGCTGCTGGCTTGTATCAATTTTACCAATCTGTCAACCGCAAGTGCCACCAAACGTTCAAAAGAAATAGGGATCCGTAAGGCGCTCGGCTCTGAAAAGAACAGGCTGATATCGCAATTCCTGGTAGAATCGGTAATGCTGACCTGCATGGCCATGGTATTTGCCATGGGGTTTGTTTACCTGCTGCTGCCTTATTTTAACGACCTGGCGGGCAAACAGATCCATTTTGGGTTATTCCTATCGGTCAAAGCTTTATTGCTTGAATTTGGGCTGACCTTATTTGTAGGCGTTATCGCAGGTATTTATCCTGCTTTCTTCCTTTCTTCATTTAATATCATATCTATTCTGAAAGGTAACAGCGGCGCGCTGCCTGCAAAAAAGGCCGGTCTAAGAAGCAGCCTTATTGTATTTCAATTTGCCATTTCTACTGCACTGATCATTTCAACCTTTGTGGTTTACCAGCAGCTTAACTTTATGCAGAACAAAAAGCTGGGCTACAACAAAGACCAGGTGCTTGTTTTGAATGATGCTAATACCCTGGGCAACAACATCCGGCCTTTCAGACAGCAACTATTGAACGATAAAAGAGTGGTGAGCGCCACAATATCAGACAATATACCCGGTTACCCGCAAATTGGCGGTACCGTAATTTACGCTAAAGAAGTCGCAGATAAAGGTACCCGTTCAGAAATTCCTACCAATATTTACTGGGTGGAAGATTCGTATATCCCTACGCTTGGGATGCAGCTTGCCAGGGGGCGTAACTTCTATCCCGCCGCGCCAGCCGATTCCGACGCAGTTATTATAAATGAAGCCGCAGTGCGCGATCTCGGTATCGGCAACGCTGATCCGATAGGAAAAACAATTATCCGTTCGGGCCAGCGCCATTATACCATCGTTGGCGTGGTGAAAGATTTTCATTACACGTCGGCCAAACAAAAGATAGCCCCTTTAATGATACTGCCATCTGCAAACAGCAACGGAAATATCATTATAAGGATAAAAACTGCCGATGCTAAAAATCTGCTGGCTGATCTTAAAAGTGAATGGAGCACTTATGGTGCTACAGCTCCGTTCAGTTATTCATTCCTGGACGATCAGTTTGCCTCATTATACAAAACCGAGCAACGCACTGGTCAGATCTTTACCTCTTTCGCTGTTATTGCGGTTATTATTGCTTGTCTCGGCCTTTTCGGGCTTGCGGCCTTTATGATACGGCAGCGGGTTAAAGAGATCGGGATCCGTAAGGTGCTGGGCGCAAGTTCGGGCAGCATTACCGTGATGTTGTCTAAAGAATTTTTGAAACTAATAGTTATTGCAGCGTTGATCGCCTTCCCGTTAACCTGGTTTGCTATGTATAAATGGCTGCAGGATTTTGCTTACCGCATTAATATTCAATGGTGGGTATTTATCCTGGCGGGCTGCATTGCGTTAACGGTAGCGGCAATCACCATAAGCTTCCAATCGATAAAGGCTGCGTTGGCGAACCCGGTGAAGAGCCTGCGGAGTGAGTAGGCAGTGGGCAGTAGCGGTTGGCAGTCAAAAAAAATGCTTACAGTCCAATCAAACACCAATGAACTAATGAACCATTGAACAAATGAACTAACCCGATGATAAAAAACTATATAAAAATAGCCTGGCGGAATCTGGTAAAAAATAAATTCTATTCTGCCATTAACATTGCCGGCCTCACTGTTGGGATGGCAGTAGGAATATTGATGTTGCTTTGGGTACAGGACGAGCTGAGTTTTGATACTTTTCACTCCAAAGCGAAAACCATATACCGCGTTAACGCCTTTTTGGGCACCGGTAGTACAAAAAGAGTTTGGAGCACTACCCAGGGGCCTGTTGCTCCTAACGCGTTAGAAATGCCGGGCGTTAAAAATGCAGTACGGGTGTTCCCCTATGAAGGAACATTTAGTTATACCGATAAACTCTTTAATGAAAAAAATGTCGCTTTTGTCGATGCCTCTTTTTTCAGCATGTTCGATTTTAAGCTGATCAGCGGCGATATTAAAAAGCCCTTTCCTACCGGTCAGTCTGTTATTATTACCGAGAGCACGGCCAAAAAATATTTTGGCAATGCGAATCCAATTGGGAAAGTATTACAGGAAAATCATAAGGATAATTACACCGTGAGTGGCGTTATTGCCGACTTTCCGGATAATTCAAGCATCAATTATGATATGCTGTTGCCCATGAGCGTGGTTGCCAACTGGTACAACGGTAAAAATTTTTGGAAATCGCTTGATACGGATTGGGGCACTTTTATGGGAAATACCTACCTGGAAATCCAGGCTGGTACGGCTTTGAAGCCAATAGGCGAGAAGCTCATCGGCCTGCAATTGAAAGCAGCGCCGCAAATAAAAGCGACCGTAAAGGAAAACGCGTATCAACTGCAGCCAATCCCGGCTATTCACCTGTACGGTCCGGATGGCTCAGATGCAGGTATGCAGACCGTTAGAATATTCCTGATTGTCGGCATTTTGATATTGCTGATCGCCTGCATTAATTATGTAAACCTGTCTACCGCGCGATCTATGCTGCGGGCAAAAGAAGTGAGCATCCGGAAAATTGTAGGCGCACAGAAAAAGCAGCTCTTTATTCAATTCGTTATTGAAACCATCGTTTTCTTCCTGATAGCACTGACGTTAGCTTTTGTATCAATCAAGGCGTTGCTGCCATTTTATAACGATATAGCGGGCAAGCACATGCAGTTTAACCTGCTGGATCCATCATTATGGAAGGTTGTTCTGATAACGGTATCGGGTACACTTATAGCAGCATCGGTTTATCCCGCTTTGTTGCTATCGTCATTCGAACCGCTAAAAGCTTTGAAAGGAAAAATATCTTTAGGCGTCAGCAATGTGGCATTCCGGAAAATACTGGTAACCGTTCAGTTTGTTTTTTCGGTTACGCTGATCATCGTGACGCTGGTAATTGGCAAGCAGTTGAAATACGTAAGAGACAGAAACCCCGGATACGACCGTTCGCAAACATTTTCATTTAGCACCGGAGCGATGGAGAAAAGCCTTGATATGGTAAAAGCCGAATTGCTTCGCCAAACCGGTATCGATGCGGTTGCAACCGCCGACAACGAGTTGGTCGACAACAAACATACCACCGCCGGCGTAGATTGGGATGGGAAAGATGCCAATGTCCAGGTAATCATCCATCACCTCGGCATCGATGAAAAATTTATCCCGATGATGAAGATCGCCATGCTTGCGGGCAATAATTTCACCGGCGTTAAAACGGATTCGACGCATTTTATATTGAATGAAACTGCCCTTAAAATGACCGGAATTAAGAACCCCATCGGCAAACGCTTCAAATATCAGGAAACAGAGGGCACCATAATTGGCATAACGAAGGATTTCAATACCGCATCGCTAAAAGAACGGATAGAACCGACGGTGATCTATTATGAACCTAAAGGACGGAATATCTACGTTAAAACCACCGGCCGAAACGCTGCAAAGGCTATAGCTGCTTCGGAAAGATTGTGGAAGCAATACAACCCGGGTTTTCCTTTCGAATACTCGTTTATGGACGAGCAGTATAACAATCTTTATAAGTCTGATCAGCGCACAGGTACTTTGTTCAATATTTTTTCGGCAATTGCCATACTGATCTCGTGCCTCGGCTTGCTGGGACTGGCCACGTATACAGCGCAGATCATGACCAAAGAAATAGGTATCCGCAAGGTATTGGGCGCAAGCGCAGGCAGTATTTTGACACTGATATCGAGAGACTTCCTGAAGCTTGTGCTGCTGGCCATTATTATCGGTTCGCCTATTGCATGGTGGCTGATGAATAAATGGCTGCAGAACTTTGTATACAGAATAGATATTAACTGGGTCATCTTTACGATGGCAGGTTTGATCGCCACAGGAATTGCCATAGCTACCATAAGCTTCCAGTCGGTAAAAGCGGCGTTGGCAAATCCGGTGAAGAGCCTGCGGAGCGATTAGGCGGCTGACAGCGTGCAGTTGACAGTCAGAAGACACAAATGAACAAGTGAACTAAAGAATTAACATCATGATAAAAAACTATTTAAGGAGCGCTTTCCGGAATATCAAAAGGCATCCATTTATCTCCTTCATCAATATATTCGGCCTTACGGTAGGCCTTACCTGCTGTCTGCTCATCCTGGCTTATATTATCAATGAGCGCAGTTATGATAAATACAATAAAAACGCAGACGATATTTACCGGGTAACGCGCATATTTTATACCTCGCCGGGTGTTGCTAACCTGCATCTGAGCTCTATTGCTCCGCCGTTCGCGCCGTTGCTTAAAGCTGCGTTTTCTGATGCAAAAGAAATTACACGCGTGCTGCCGAACGGCAATACGGTATTAAAATACAACGATAAGCTGTTCAACGAAAAAAATGCTTTTTTCGCCGATGAGAACTTCTTTGACTTTTTTACCATCCCCGTGGTTCAGGGCGACGCCAAAAAAAGCCTGGCCGACCCTTACAGTATCATGCTGAGCGAAGAGATGGCCAAAAAATACTTCGGCAGCGAAAACCCGGTAAATAAAATGATCCACCTGGATCAAACGCATGATTTTAAGGTTACCGGTATATTTAAAAAGTTCCCCGCAAATTCATTTATGCATCCTGATATCCTGCTGTCGTTCAATACGCTGAAAGATCCTGCTATTTACGGCGAACAACAACTGGAGACCAACTATGGGAATAACTCATTCTTCACTTTCATGATGTTTCCTAAGGATTATAATATCGGGCGTGTGCGGGGGCAACTTAATGATTTCCTCGATAAATACGTGCACTTACAGGGAATGCCGGGTAATCTGAAAACCCATCAGGTTACTTCGCTCACCCTGCAAAAGCTTACCGACATTCACCTTACCTCACACCTGGATGACGAAATCGAGGAGAATGGTGATATTAAACGTGTTTATATCTTTTCGGCCATTGCATTGTTTATCCTGCTTATCGCTTGTATCAACTACATGAACCTTTCTACCGCACGCTCTGCTTTAAGAGCTAAAGAGATCGGCATCAGGAAGGTGATCGGCGCACAGCGTAAGGAGATCATTGCGCAATTTTTAAGTGAATCGGTATTGGTAACCTGGATGGCGCTTATTTTGGCGGCCATATTAACGGTTGTGCTCATACCGTTTGTGAATAAGCTTTCAGGGCAGTTCCTGTCAGCCAGTAGCTTATTGCAGTGGAATATCCTGTTGCCAATACTGTTGCTGCCATTCATAATCGGCATCATCAGCGGTATTTATCCCGCTATATTTATGTCGTCGTTTTTGCCGGTGAGGGTGCTTAAGGGGATCATTAAGACCGGGCAGGGAGGTATTTCGTTCAGGAAGATACTGGTGGTATTACAATTCTCAATTTCCATTATCCTTATTGTTGCCACAACGGTAGTTTTTCAGCAACTGCAATATATCCAAACCAAATCGCTTGGGTTTAACAAAGACCATATTCTGACGTTAGATTATACCGGTTTTTTGACTAAGCAATACGAGTCGTTTAAAGACGAGGTGATAAGAACCGGCCTGATAAAGGATATCGGAAGATCATCACGCATTCCATCAGGCAGGCTGCTTGATGATCAAAATGCCAAGATCCTTGATGGCGGATCGTTACAGCCCATCAAGATCGACCTCAAATATATCACAGTCGACTATGGTTTTATCCCTACGTATGGCATGCAAATGGCCGCAGGAAGAAATTTCTCGAAGGAATACGCAACCGACACCAACAATTTCGTCATCAATGAAGAGGCCGTTAAGGAATTTGGCTGGAAAACAGGCGAGAATGCCCTGGGCAAGGATATCATGTACGGTAATACCCGCGGCAAGGTAGTTGGCGTGGTAAAGGATTTTCATTTCGAATCGCTTCATCAAAAGATCATTCCGCTGCTGATGACATTACCTGCACCGCAAAATGGCTACTATGGTAAAATATCGGTAAAGATAGATGGTAATGACCCGCGTGCAGGGGTAAAAGCGTTACAGACTGTGTGGCAAAAATACCTGCCCCAACAGCCGTTCGATTTTACATTCCTCGATGATAAGTTCGACCAGCTGTACCACAGCGAGCAACAACAGGGCAGCCTGTTCACTATATTCTCGTGCGTGGCCATCTTTATTGCATGTTTGGGCTTGTTTGGCCTGTCGGCGTTTACCATTACGCAAAGAGTTAAGGAAATTGGCGTGCGCAAAGTGCTGGGTGCCAGCGTTCCGCAGATAGTAACTGAACTATCGCGCGACTTTTTGAAACTGGTGATCATAGCGGCCATAATTGGTCTGCCGGTTTCATATTTTGTAATGAACAAATTCTTTTTGGGAGATTTTGCCTTCCGCATCAACATCAGCTGGTGGGTACTGGCCACGGCCGGAGTAGCGGCTTTGATCATTGCGTTTATTACGATAAGCTTCCAGTCGGTAAAGGCAGCTTTGGCAAATCCGGTGAAGAGCTTAAGGAGTGAGTAGCCGGTTGGCAGTTTGTAGTCGGCAGCCGCAGTTATTTATTGAATTGATACCGACTTCAAATACCAATGAACCGTTGAACAAGTGAACTAATGAACTATTAACTAAATCATGATAAAAAACTATTTTAAGATTGCTTTCAGAGGCTTTTTGAAGCACAAGCTATTTACGCTTATCAACGTGATCGGGTTGTCGATAGGGATCAGCGCATCGCTGGTGATCTATCTCATCGTGCACCATGATCTTACATTCGACAAGTTTCACCGCGATGGCGACAGGATCTATCGCATTGTAACCAACTACTCTTTCCAGGGCGAAGTGGGTTATAACAGCGGTGTTTGCGGGCCGATGCCCGGTGCTGTACAAAGCTCGGCGCCCGGTGTTGAGTTGGTGGCGCCGTTCTTTACGCTGGGACAAATGAATGTTTTTGTAGACCAAAAGAACGGAAATGCACCTGCAAAATTCAAGAACCAGGAGAACCTTGTGCTTGCCGACGGACGTTATTTTAAATTGTTTGACTATAAGTGGCTGGCGGGTTCATCAGCAACCGCCTTAAATGAACCTAACCAGGTGGTTTTGACCTCAGATCAGGCGCAAAGGTACTTTTCGGGTATCCCGTACAACCAGATGTTAGGTAAGGTTATTAGTTACGATACTATAAAGGTGACGGTTAGCGGCATTGTGGAGACGATTAAGCAAAATACCGACTTTACTTTCCATGACTTTATATCATACAGCACCAGCAAGGTAAATAAAGATCTGAAAGATCAGCTGCAATTAGATCAATGGGGCAGTACCAATTCGGCCTCACAGGCCTTCTTGAAATTATCGCCTGCTGCGTCTAAACTGCGTATCGAAAAGCAGATGGATGCTTTTATTTACAAAAACGCCAGGCCTGATAAGGGCAATACACAGGATTATCACCTGCAGCCGCTAAGCGATTTACACTTCAACGCCAACTATGGTACATTTGATAATGGCACCATCGCCAATAAAAACACACTTTATGGCCTGTTATTTATTGCAGCGTTTTTGCTGATACTGGGCTGTATCAACTTTGTTAATTTAACCACAGCACAGGCTACACAGCGAGCAAAAGAGATAGGTATCCGCAAAACTATGGGAAGCACCCGCAAACAACTGGTAAGCCAGTTTTTAAGCGAAACTTTCCTGTTGACCCTTATCGCAGTAGTTATATCGGTAGGCCTCGCACCGGTGATATTGAAAACATTCTCCGGCTTTATTTCGCCAAACATCAAAGCCGACCTGCTGACTCATGGCGATGTACTGTTGTTTTTAGCAAGTCTTACTGTTTTGGTTAGTATCATGTCGGGCTTTTATCCGGCAATTTTATTATCATCATACAAGCCGGTGCTGGTGCTGAAAAATCAGGCACAATCAAATTCAAGCAAAACACGTAACGCATGGTTGCGTAAGTCACTTACTGTTACGCAATTTATTATTGCCCAATTCTTTATAATGGCGACAGTATTGGTTATCAAACAGATCTATTATGCACTGCACAAGGATCTGGGCTTTAAGAAAGATGCCATTATTATTATCCATGCGCCTTTCAGAAATACACAAATAGGTAAGAACCTCGTGTACCTCGATAAACTGCGTGCTATTCCGCAGGTAACAATGGTAAGCATCGGCTCGGCGGCACCATCATCAAGCAGCACCATGTCTACCACAATGCTTTATAAGGACGGTAAGAAAGAATATAAAAATGATGTACAGGTAAAATACGGCGATGAAAATTATCTGAAACTTTATGAGATAAAGCTGCTTGCGGGCCGCAATATTCAACGCAGCGATACCAATCATGCATTTGTTATTAATCAGACTTATGCAAAGACGCTGGGCTTTAAGACTCCGGCGGAAGCTATTGGTAAAACCATCAGCAGCAATGATAAACTCTGGACAATTGTGGGTGTAATGAATGATTTTCATCAATACTCGTTGCGTACGGCAATCAAACCGCTTGTATTAGAAACCGGCGCGCAGATTTTCAGGAACAACACCTTTCATATAGCGCTTAAAGCCGAGGCTAACAACAACGACTGGAAGAAAGCAATTGCCTCAATGGAAACGTCATGGAAAGAAATGTATCCCGAAGAAGACTTTGAATATAACTTTTACGATGCATCTATCGCCAAATTCTATGATAGTGAGCAACATACTTCTACGTTGCTGAACTGGGCAACCGGCCTTTCGATCTTCATCAGCTGCCTCGGTTTGTTAGGCCTGGCTATTTACACCACCAACCTCCGCAGAAAGGAAATTGGCGTTCGCAAGGTGCTTGGCGCATCGGTTACACAGATCGTGACTTTATTATCGTCAGAACTGATGTGGCTTATTTTGCTCGCCTTTGTGCTGGTTACCCCTGTAGCCTGGTACGCCATGAACAAATGGATGGAAGGCTTTGCCGACCGTACCCCCATCAGCTGGTGGATATTTGTGTTAAGCGGCGGTGCAATGTTGCTGGCGGCATTATTTACATCAAGCTTTCAAACCATTAAAGCTGCTATAACTAACCCTGTGAGGAGCTTGAGAAGTGAATAGGCAGCGGGCAGTAGCAGTTGGCAGTTAAAAAGCCAACGCTTAAACGGTCCGTCAAATACTAATGAACAATTGAATAATTGAACTAATTAACTAACCAGTGATAAAAAACTATTTTAAAATAGCGTGGCGCAACCTTTGGCGGCACAAACGTATGACCTTTATTAACGTTGCCGGACTTGGCGTTGGCATGGCGGCAACAGTGCTTATTGCCATGTGGGTGCAGAATGAGTTAAGCTTCGATAAAGCACAACCCGATTCTGAAAATATCTATCGGGTAAAAACCGCTCTTTCGGTATCTGCGAACGAAACCTGGTTATGGGAATCGGCACAGTATATTTTGGGCCAGCATGCTTTAAGCGAAATACCGGAGGTAAAGCAGGTAGCACGCCTGAGCGGGAACAATGATCAGCGCAATTTTTATTATAAAGGCAAACTGATAGCCGAGAAAAATTCCGTTTACGTGGACGATCAGTGGCTTAGCATGTTCCATTATGACTTTGTGAGCGGATCGGCCGATGCTTTCAATAAAAACCCGTTCAGCCTTATCCTGACGCAATCGGCAGCTGAAAGATATTTCGGTAAGGAAGAGGCCGTAGGTAAGGTTTTACGCCTCGATACAATCGATTACCAGGTACAGGCGGTAGTGAAGGATAACCCGGTCAATTCAAGTTTTCAGTTTGACGTGCTTATCCCATTGGCGGCAAGGCTTACTGATGCTGCAGAGAAAGCCCGGGTACTTGGCTGGGGAAACTTTAATTACCTTACTTTTTTAAAACTGAAGCCAGGTTCTGATAGCAAGCGTGTAGCCGCAAAGCTTACTGAGATATTAAAAGAGAACCGGAAAGACAATCATACTAAAACGACATATTCGCTGCTGCACCTGAAAGACATGCACTTTGAGAATGATCTGTTAAATACAATACTTATACACGGCAATAGCGCTATGGTTAATGTGTTTATTGTGCTGGCTGTGCTGATGTTGTTAACCGCTTGTATCAACTACGTGAACCTGACCACTGCACGCTCGAGCATCCGTTCGAAGGAAGTTAGTGTCCGCAAGGTAGTAGGAGCTAACCGCTGGCACTTGTTCGGGCAGTTTATGTCGGAATCGATTTTAGTGAGCGTAATTGCTTTGATATTATCGGTTGTTTTGGTACAAGCGGCATTGCCCTGGTTCAGAACATTTACCGATAAACAATTCGATGATCCGCTTACATCGCCGGTAGCGTGGACGATCATTGGATGCACATTGTTCATATCCTTTTTGCTGAATGGTATTTACCCGGCGGCTATGCTGTCGTCCTTTCATCCGCTTAATGTTTTCAGGGGGAAAACGATGCTTAACTTTAAGGATGCAGGTTTACGGAAGATGCTGGTTGTAGTGCAGTTTACCATTTCGGTAGTGCTTATCATCAGTACATTGGTTATTTACACACAATTGAATTTTATTCAAACCATGGATCCAGGTTACAGCCGGGCGCAGGTGTTTATGTTCACGCTACCCTGGAAGGCTATGGGACCGTATGAACATCGTGACGTGCTTTTTCAAACTATCGATAACGAATTGAAACAAAAAGGCGCCATTGCCGACGTGGCAATGACGGGCGACGAAATAATAAATATAACAGGCAAGGTATCAGGCGGCTATAGCTGGACCGGCAAGCCCAAGGATTTTAATCCAACGGTAGTACCCATAAGCGTCGACGTTAATTTCGGGAAGATGATGCAGTTGAAGGTAAAGGAAGGCCGTTGGTTCAACAATGATGTATCAGACCGTCATAATGTGCTGCTGAACGAAACAGCTGTGGCCATGTTTAAATTGAAGGGCCCGGTTATTGGTCAGCGCTTTATTGCCCAGGACGATACCGGCGTTGTAATAGGCATTTTAAAGAACTTTAACTACCAAAGCGCTCACGATAAAATAGGTCCGGTAGTGGTAACGCAGAACGCGAGGGATATGGGCAGCTTTTACATTAAAACCCGCCCTAAAAATACCGCAGCCGCTATTGCCGCAGCACAGCAGGTGTGGGAAAAGTTTGCACCCGGTGAGCCCTTTGAATTTAAATTCCTGGATGAAGCCTATAATAAATTATACAGGACTGACCAGCAGTCATCAGTGCTGATTACCGCATTTGCCGGGATAGCTATATTGGTTTCTGCACTTGGCCTTCTGGGGCTGGCAGCATTTGCCGCCGAGCAAAAAGTTAAGGAAATAGGCATAAGAAAGGTTCTGGGCGCCGGCATACAGCATATTGTTGCGCTGCTGTCTGTCGATTTTTTAAAGATGGTAGTAATAGCAAGCCTGATCGCCTTCCCGATAGCCTGGTGGGCTATGAGCAAATGGCTGCAGGAATTTGCGTACCGCATTGATTTATCATGGTGGCAATTTGCAGCATCGGCAGGGATCGCGTTTACTATAGCGCTGATAACCGTCAGCTTTCAGTCGGTAAAGGCGGCTGTGGCTAACCCCGTGAAGAGTTTGCGGGCGGAGTAGGAGAAGAGAGTCGGGAAATCAGGAACCAAGAGGCAAGATAATAAAGACAGCTTTTGGTTCCTGACTCTTGACTTCTTGATTCTCAAGCAACTGTATCAGAACCGTACACCTGGTGTTACAATTACGAACATATTCGTACGATTTAAATGCATATAATATCCTAATAATCAACGAGGTACTTTTTTGGTACATCTTTTAACCCGAGTATTCATAACAAACATATCACTATGCTTAAAAATTATTTCAAAATTGCCTGGCGTAATATTGTTCATCACAAGGGATACGCTGCCATAAATATTTCGGGCTTAACGGTAGGCATTGCCGCCTGTTTGCTCATCTTCGTTGTTGTTCAGTTCGAACTGAGTTTCAATGCCTTCCAGCCTAATTTCAATAAAATATATCACGTAGTTACCGAGCAAAAACGCGAGGGGGATATGGCCTATAACCCCGGGGTGCCGGTGCCTGCCACCGAAGCTTTACGGCTCGATTTTCCGCAGATAAAAGTTGCAGCGGTATATTCAAGCTACGGCAGCCAGATCACCGTTCCGGAGGGCAACTCCGTAAGCGGCATTGGAGATAAGAAATTTGCCGAAAACATGGGAGTGGTGTTTGTTGAGCCCCAATATTTTGATATCATGAGCGCTACCTGGCTGGCCGGTAATAAAGATGTGCTGAAAGAACCGAACATGGTTGTGATTGACAAGAGCAGGGCCGAGAAATACTTTGGCGACTGGAAGAACGCCATGGGTAAACCGTTAAAAATGGATAACCTGCTGAACCTGAAGGTCGCCGGTATTATTGACGACATTCCATCAAATTCAGATCTGCCGTTCCGCGTCATCGTATCCTTTATTACCTGGAAACAGCATCCTAATGAGTACGGATATGCTAACGACTGGCATTCGTTGAGCAGTAACCACCAGGTATTTATCCAGTTGCCTGAAGGCGAATCCGCCGACAGGATCAACAGCCAGTTAAAATCGTTTGCACACCGGCACGCCGGCGAAAAAGGCAAAGTTGGCATGACCATCTTTTTACAGCCGTTGAGCTTACTGCATTTCGATAAGCGCTTTGGTAACACGCTTGGTGATCATTTTACCACCATGTCGACCATTCAAACGTTATCATTTATTGCCGTCTTAATTATCATCATGGCATCTATCAATTTCATTAACCTGTCTACCGCGCAATCGGTTGGCCGGTCGAGAGAGGTTGGCATCCGGAAAGTGCTGGGCAGCAGCCGCGGGCAACTGATAGGGCAGGTAATGGGCGAAACCACTATTATAGTTTTTGTATCGGTTCTCCTGGCCATTGTAGTTGCAAAAATTGCCCTGCCTTACCTGAAGAATATTGCCAGCGTACCAGACGATATCAGCCTGCTTTCCGTTGGCAGTGTATTGTTTTTGATATTGATAACTATTGTGGTTATCGTCCTCTCGGGCATTTACCCGGCATTGGTAGTATCAGGCTTTAAACCGGTGCTGGCGCTTAAAAATAAGATCACGGCGGCATCTATAGGCGGGATTCCGCTGCGTCGCGGGCTGGTGGTGTTGCAGTTTGCCATTTCGCAATTGCTCATTATCGGCACCATTATAGCCGTAAAACAAATGAGGTATGTTAATGAGGCAGATCTCGGTTTTAACAAAGAAGCCATATTGGTTATTCCCGGCTCGACAGACAGCATCAGTCTTCATAAAATGCAGGCGTTTAAAGAACAACTGCTTCAAAATCCGGAGGTTAAAAATGTAAGCTTTACATCAGATGTACCCTCGTCAGAAAACAACTGGGGAACCAACTTCTACTTTAACCACGACACCAAAGACAATGGCATTACTACCTTTCTGAAGTATGGCGATGAAGACTATTTTAAAACCTTCCAGTTGCAATTTGTTGCGGGTCACGGTTATGATAAAAGCGACACTGCTAATCAGGCCGTTGTAAATGAGACCTTCCTGAAAAAACTTGGCGTAAAACCGGAAGAAGCCATTGGCAAAACCGTGAGGCTGGGCGGCGGCAAGAGTCCGTGGCTGCCAATTGTAGGGGTTCTTAAAGATTTTAAAACCAATACTTTAAGAGAAACGGTTAAACCGATAGTTGTAACATCGCGGAAGGCTGTAGAGGGCGAAGTAGCTGTAAAGATGCAAACCCAAAGCCTTACAAAAACAGTTTCGGCAGTTCAAAAACTGTGGGAGAAGACCTATCCGGAATATGCCTATACAGGCTTCTTTCTTGATGACAACATAGCGCAGTTCTATAAACAAGAAAACCAGCTGGCATTAGTGTACAAGATATTTGCGGGCATTGCCCTGTTCATTTCCTGCCTTGGTTTATACGGCCTTGTATCGTTCATGGTAGTACAGCGAACTAAAGAAGTGGGCATACGCAAAGTGTTAGGTGCATCGGTGCAGAGCATTGTAATGTTGCTCTCTAAAGAATTTATGATACTCATCGGTATCTCTTTCATTATTGCCATGCCGGTATCGTGGTACCTGATGTCGGGCTGGCTACAGAGCTTCGTTTACCGTATCAATATAACAGTTGATGTATTTATACTGGCGGTTGTTGCTTCGGTAATAATTGCCTGGCTAACAGTTGGCTATAAGGCTATTAAAGCCGCCACGCTGAACCCGGTGAAGAGTATGAGAAGTGAGTAAATAAGTGGGAGTTTGGAGTAGCAGTTGGCAGTTATAGCCCAATAAACTAATGAGCAATTGAACCAATGAACTAAATCATGATAAAGAACTATTTTAAAACCACCTTACGTGGCCTGTTGAAAAACAAGGGCTACAGTTTTTTGAATATTACCGGGCTGGCTATCGGGATAGCCTGTGCTTCGCTGATATTTTTATGGGTACAGGACGAACTGACCTTTAATCACAATTACGTGAAAAAGGATCAACTATACACCATTTATGAGAACCAAACCTACAACGGTAAGATAAGTACTTTCCACGCTACGCCGGGGCCAATGGCAAAGGTTTTAAAAGCTGAGATACCCGGGATAAAAAGCGCTGCCCGTATAAGCGGTTTAGGCGACCAGCTTTTTGCCCTGGGCGATAAAACGCTTAATGAAAGGGGGACTTATGCCGATAATGAGTTGTTCTCTATGTTCCAATTGCCATTTGTTTATGGCAATGCATCGAATGCTTTTAGGGAACTGCATTCGGTGGTGATAGATGAGACGATGGCTAAGCAATTCTTTGGCGACGAAAATCCGGTGGGAAAATCGCTTAAAGTAAATAACGAGCAAAATTATATTGTTACCGGCGTTTTTAAGGATCTGCCTAAAAATTCTACCCTACAATTCCGCTGGCTTGCGCCGATGGCCAATATCGACCATAAACAACCCTGGATGGATATGTGGGGCGCTAACTGGGCCCGTGCGTATGTCGAGTTGGAACCCAATGCTGATATTGCAGCCATCAATAAAAAGCTAAGCAATTTCATAGCTACAAAAACTAACGGCAAGAACACAACTGTATGCTTTTTATTCGCTATGAACGACTGGAACCTGCATGACAATTTTGTGGATGGCAAAATGGACGGCGGCCGTATCCAGTATGTCAGGCTGTTCTCATTCATTGCCTGGATAATTTTGCTGATCGCGTGTATTAACTTTATGAACCTGGCTACCGCCCGCTCGGAGCAGCGGGCTAAAGAGGTGGGTGTACGCAAGGTAATGGGGGCCGGAAAGGGCAAGCTGATCAGTCAGTTCATTGGCGAAGCGCTGGTAATGTCGTTCATTGCGGTGCTGGTAGCCGTTGGTCTGATCTTTATTTCACTTCCGGCCTTTAACAACCTGGTTCAGAAAGAATTATTGATGAATATTTTTGAGCCATCGCACTTAATTTATCTCACCGGCGCGTGGCTGATAACAGGCTTGCTGGCGGGTAGTTATCCGGCGTTTTATTTGTCATCCTTTAACCCGATAGCTGTTCTTAAAAATATTAAGATAAAAACAAGTGCGGGTTCGGGATTTATCAGGCAAAGTCTTGTTGTGATCCAGTTTACAGTATCTATTGTGCTGATCATTGGCACGGTTATCATCTATCAGCAAATACAGCATGTTAAGAGCCGGGAGCTTGGCTTTAACCGGAGTAACCTGCTGTATGTAGACCTGCAGGGTAAACAGGGCGATCAGTTCAATGCTATTTACAACGACCTGATGCGATCAGGGGTTGTTGAAAATGCTTCCCTGAGTAACGACCGCGCTATTGAGGTTGGCAGCAACACCGACAATTATAGCTGGGATGGCAAGGATGTTTCAAAAAATCCGCTGATCTCGTGGCAATATGTGAGTTCACAATTTATCTCTACCATGGGCATAAAACTGGCTGCCGGTCGTGATTTTAGTCCCCAGGCCGCGCTCGATAGCAATAATGTCATCATCAATGAGGCATTCGCCAAACAAATGGGCAAAGAGGGCCGGGTAGGCGGTATCATCAGGGATGGCGGCAAAAAAGCATTCCAGATAGTTGGCATTATTAAAGACTATTTATACAATGATATGTATACTGCTGCAGGGCCATTGCTGCTTTTTAACCATCCGGCCGATACGCGGGTGCTGACCATCCGTTTCAAAAACGGCCTCAATACACAAGATGCTATCAACAAAATTGGAAATATTGTAAAAGCCGATAGCCCGGGTTATCCTTTCGATTACCAGTTTGTGGATAAAGATTTCGACCAATTATTTAAAACAGAGACCCTGACCGGAAGCCTGGCAGGCGTTTTTGCCGCACTGGCCATATTTATATCGTGCCTCGGTTTGTTCGGTTTGGCAGCCTACACTGCGGAGCGCAGGATCAAAGAGATCGGCATCCGCAAGGTACTTGGCGCTTCGGCAGCCGGGCTTGCCGGAATGCTGTCGAAAGATTTTTTAAAGTTGGTGCTGATCTCGTGCGTTATTGCTTTCCCGTTTGCATGGTGGGGCGCATCTAAATGGCTGCAGGGGTACCAATACAGAATTAATGTTCACTGGTGGGTGTTTATAGCGGCCGGTTTTATGGCGGTGGTAATTGCATTGATAACCGTTAGTTTCCAGGCCATTAAAGCTGCGCTGATGAACCCGGTGAAAAGTTTGAGAAGCGAGTAGGCAGTAAGAAAAAGCACCATCGAACAAATGAACTAACCATGATAAAGAACTATTTCAAGATCGCGTGGCGGAGCATGATGAAGAACAAGTTTTTCTCCATCGTGAACATATTTGGACTGTCGGTAGGGTTGACCTGTTGCATGCTGATAGCATTGTATCTGCATTATGAAACCAGTTACGACAGTCACCAGAAAAACATCGATAATCTGTACCAGGTAGGTACGGTGATACTGTTGAAAGGCGAAAAAGCGGATAAGGCGCCTTATACCTCACCGCCTGTTGCTGCTGCGTTACAGCAGGAATATCCTGAAATTGCCGGGACAACAAGGCTGCTTAATTTATTTGCCGACGATGTGAACCTGATCCAATACAGACCAACCACCGGCAACCAGAAATCCTTTTTAGAAGGTCATGGTTTTCTGGCCGATTCTTCATTTTTCCGGATGTTCAGCTATGATTTCACCGAGGGCTCGGCACAGAATGCGCTGGCCAGTCCAAACTCGATGGTGATATCTGAAAGCATGGCCAAAAAGATCTTCGGCAGCGAACAGGCGGTCGGCAAGCTGCTGCATGTGAGCAGCAATATGAACGGCGATAACGATTATACTATTACCGGCGTTTTTCGTCCCTCGGACAACCCAAGCCACATCGATGCGAATTTTTTCCTCTCGTTTCTGGGTGGAGCAATGGATAAATATATACAGAAGCAGGGCAACGACTTTGCACGTAATAACATGTTCTTTACCTATGTGCTGCTGAAACCGGGCACAAGCGCCGCTCGACTTGAAGCCAAACTGCCGCAGTTCGTAGAAAAATACGAGGCTAACGATCTGAAGAAAATGGGTCGTGAAAAGAAACAATTCCTCACGGCAGTAAAAGACATCCATTTAAGTAAAGACATCAAGAACAACGTAACGCCGCCCGCAAGCCGCACCTACCTTTTTGTATTGGCTTCGATAGCCGTTTTTACCTTGCTCATCGCCTGTATCAACTTCATGAACCTGTCTACCGCACGGTCATCGAAACGGTCGTCCGAGGTAGGAGTACGAAAAGTATTAGGCGCAGAGAAAAGCACGCTCATCCGCCAGTTTTTGGGCGAATCGGTATTAATGACATTCATTGCATTCCTGATCGCCACCGGATTTACCGTATTGCTGTTGCCGTTGTTTAACCAGTTATCAGCCAAGCATATTATACTGTCGTTCGATGCGGATAAATACATGCTACTTGTATTCCTTTTGATGGCGTTGGTCACCGGGATCATAGCGGGCAGCTATCCTGCATTTTACCTATCGTCGTTCAACCCGGTTAAGGTGTTGAAGGGTAAACTAACCAATTCATTGGCGGTTGTAGCTATTCGTAAGGGATTGGTGGTTTTCCAATTTATTATTTCGGTAGTGCTGATTATTGCGTCGGTAGTGATAGCGCGCCAGATGAATTACATGCGCACCGCCGATCTCGGCTTTGCCAAAGACCAGCAAATAGTGATCCCTTTACGCAGTGATGCTGCAAAATCAGTTTATGCGACGCTGAAGAATGAAATTAGGAACAGCCCGCAAATTACATCTGTTGGGGCTTCGGCTTATTATCCCGGTATTTCTAACCCGAGCGATGCCATGTTCTACCGCGACGGCCAAACCATGCCCGATGCCAAACATACCCGCATCAATTATGTGGACGAGGACTTTATGCAAACCCTCGATTTTAAACTCGCTGCTGGAAGAATGTATTCGCCGCAATTTAAATCGGATACCGGCAACAAATTGATTGTGAATGAGAATGCCATTAAGGAAATGGGATTTCCATCTGCACAAAAGGCTGTTGGTCAAAGCATTCATTATAATCTGCAGGGAAAGCAATACAGCTTCCAGATAGTAGGAGTGCTGAAGGATTTTCATTATGAGGACCTGCACTCGCCGGTTACGCCTTATGCTTTCCAGTTGGTGAATGACAAGAACAACTTCAATTATCTGATCGTACATACCAAGCCGGGTAACATGTCTACTGTTTTGAAAACGATCGAAACCACCTGGCATAAACTCGACGCGAGCGAGCCGTTTGTTTACAACTTCCTTGATGATGAGTTTCAAAAGAATTATGAGGCGGATAACAGGCTGGCCGGCATCGTAGGCTATTTTACGGTGATCGCTATACTGATCTCATGCCTCGGGCTGTTTGGTCTGGCTGCATTCAGCGCAGAACAACGTACCAAAGAAATTGGCGTACGGAAGGTGTTGGGCGCCAGTGTGAGAACCATTGTGTCACTATTGTCTGTCGATTTTTTGAAGTTGATCATTTTGTCTGTCATCATCGCATCGCCGGTAGCATGGTGGGCAATGAACAAATGGTTGCAGGGCTTTGCCTACCGGCAACCTATCGACTGGACAATTTTTGCTTACACCACACTGATAGCGATAACAATAGGCATCGTCACCATAGGTTCACAGGCAGTAAAGGCAGCAATGGTGAACCCGGTGAAAAGCCTGCGTTCGGAATAGTAATTGGTCATTGGTCATTGGGGAATTAGAAAAACCAAACACCCAATGACCAATGACTAATGACAGCGCAGCGAAATGACTAATGACTAAATAAAATGATAAAGAATTATATTAAAACCGCCTGGCGCAGTTTGCTTAGGAATAAAAGCTATGCCGCCATTAATATTATCGGCCTCGCAATTGGTATTGCGGCCTGTTTGCTGATATTCCTCGTGATCCGTTTCGAAACCAGCTTTGATAATTTTCACAGCAAAAAAGATCACATCTACCGCGTGCTGACCGAGTTTAACGGTCCTGATGGTAAGCACCAGGCGTCGGGGATGCCGCTGCCGGTAGCAGAGGGTTTGAGGGTAGATTTCCCTGAGTTTAAGAGTGTAGCCTCGATCTTACAGAACGACGGAAGCCATTACAGCGTTACCGGCGCCGACAATGTTGTTAAGAAATTTAAGGAGGATCAGGCTTACTACGCCGAGCCGCAGTTTTTCCAGATCTTTGATTTTGGCTGGCTGGCCGGCGATAAAAAGACCGCTTTAACCGAACCTAATTCAATTGTCTTATCACAGGCCGAGGCCGAAAAGTTCTTCGGCGACTGGCATAACGCTATGGGAAAAACTGTAAGGTACGAGAACAAAGTAGATTATAAGGTTACCGGCATCCTTCAAAATTCCGTTGCTAATACAGATTTCCCGATGCGGCTGGTGGTATCGTTTATAACGCTGAAAGAAAAGAACAGCGATTTCTACAACAACACGAAAGATTGGGTAAGCACTTTTGGCGATCACAATTGCTTCGTGATACTACCTGACGGAAAAAGCGCTGAACAATACAACATAAATCTGAAGGCATTTGTTAAAAAGCATAAACCTGCACAATATGCCAAAGATACTTTTGTGCTGCAGCCTCTCACCGAAATGCACTACAATACCGAGGTGAACATTTACAGCGGTAAGTCGTTCGGTAAATCGCTGATTAAGGCCATTAGTCTGATCGGTATGTTCCTGCTGATCATCGCCTGCGTTAACTTTATTAACCTGGCTACCGCACAGGCTGTAAATCGCTCGAAAGAAGTAGGCATCCGCAAGGTGTTGGGCAGCGGGCGCAATCAGCTCATCCTGCAATTCATCGCCGAAACATTCATTATCACTGTATTTGCCGTTACATTGGCCATCGGCATTGCATGGCTGGTATTACCGTTGCTGAACGATTTATTGGAGATCAAGATATCGGGAGGGTTTTTAATGGATCCGGTATTGCAGCTATTCCTTGCCGGCGTAGTAATTATCGTAACCCTGCTGTCGGGCGCCTATCCTTCGCTGGTGCTGTCGGGCTTTAACCCGATAACTGCGCTGAAAAATAAGGTTGCAGCGAGCCGTAAAAGCGGCGCATCACTACGGAGAGCTTTGGTTGTTTTACAGTTCTGTATTGCCCAGGTATTGGTGATCGGTACGCTGGTGATCATCTGCCAGATGAATTACTTTAGCAACAAATCACTGGGTTTCGATAAGGAAGCTGTGGTAACCACACCGTTCCCGGGAGACAGCGTCAGCAAAACAAAATTGGGTTCACTGCGCGACCAACTTTTGCAGCAGCCAGGTATTAAAGACGTAAGTTATAGCTTTGCCAGCCCATCGGATCTTAATGGCTGGAGTTCAGATTTTAAATATAACGGCGCACCCAAACCCACCGATTTCGCGGCCAACCTGAAATGGGCGGATGCCGAATACTTTAAGTTGTACAATATCCAGTTCCTTGCAGGCCACGCCTATGAAAAAAGCGACACAGTAAATGGTTATGTAATTAATCAAACGCTCCTGAAGAAGTTGGGAATCCGCGATCCGAAGGAAGCTATCGGGAAATACATTGTGCTGTGGGACGATAAAACCAAGAACAAACAAATTGTAGGCGTAGTGAAAGATTTTAATGTTAGCTCATTAAAGAACGAAATTCCGCCTGTGCTGATGGGTGCCTGGCGGGATGTTTATGGTCGCCTCAGTATCAAAATCCAACCAAAAAATGTTGGCCAGACTTTAGCTTCGATAGAGCGGCTTTGGAACAGCACTTTCCCTACCGGCGTGTATGAATATCAGTTTTTGGATGATAAGATCGCCATCTTTTATAAGACTGAAAAACAGCTCTCTACGCTCTATAAAATATTTGCCGGCATTGCTATCTTTATATCATGTCTGGGCCTGTACGGACTGGTTTCGTTCATGGCAGTACAGCGCACTAAAGAGGTAGGCATCCGCAAAACGCTGGGAGCATCGGTGAGCCATATCGTTTACCTGTTCTCTAAGGAGTTTACGTTGTTGATCCTGATCGCTTTCGCCATATCGTCGCCTATCGGGTGGTATTTCATGCATAAATGGCTGCAAGGCTTTATTTATCGAATAACCATCGGTCCGGAAATATTTATACTGGCCATAGTTGCCTCGGTAGCTATAGCCTGGGCAACAGTAGGCTATAAAGCTATCAAGGCAGCACTGGTAAACCCGGTGAAGAGTCTGAGGAGTGAGTAGTTAGTTGACAGTAGCAGCTGGCAGCTGTTGTTTCGGCTATGATCTATGAATCATTTACTATGAACACCAGACACAAATGAACTATTGAACTAAATCATGATAAAGAACTACCTGAAGGTCGCGTGGCGAAACATCTGGAAAAACAAGGTTTTTTCGGCCATTAATATTATCGGGCTGTCCATTGGTATGGCGGCTTGTATAGTGATCATGCTTTTTGTTTCGTATGAGAAAAGCTTTGATAACTTCCATACACAGAACATCTACAAACTGGATGAGGTGCAGAAGTTCCCGGGCATGGTGGCATCGCAAAAGGTGGGCTTGTCTATGTTCCCGATGGGACCCGCGCTACAGGCCGACTTTCCGGAAGTTAAAAGCTTTACCCGTATCCGCTGGCAGGAAAAGTTTCAGCTTACTTATGGTGAGCAGAAGCTTTTTATTCCCGAGGCATTCTTTGTTGATACCACTTTCCTCAATATTTTCAATTTTAAGCTGCTTAAAGGCGACCGGAATACTGCGCTCCTGAAACGACATAGCGTCGTGCTCACTGAAGAGACGGCCAAAAAGATATTTGGCGATGCGGAAGCCATGGGTAAAACCATTACCCATTACGGCGGCGATACTACAAGTTATACCGTTACGGGTATAGCTGCCAATCCACCCAAGAACTCGCAGTTGCAGTTCGATGCGTTGTTTTCGTTCAATACCACTTTCCAGAAATGGATGTTTAACAACTGGGGCGGCAACTGGCTGGATACTTTCCTGGTGCTGGCGCCGGGTACTGATATTCACGCCTTTGAGAAGAAAATGCCGGCCTTTTTAAAGAAGCACCTTAACGGCGACAATTATAAATTCTACGAACTGTTTTACCTGCCGCTTCGCGATGTACACGCAAACTCGGCAGATATCGGGTTGGATTACTTGAATTATCAAAAGTTTGATAAAAATCTTACCAATTTATTCCTCGTTATTGCCATCATCGTACTGGTAATAGCCTGTATCAATTTCATTAACCTGTCCACCGCCCGCTCCGCCGAACGTGCCCGTGAGGTTGGCATCCGTAAATCAATTGGAGCCCAAAGGTTTCAGCTTTCACTGCAATTTCTGGGCGAAACGGTGCTATTGGCCCTAATAGCGCTTGTTTTTGCAGTTGTTTTGGTGGAGATAGCATTGCCATTTGTTAATAGCCTGAGCAGGCGCGAATTAAGCCTGCCTATATTCAGCAATCTCGGTGTGGTACTGTTGATTATCATTTGCACGGTTATAGTTGGACTGATTTCAGGAATTTACCCGGCGGCCTACCTGTCAGGCTTTCAACCGGTGAAAGTGCTGAAAGGCTCTATCCAAACCGGAAAAAACAAGGGCATGCTGCGAAATATTCTTGTGGTTGGTCAGTTCACCAGCGCGATATTCCTGATGATAGCCACGGTATTGGTGGTAAAACAGCTGAACTTTATGCAGCGCCGCGATCCCGGTTTTAGCCGCGAACAGGTAGTTACCGTTCCGGTGAACCTGGTTACGCCTGCCAAATACGACCTGATGAAACAGCAACTGCTCGCCAGTAACCTGGTAAAAGGTGTTACAGCGGCGCAGGATAACCTCGGCAGCCACCTCGATCAGTCGGGAGTAGAATTTAAACTTGAGGACGCACCTAAAAGGCAGCTTACTTCCACAAGGTTAATTGTAGATGCCGATTACCTGAAGCTCTATAAGATCAAAATGCTGCAAGGCAAGAACTTCTCCGGCGAAAAAACACAGGAAGGCAAAGAATATATCATCAATGAAGAACTGGCGAAAGAACTGCTGAAGGATCATCCTAAAAAAACAATGTCATCGTTGATCGGTGCGCGGTTTGGTTACGACTCGTTAGGAACCATCAAAGGTATCGCCAAAAACTTCAATTTCAATTCGCTGCATTACAAGATCGAAACGCTGTTTATGCTGGCCTATAAGGGCGATGGCTTCAGCACCATGTCGGTGAAAATTGATGGCGCGAGAGTAGCTCAGTCTTTGGCGTTCATCAAATCCGTGTGGAGAAATATCGAACCCGATGTGCCGTTCGAATACCAATTCCTGGACGATCATTTCAATGAGGTTTACCAGGTTGATGACCAGGTAAGTAAGATCGTAGGAATACTGGCCGGGTTGATCATCATTATTTCCTGTCTGGGCTTGTTCGGCCTCGCCTCATATTCGGCAGAAAAACGGATCAAGGAGATAGGTGTGCGCAAGGTATTAGGCGCGACGGTGCAAAATATTACCTTACTGCTTTCAAAAAACTTCCTCAAACTGGTACTCATTGCCAACGTTATAGCCTGGCCCGTAGCATGGATAGTAATGCACAAATGGCTGGAAGATTTTGCCTATCGCATCAGCATCCAGTGGTGGATCTTCGCCGTAGCCGGAATAACATCGATACTGATCGCGTTCTTTACCGTAAGCTTCCAATCCATTAAGGCAGCCATAGCCAATCCGGTGAAGAGCCTGCGGAGCGAGTAGAGTCAAGAGCCAAGAAGGCAAGAATCAGGAAGTCAAGAGCTAAGAACCAAGAACCAGGAAACAGAGCCAAGAATCAAGAGCCAAGAGCCAAGATAAAAAGCGTAAACCCGAAAACGGAACGCATTGATTGATACATTCCCGTTTTCGGATTTATTATTATTGATATTTGAATCTTTTTCTTTCGTCTTGGTTCTTGGCTCTTGACTCTTGACTCTTGGCTCTTAGCTCTTGACTCTAAAAAACACTGTATCATTACCGTACGCCCCATGTTACATAAGCGAACAGTTTTTATTCAAACTTTAATTTATAACCTACTGATATGTAGTTAATTAAAAGTTTGGTATGTTATTGATACCTATGTGCCAGAATGTGGGAAAGCTATAGCTAATTCAAATACTTATTTAATAAATTAGCAGCTAATTAACCTATTCAATAAACAACTAACGCTAATTAATTTACATGTTATCACTTCAGCATATTTCTAAGTACTACCAGGTAGGGGGCAACAAAAACATTGTTTTGAACGATATCAACCTCGAGGTTGACGAAGGCGAATTTATTTCGATCATGGGCCCCTCGGGCTCAGGTAAATCAACCTTACTGAACGTTATCGGGATGCTCGATGAGCCATCGGAAGGTTACCACTATTTTGTTGACAATGCCGTGCATCAGTTAAAAGACAAACAGCGCTCGGCGCTTTATAAAAAATTCGTCGGCTTTGTTTTCCAGGCTTACCACCTGATCGACGAACTGACCGTTTACGAAAACATCGAGACTCCGCTTATTTACCAGGATTTTAAAGGTACCGAACGTAAAGCCATGGTAGCCGATATGCTCGACCGCTTTCAGATCGTCGGCAAAAAAGATCTTTTCCCTGCGCAATTGTCAGGCGGACAGCAACAACTGGTAGGTATTGCCCGCGCGCTTATTGCCAAACCAAAGCTGTTACTGGCCGATGAGCCTACCGGTAACCTGAATTCGAAACAGGGCGAAGAAATTATGGAACTATTCCGCAAACTCAACAAGGAAGACGGAGTAACTATTATACAGGTAACGCACTCTGAGAAGAACGCAGAGTACGGCTCCAGAATTATTAACCTTTTAGACGGCAGAATAGAATCATCAAGACAACTCTAAGCCCGCAATAAATATTTACAGATCATGTTTTTCAGAAAAATATCCTTATTCTTTTTATTTCTAACGGTAACCTTTTTGGCTAAGGCACAGTCGCCGACGCAAATAGACAGCGTTTTAACATTGCAGCAATGTGTTAATATCGCTATTCAGAATAACCTGACCGTGAAGAAAAGTGCCACCCAGGTTGAGCGCGATCGTATATACTGGAACCAGGCCCGCGAAAACCTGCTGCCGACATTGAACGGAAGCGCAGGTTACGGCATTAGCTTTGGTCGCGGTACTAACAATACCGGCGTAATTGTGGATGCGGCACAAACCAATTCTGCCAATTTTTCACTGGGCAGCGGTCTGCTTTTATCTAACGGGCTTAGCGCTATCAATAACATCAAACAAAACTCGTTACTGTACCAGGCCGGCAAAATGGACTTCCAGCAGGTTAAGGATGTAACCACGCTGAATGTTATTGCCCTTTATTTTGCCGCTTTAAATGCTGAAGACCAGTTGAGCCAGGCAAAATTGCAATTCGAAGGTTCGAGAGTAAGCCTTGAACGCGAAACCGTGCTGAACAATGCAGGTAACGTTGCACCAGCCGAATATTACAACATCAAAGGCTCGCACAGTAACGATCAGATCAATGTGTACAATGCCGAAAACGCGGTGCTCACCGCCAAGATCAATTTGTTGGAAGCCATGAATGTGGCCTTCAAAAAAGATGTAAAGCTTGAAAGACTGCAGGCGAGCAGCTCTCCGGCTCCCTATACACAATCGCCGGATGATATTTACTCCACCGCTTTAACCAGCCTTGCCTTGGTAAAGGCAGCCGATCTGAGAGTTAAAGCCGCTGAAAAAGAAGTTGCCGTTGCCAAAGGTAAATTATTCCCAACGCTGACGCTTAATGGTAATTATCAAACCAGCTACGCCAATAACTCGCCCGGAAGCTTTGCTACCCAATTCAGAGAAAATAAATATTACGGCCCGAGCCTGAATTTATCGATCCCGATACTGAACTATTTCCAGAATCATAATAACGTAAAACTGGCCAAGCTTGATCTGAAAGATGCACAAGACAATAACAGCAGTACTCAGATCCAACTCAGACAACAGATAGACCAGGCCCACGCCAATATGAAAAATGCATTCGACCGTTTGGAGGAGCTTTCACAACAGACTGTTACCTACCAATCGGCTTACGATGCACAGAAAGTTAAGTTCGATGCAGGTGTGATCACTTCCGATCTGTTCATCATTGCAAAAAACAACCTCGATGCTTCAAATGTAAACCTGATCAACGCGAGATACGATTACCTGATCCGCACCAAAATATTAGATTATTACCAGGGAAAACTGAGCTTTTAATTTGAAATAATTCTTTTTTGGAATATTAAAATTTGTCCTACTTTTAACCCAGATTTTGTCACATATCCGGTTTGCAATAACATTTTGTATTGCAAACCGGATATTGCCAGTTTAAGGCACCGGCTACAATTTACCTTTACAATTTCCGTTAAACCATCATGAGAAAACTCCTACTTACCTTAACTATTGTTGCAGCCTCGTACGCATTTGCATCGGCGCAGGTAATACCATCATTCCAGTTAGGTCTTAAGGGCGGCGTAAACTTTTCAAAGCTTTCGGGCTCATCAACTTTTAACAGCGATAATCGTGCAGGGTACCTCGGCGGCCTGTGGGCAAGGGTAGGGGCCTTAGGGTTCAACTTCCAGCCCGAACTTTACGTTACCGGCAAAAATGTTGAAATTTCAGATAACGGCAGCGAGGTACGCGCAAAGTTCACCAGTATCGATGTGCCATTGTTGTTTGGCGGTAAGGTAGGCGCTTTCGGTTTGGGTGCGCGCTTTTATACCGGTCCGCTGATATCGTTTAAGATCAACGACAGCCAAAGTTTTAGCAGTGCTGTTGGCAACGCCACCTCACTCCATTTTAAAAATCAGAACTATGCCTGGATATTCGGCGCTGGTGTGGACATCAGGAATATCTCCCTCGATCTGCGATATGAAGCAGGTCTGAGCAAACAAACCTACGGCAGTTCAGAAACAAAGATCAATCTGTTCAATTTAACGCTTGCCGTGCCGATCGTAAAGATCTAAGCATTAATACCGCTATTAAAAAGAGGTCTGCCCTAAAGGCAGGCCTTTTTTGTTGATACCTGGCTCCGGGTTATCATTATTGATATGATTTTATCGGTTCGTGTTAGGTCATTTATATAGGCTAAACCTATCTTTACGGTATTTTACCGGCCTTACTGAATCTATGATGAACCAAACCCAACCATGCGGAAGGATCTCAATCTTCAAATGCTTCCTCTTTTTCATTTATCTGTTTGCTGCGCAGCCGATCTTTGCGCAGGATCAGCCTGCCGAAGGCACAAAGATCCGTCTTAACCAAACCGGGTTTTACCCTGGTGCGCCTAAAATAGCCATCGTACTGAACAGTGCCGACAATACTTTTTATATAGAAGCTCCGGGTAAGAAGAACATTTACACCGGTAAACTGAAAAAATCTGCAAAACCCGGCCTGAATAGCGAATTTACCTGGATAGCCGACTTTACGGCATTCAATATACCCGGAAACTACCAATTGCACGTGTCTGGTTCAGGCTATTCTTATCCTTTCCGTATTGCAAAAAATATTCACGCAGATGTGGCCGCCGGGGCAATCAAAGCCTATTATTTTATGCGTGCCTCGATTCCTTTAAAGGAGAAGTATGCAGGAAAATGGAACAGGGCAGAGGGGCACCCTGATACAACCGTGCTGATCCATCCATCGGCAGCAAGTGATGGCCGGCCGGCTAATTCGGTCATATCGTCGCCGCGCGGCTGGTACGATGCCGGCGATTACAATAAATACATCGTTAACAGCGGGATTACCACCAGCACTTTGCTTTCGTTATATGAGGATTTTCCGGCTTACATGAAAACCGTTAAGCTCAACATCCCCGAAAGCGGCAACGGCATCCCGGATGTTTTAAACGAGGTGCTTTGGAACATCCGCTGGATGCTCACCATGCAAGACCCTGCCGATGGCGGCGTATATCATAAACTTACCAATGCAGCATTCGATGGTATGGAAATGCCCGATAAAGGCACCGCCCCCCGCTATGTGGTTCAGAAAGGCACTGCCGCCACACTCGATTTTGCCGCCGTGATGGCACAAGCGGCCCGCATCTTTGCTAACTTTAAAACCAGGTTGCCCGGTCTGTCAGATTCATGCATGAAAGGGGCTAACCTGGCATGGGCCTGGGCGCAAAAGAACCCGAAGGTAATTTATAATCAGGATGCCATGAATCGAAAATTCGAGCCAAAGGTAACCACCGGCGGATACGGGGACGGTAACTTTAATGATGAATTCATCTGGGCTGCGTCCGAACTGTTTGCCACCACCCACAAACCGGATTACTTAAAAACGGTGAACATCTTAGCCGATACCATCATGCAGATACCGAGCTGGGGACAGGTAAAGTTATTAGGCTATTATACGTTGATAAAGAACAGCGCGTCTTTCGGTGCCAACGCACCTGCAGAACTACCCGAACTCAAAAAACGTCTTATAGCTTTTGCCGATAACCTCACCGGCGGCACTGATGAAACCGCTTATCAAACTGTGATGACCAAAACGCCGCGACATTTTGGATGGGGCAGCAATTCAGAAGCAGCCAATGAAGGTATACTTTTAATACAAGCCTACAAACTCTCCAACAACCGGAAATATCTCGATTTCGCCCTTGCCAACCTCGATTACCTGTTAGGCCGCAACGCTTCAGGCTATTCTTATGTTACTGGCTTTGGCAGCAAAACACCGATGCATCCGCACCACCGGCCGTCGGTTTCCGATGGTATTATCGACCCAATTCCTGGCTTGCTGGTTGGCGGCCCCAATCCGGGTATGCAGGATAAGATCAAAGTTCCATCCACCGTCCCGGACGAAGCCTACATCGATGACGACCGTGCCTATGCGGCTAACGAAATCGCCATCAACTGGAACGCGCCGTTTGCCTATCTTGCCAATGCTATTGAAGCTTTACAGCATAAACTATGACCTGTTTTGTTGTCCGGCATGACCTAAATCCTCGTTAAGTGGCGCCTTTTTTGCGGAACTGTCTGAACAGCGGAAGAGAATAGACTTACGAAGTTTTTAAAACTTCGTAAGTCTGAAAATGTGGAATTATAAAACGATACGTTTTCCTTCTTTAATTGATCGTTTAGCTGCATCAAGGATCTCCATTACGATCATATTGTATTTGAGGGATGACCTATCGTCGTCGCCTTTTATCTGTTTTTGGAGGAAGGCATTGAAGTAGGTTACCGGATCATCGTTTGGCGATGTGAGCGGCGCGGCTACCGGCGTACTTTTTTTGTTTTCGCGGAGGCGCATGCTCAGGTTCTTGCCATCGAAAGCGTGGACGTAGCCGTGATCGCCGAATACTTCAAGATCTTTGATGCTGAAAGGCCATGCCCATGAGCCTTCTATTAATCCTGTAGCAGTTGGGTATTCAACGGTGATGGTGGCGTCATCTTCAACCTTTGGATAAATGTTTGGCTTGAAGTGATGAGCTACTGCCGATACAGCTATGGGCTTTTGACCATGCATGAGCCAGGTCATGAGATTAGCGCCGTAACAGCCGAAATCATTCAATGCGCCGGCGCCGTTCAATACAGGGTCGGTAAGCCAGGCCAGAAATTCTTCACTGCAATTGATCTCTCGCGGACCCTGGTGGCCGTCGTGTGCTACCATTTTATGTATCGCTCCGATGCTGTCTTGTCCAACTATATCATACACTTTCTGGAAAGACGGATACCACGTGGTTTCGTAGTTGGTAAGTACGGTAGTGTGGTATTTGTTGGCCAGCGCTTCGATACGTTTGGCCTGATCCAAAGTGGCGGCTAATGGCTTTTCAACCATAACCGGGATGCCCAGCGGCGCGCAAACCTCAACCACATCTACGTGATTTCCAACCGCGTTATAGCCTAATACGATATCAGGTTTTCGTTTGACTACCAGCGCTTTAAGATCGGTTGAAAAAATGGAATCAGGGATATGGAATTGCTTGCCGTATTTTTCCCAAAGATGTTTGTTGGGTTCGGCAATGCCCACCAGGTTTACGCGACCTTTGCTGTAGTCGTTCAGGATGTTGTAAATGTGGTCGTGGTTGAGGCCGGCTACAACTACCCTGAATTTGCTTTGGGCGCTGGCAGCCGTCGCCGAAACAGCTGCTATAGCTGCAACAGCAACGGTCTTCCTGAAATAATTAAAGAATGTTTTCATAGGGGCTTTATTTATTTTTCGTTGGATAATGAATATGGAGCATCGCTTGGTTTTGTGCCGCGTACCTTGTTTGGTTTAGCTGACATGCCGTAGTTGATCACTGCGCCATTGTTTAGCAAAGTATGGCTCAGCCAGGTGAGATCATAAGGCTTGCCGTTAACGGTCATGGTATTGATGTAGATATTGTCGTCGCTGTTATTCGGCGCGTTGATCACTACCTTTTTGCCGTTTTCGAGATTGATAGTCAGCTTTTTGAACAATGGTGCGCCTAATACATACTGGTCAACTGCCGGGCAAACAGGGTAGAAGCCCATGGCGGAGAATACGTACCAGGCTGAGGTTTGTCCGTTATCTTCGTCGCCGCAATAACCATCGGGTGTTGCTTTGTAAAGCTTGTTCATTACGTCGCGTACGTGGTATTGGGTTTTCCACGGCTCGCCGCCATAGTTGTACAGGTAGATCATGTGCTGAATTGGCTGATTACCATGCGCATACTGACCCATGTTCACGATCTGCATTTCGCGGATCTCGTGAATTACTTCGCCATAATAGCTGTCGTCGAAAATTGGAGGAAGAATGAATACAGAATCCAGTTTATTCACAAATTTCTGACGACCGCCCATCAGGTTCATCAAACCCTGGATATCGTGAAACACGCCCCAGCTGTAGTGCCAACTGTTGCCTTCTGTAAAGGCATCGCCCCACTTAAACGGATTGAAAGGCGTTTCGAACGAGCCGTCCTTATTCTTGCCGCGCATTAAACCGGTTGAAGGATCGAACAGATTTTTGTAGTTCATAGCGCGTTTTTTGAAGATACCGATCTCCGACTCGGGCTTGCCCAATGCTTTGCCTAACTGGTAAATACTGAAGTCATCATAAGCGTATTCTAACGTGCGCGCCGCGTTTTCGTTAATCTTCACATCGTAAGGCACATAACCCAATTTGTTGTAGTACTCCACACCGGTACGGCCGGTTCCGGCTGGGCCAGCATTGTTGGCGCCATGTACTAAAGCCTCGTAAAGCGTATTGATATCGTAACCGCGGCCGCCTTTGAGGTACGCATCAGAAACTACTGAGGCCGAGTTATTACCGATCATCACGTTTGAATAACCGGGGCTGCTCCATTCAGGCAGCCAGCCGCCTTCTTTATAATCGTTCACCAGGCCCATCTGCATTTCTTTGTTGATGGATGGATAAACGAGGTTCAGGAAAGGATATAACGCGCGGAAGGTGTCCCAGAAACCGGTTCCTGCAAACATATAGCCTGGTTTAGTAGTACCGGTATAAGGGCTGTAGTGAATAGGCTGATTATTGGCATCCAGTTCATACAGTTTGTTCGGGAAGAACAGCATGCGGTACAGGCATGAGTAGAAGGTACGCACCTGATCGATATTGCCGCCTTCAACGGTTAGCCTGCTCAGGGTCTTGTTCCAGGTATCTTTTGCCTTTTGCTCGGTGGCATCGAAGCTGTCGGTGCCCTGCTCGCGTTTCAGGTTTAATTCGGCTTGTTCGATGCTTACGAATGAAGATGAAACACGCATGTGTACTTTCTCATCATGTACGGTTTTGAAGCCTATTGCCGCCATTACGTGTTTGGCATGCAGTTCCAGCGAGTCGGTTTGGGTACTATCGCTGTAGGTATGCGCAAAAGTGATAGGCTTGTCTACGTAAATAACAAAGTAATTTTTGAAGTTTTTTAACGGGCCGCGTGCGTATTTAGTTGAGTAACCAACAATTTTCCGTTCGCCCGGAATAACTTTAATATATGAACCGCGATCAAAGGCATCGATGATCACGTAAGAGCTGTCGTTTTTAGGATAAGTGAACCGGAATTGCGCCGTACGCTCCGTAGCGGTAAGCTCGGCAGTTACGTCATGATCGGCCAGGTAGGCACTGTAATAATAAGGTTTTGACACCTCGGCCTTGTGCGAGAACCAGCTCGCACGGCCGTTTTGCGAAACCTTAAGGTGACCTGTTACCGGCATAATGGCAAACTGACCATAGTCGTTCATCCATGGGGATGGCTGGTGTGTTTGCTTGAAACCGTTTATTTTATGTGCATCGTAAGTGTACTGCCAGCCGTCGCCCATTTTACCGGTTTGCGGCGTCCAGAAGTTCATGCCCCATGGCACCGCTATGGCAGGGTATGTGTTACCGTTTGATAGGTCGTACTTTGAGTCGGTACCCATCAGCGGGTTAATATAGTCTACAAGTGATGTTTGTTTAACGGTTTGTGCTGAAGCGAAGAAAGGAGACAGCAACGCGACCGCGAGGAGAAGTTTTTTCATCAATAATAATTAATAAGAATAAGCTGTAAATATAAAAGACCGGTTGAATAAAAACGTTTTATATTGATATTTTTACTGTATGCCTAACATTTATCGATCTGTACACAGTTGTTGAAATGCTTTCCAGAGGTTTAATAAACAGAGCCATTTACAGGAGAGATTCCCGTCTCATAATATGAACCGCCGGATATTTGGGAAACAACAGCACCGGTATAAAATACAGGCAATAGGTGTTAACAAAAACTCTGTTTATCCCGGCTATCCTAAGATAAATTATTGCGATAAGGTTTAGGAGTATAGGAAGGGAATAAGGCGCTAAACCTTATTCCCTGTAATAATTGTTTTACCAGCCCGTGTTTTGAGTCAGCTTTTTATTGGTGTCCATTTCGCGTTGCGGAATAGGCCACAATAAATATTGTGCTTTCATGGTTACGCCCTGTTCATTAGGAGTACTTAAAGCATCGCCGAATGTGTTGTTCACTACATCGTAAACCATGTGGGTACGCTGAATGTCGAAATAGGCTTTGTTTTCATAAGCCAGTTCGTGGTAACGCTCTTTCCAGATCGCTGTGCGGAACTGATCTTTCGAGAGGCCGGCAAGCGGAGCCAGGTGTGCACGGGTTCTGATGGCATTTACCTGGGCATAAGCATCGGCAGTTGGGCCGTTAACTTCGTTGCTGGCCTCTGCATAGATCAGCTGCGCTTCCGGTAAACGCAGGAATGTCCAGTTTTCGTCGCAAATACCATTACCGTTAGCGCTTTCAACATGAAAGAATTTGTATAAGCAATGTTCGCCAAAAACAATGGTTTTACTTGGATCGCCATACTGCGGATAGCTTGAAAAATAAAATTGACGTTCCTGAGTACGTAAATCACCTGCTTCGTAACTGGCCACAAACTCATTGGTTGGGATCATCGCACCCAGGTGGTCGCCATAGGCACCTACCGGAAGGTTAAACGGAACGGTTAGCTGAGTGATGGCGTTGGTTGCAACGCCTACGAGGTACTGACCCTGAAAGATCAGTTCGCCCTGGTTTTTGTGGGCATTGTCGTGCAGGTAGGCATAGTCGGTAAACAGGGTATAATCTGTTAATACCTTTTGTGCTTCTGCTGCCGCCAGGGCGTAGTTTTCGGTTTTCTGCATCGGATAACCGGCTGTGGTAAGATACACGCTGGCCAGCAAAGTACGTACTGCACCTAATGATACGTGGCCGGTTTGATCGGTTTCATCTAAGCCCGAAGCTTCGGCAGCAGTTAAGTCGCCGATGATCAGGTCGTAAACTTTCTTGTAATCGGTGCGGGCAGGGTACAGGTCGGGACTGTCGATAGTGATCGGTGTAGTGATCAGCGGAATATCGCCATAAAGCCTCACCAGATGATAATAGAAGAAAGCCCTTAAAAAGTAAACCTCGCCAAGCAATTTTTTCTTGCTGGCATCGTCCATAGCGGCTACTTTAGGTATTTCCTGCAGCGCCAGGTTGGCATTGGCGATAGCATTGTAGCTATTTTTCCATACATCCTCGAAGCCAGGGTTAACAGCGTCAGTGCGCTCATGTATCACATTGCCGTTGTTAACACTCTGGCCTAAAGATGTTGCGTGCCCGGCAAACAGCTCGAGGGTAATGAACGGCGCTTCACCATAAGCATCCCCGTTCTGGAAAAGGTGAAGCTGCACATAAATGCCGTTAACGAAAGTGCGCGCCTGCGAAGCTGTTTGAAAATAATTTGTTTTTACGAAGTTGCTTTTATCCTTTTCGTCGAGGTATTTTTTGCAACTGCTTATTGAAGCCGTAAGGACCAGTAACATTAACCCGATCCTGTATTTATTTATATTAAATTTCATGATGATGTCTCTCTATTTTAATATTTAATTAAAAACTGGCATTTACTCCAAGCAGGAAGGTTCTTGGTTTCGGATAATCGTAAAATAAGATACCTTGTGTAAAGTTGCTTGAGTTGTTATAGGTTGATGTTTCAGGATCGTAACCGGTATATTTGGTGATCAGGAACAGGTTTTGTGCCTGGGCGTAAATCCTTAACCGGCTCAACTTGATCTTTTTAACGAAATCGTTATCAAAGTTGTAGCCAAGCGTTACTGTTTTACCGCGGATGAAAGAACCATTCTCTACCTTAGTTGAGTAAATCTCGGTCTGGTAACGTACGTAAGCAGGTCTGTCTTCAGCAATGTCAGTGTTCTGGTTTGTTGGAGTCCATGCGTTAAGAACGGTGGCGTAGCTGTTAGCCTGACCGGTTCTGTCCTGACCTGAGTGCCTTGTAAGGTTCATTACCTGGTTACCGTAATCAAACTGTAATTCAACAGCCAGATCGAAGTTTTTATACTTAAAGGTGTTCATTAATGTACCGTAGCCATCAGGAATTGATTTACCTAACACGGTTTTGTCATCAGCAGTAATTTTGCCGTCGCCGTTTTTATCCCAGATCTTTAAGTCGCCAGGCAGCAGGCCGTATTTGGCAGCCTCTGTTGCTTCGGCAGTGCCCCAGGTACCCAATACCTTGTAACCCCAGAATGTACCGGCAGGTAAGCCAACACGCATCAGATTAAATTGTGACAGGAACGTAGGATCGAGGAAGATATCGTCGTTGCTGTCGCCAAGATTCAGGATCTTGTTCTTTAAGAACGAAATGTTGAAGCTGGTATTCCACGAAAAGTTCTGTGATTTGATGTTAACAGAATTGATGGTCAACTCGATACCCTTGTTCTCGATCTGGCCAATGTTTTTAAATACATTGGTGAAACCGCTTGTTTCGGGCAGCGGTGCATTCAGCAGCAACGCCTTGGTTTTCTTTAAATAAGCATCAGCTTCTACATTAAGGCGGTCGTTAAATAAACCGAATGAAACACCAAAGTCATACTCTGTGGTCTTTTCCCATTGCAGGTTATCATTACCAATACTTGTTAAGTTGGTGCCGATAGATTGCGCGCCACCAAATGGGTAATTAACTGTGTTGATATTAGCCAGCGACCGATAATCATGAGATGAACCTATTTCCGAGTTTCCCGTTAAGCCATAGCTTAATCTCAATTTCAGATCGGAAATGGTTTTGTTGTCCTTCAGGAAATCTTCCTGTGATACGCGCCACGCCAGTGCTGCCGATGGGAAGAACCCATACTTGTTTTTTGAACCGAAACGCGAGGAACCGTCTTCGCGGCCGGTTACGGTTAACAGGTATTTATCGTTGTAGGTATAATTTACCCTGCCGAAAAACGATTGGGTTTGCCATGCATCATAATTTGAAGTGGGTATTCCGGGAATTGAGCCGGCACCAAGGTTAAAATACTGATAGTAATTATCAGAAAGGCTTTGCGTTGAGCCATAAGAGGTCAGCTGGCTGAAATTCTGACGCTCGGTACCCACAACCACGTTCAAGGCGTGTACCTTATTAAATTTTTTGTTGTAGGTTAAATAGTTTTGCCATTCCCAGAACACGTTGTTATACTGGTTGATAGAAGCAGAACTGTAGCTCTGGTTAATTGTTGAACCACCAACAAGGCCTGATTGTGAATGCGGCTCGGTATTGCTTGATGTGGTAACTGCGATAACTGTTTTGAAATCAAGACCAGGCATAAAATTGATGTTTGCATAACCGTTTCCGTTGAAAACACGGTTATAATGCAGCGATACGATTTCGTTAGCCTGGGCAACAGGGTTATCGCCGCCCTCCATATTCGGGTAATCGGTACGTTTGGCGTAGGTGCCGTCGGGATATTTGATCGGGAATATCGATGGCATTTCTACCAGCATACGCGGAATGTTGTTACCGCCGGTACCATCGTCCTGTGTGCGGGTTTCGCGGTAATCGTAATTCAGCGTAGCACCAACTTTTAACCATGGTTTTACCTGATTATCAAAAGTAAGGCGTGCATTGTAACGTTTCTGATAGCTGTTAATGATAATACCTTCGTCATCGCCGTAATTCAGGAACAAACCATAGTTCATTTTGTCGGTACCATCGGTAAACGACAGGTTATGATTCTGACTGAAAGCATGACGTGTGGTTGCATCCTGCCAATCAGTATTGTAAAGCGGATTCAGGTTTGCATCGAATAACTTACCGATGAGCGCAGTACGGATAATTTTCGGATCATCATCGGCATATTTGCCTGCTGCCCAGCCTACAGGATCATATTTCTTGATATTGGCATAAGAAATATCTTCAACCTGAAGGAATTGTTTTGAATCGAGCACTTTCAATTTTCTTGCTAAAACGCCAACGCTTGCGTATGCATCATAGTTAACTGTTCCGCCGTTCTTTTTTGAAGATCCGCGTTTGGTAGTTATCAATATTACACCGTTTGAACCGCGGGTACCATAGATCGCTGTAGATGAGGCGTCTTTCAAAACGTCGATAGAGGCTACATCGTTCGGGTTTATAGAGGCGCCGCCTTCGGTCCAAACCACACCGTCAACCACGTACAATGGGTCGGTACTGGAGTTAATGGAACTATAGCCGCGGATCCTGATCTTGGTACCGCCGCCCGGAGCACCTGAGTTAGTAGATACGTTAACACCGGCAATTTTACCTGCCAGTTCTTCTTCAAGGTTGATAGAGGGGCGTTCCTGCAATTGTTTCTCGTTCACGCTACCAACGGCACCGGTAAGGTCGACCCTTTTTTGGGTACCGTAACCAACCACTACCACTTCGTTCAGCGCTTTTTGTGATTCAACCAGCTTTACATCGACAGTTGTGCGGTTATTGATGGCAACTTCCTTTGTATCATAGCCAACAAACGTGAATACCAGCGTTGCGCCGCCGTCGATATTGTTTAAAACGTATTTACCGTTCACATCGGTAACGGCGCCTATGTTGGTGCCTTTTACCCGTACGCTAACGCCGGGCAGGGGGCCTTTGGCGTCGGACACGGTGCCCTGTACATTTTGAGCTACGTCTGATACGGGTTTAGTATCGTCCTTAGCCTTTACTACAATAGTTTGCTGAAAAATGCGATAGGTTAGGGGTTGATTTTTAAAGCAGATATTCAGCACCTGCTCGATAGTGGCGTTTTCGACGTCGATATTTACTTTAGTTGTTTTTGCAACTGCATCTTCATCGTAAAAGTAATTGTAGCCGCTTTGTTTTTTTATCAGCTTCAATATTTTATCGACAGAGGTATTGTTCTGATGGATGTTTATACTTTGGCTGTAAGTGCTTGCGCTTACGTTTAACAGGGCGGCAAATATGAAAACAGCAGTTAGCTTCATAGCCAATAAAATTTTAGACAGGTAATGCCGGCTTAACGGCACTACCATAAAATTAAATTTCATAGTTTTGTGTGTTTGGGTTAAAAACTTATTATTTCAATTTCGCGATTGTGGATAGGAGGTAACCCAGATATTGAGCCGGGTGAGCGCGCCAACGCTTCCCGGTTTTTTTTATCCGTAGTGCTTATGTTCCCATAAGAAGTTACCTAAATACGTTAGGGGGATTTAAGTACTAATTTTCTCATTTGGTTTTGTTTTAGTTTGTTAAACAATTGGTTGATATAAAAAAAGGTATGCATCGCCTTACGGCAATTACTTAAGCGGCTGCAAGGCTGGTCAACCCGGCGGCTAATGTTTTTCAATAGTTTATAACAGGACGGTATATCAGGAAGTTACCACAATGGTTTTGCCTTCTATCTTAAAATGTATACCGGTATATTTTAGCATGTTCAACAGCTCTGACAGGTTTACGTTGCGCGATATGCTTCCCGTAAACCGCCGCTGCGGAACTTCGCCCTCATATTTTATATCTACATTGTACCATCGCGATGCCTGGCGCATAATTAATGGTATTTCTGCTTTTTCAAACTGAAAATTGCCGGTGGTCCAGGCAAGTATATCGTCGGTATCGACGGTGCTGACCCTTATTTTACCTGCGCCCGAAATGCTCGATTGCTGCGATGGTTTCAATATAGCTGACTCGCTTCCGGCCGATACTTTTACACTCCCCTCGATCAATGTGGTTTTCATTTCCGGCTCATCGGCATAGGCGTTAACGTTGAAATGTGTGCCAAGTACCTCCACAGTTTGCTTTCCGGCAACAACCCGGAAAGGCAGGTGCTTGTTTTTGGCAACCTCAAAATAAGCTTCGCCGGTAATGGTAACTTTGCGTTCGGTTTTGGAAAACACAGCAGGAAAAGTGATGGATGAAGCTGAGTTCAACCACACTTTACTGCCGTCGCTCAGCACAAGCTGAAATTGCCCGCCGTTCGGAATGGTAATTGTGTTATAGATAGATGCAGAGTCGACCGGTTTGCCGGCGGGTTTTTCGTAAATGATGCGACCGTCTTTGTCCTTTTTCAGAACGGTTTGGCCCTGGCTGGCCAGTACGCCGTTCTTTACGTCGCTCAGGTTTATCTTTTGTCCGTTTGCCAGGGTAAGGACAGCCTTGTTGCCACCCGGACTAACGTCGTTTTTCAATACAGGTTTCTGACGGGCTAAAGCCTGTTTGTTTATCGTATCGCGTTTCAGATGAAAATGTAGCGCAATAAGACCAAACCCAACCACCAGTACAGCCGCAGAAATGCGCAACCACATTGGAATTATCCTCCGCGCTCTGCCATCATTCTTGATCTCCCGGTTTATTTTGTTCAAGATCCTTTCGCGCAGTTCATCCTCGTCTTTAGCGAAATCAGCAGGAATATTTACAGGAGCATCCTGACCGGTGTTATACCACGCGGCAAACTCGGCCTGCTCATCGGGTGTGATGGTGCCATTAAGCCATTTCTTTGCTAATTCGCGGTAACGGTCTTCCATTTTAGGTAGGGTGGTTTAATAGTAAGTCCGTTAAAGGAGGGGGAACCCTTAGTGGGTTGTAAAATATTTTTTACTGTTTGCAAGCTCTCTCTTTTTTACACTATTAATATCCTGGGCAACGAGACCGGGCTGATCGCCGAACTGATGACCACCACTTACCAATCTGCGAAATGTGGCTGATGTGATTTCTCTCTACTTATTTTAATTATCTTATTATCAGTGTGATAGAACTTGACAAAACTTGAACCCAGATTGAATTTATCTTCTTTTTTGCCGGTAATATATTTGAACCACAAAGCCGGCAAATAAAAAATCAATCCAATAGAAACCATGAAAAAATTATTGATATTATCAGCTTTATGTATGTGTGCCGTTATAACAGGGCATGCACAGGGCAAGTTCTGGAACAGCAAAAATGCCTACCTGGGGCAAAGGCCGCCTGGTGACAAGCCGGAAGCATTTGCCAGGGAAATGATCACGAAAAGAGATACATTTGCTTTCGACAGGGTGGCATTTTCGGACGATGGGACAGAATTCTATTATCCCAGCAGCAACACCTGGTTCAACGTTGGTCCTGCCAAAATAAGATACTTTAAATTTAGCAAAGGCAAGTGGAATGGCCCGTTTGTATTGAACGAACATTATGCTTCACCCAGTTTTTCGTCAGACGGAAACAAACTGTACTTTACAGGAGGGAAGCCTGATAAAAAACATTTCATTGTATGGCAATCTACCCGGAAACCGGAAGGGGGGTGGACCGAACCGTCGGTGTATATCGCAGCCCCTTATGCGCTCTACGATTTTATGACCACCAACAGCGGCACCTGTTATGCCGGAAGCGGCGTGCATGCCGATACTTCGCGCCACGATATGGATATATGCGAATATAAAATGAATCCCGGCGACACTACCATCCGCAGCCTTGGCGAGCCTATCAATACCAAAGGGTTCGACGGGGATTTCTTTGTGTCGAGGGACGAATCGTATATGATCGTCAGCACCAAAGAAACCAAAACTTATGAATGTGAGCTGTGGATCACCTTTCATAAGCCAGACGGCAACTGGACGCCTTTGGCCACATTGGGACCCAACATTAACAATGGCATTGCTCACCGCTGGGGCCAGTACGTAACGCCCGATGGGAAATACCTGTTTTACTCTACCGGTCACAGTCCGGCAGACTGCCATATTGTTTGGGTTAGGTTTGATAAGCTGCTCGCCAAACTGAAAAAAGAAAACCTGGGGTCGTAATCCGTTTATCAAAATATTTTTGCCGGTAAATGAGGTTCCTAAAAGGTGCTAACGATGTGCCATTGTTTTCAAATTCTAAATATCAATGTGTGATATATAATTTTCATCCACGAAAGTATTCGTAAATGAAACAGAAATCATCCGGTTTCGATTTATAATTGAAATCGGATGGTTTAAAGCGGGGCTTTTTTATAACAGGAAACTGCTTAAACGAGTGCGCAGGGTTTTTAGTGCTTTGCTAAGGTGCGCTTCCACGGTTTTTTCGGAGATACTTAATTCTTCAGCGATTTTTTTGTGGGAGAGGCCTGAATCGCGGCTAAGCTGGTACACGAGGCGGCATTTTTCGGGTAGATCGGCCACGAAATTGGCGATGCGGGTACGCAGTTCTTCAAATTCGAGCCATTGTTGGGTGGAGTCGTCGGCCAGCGTTTTAACATATTGCGTGTAATCGCTGTATTGCTGCTGCCGGGCCTGTTTATCAAGCAGTTTGATGATACGGTATTTTACCGATACCGCCAGGTAGGCGCTTAGTGTATTAATGTCGGCCAGGTCTTCCCGGCGCCTCCACAGCGACACGAAAATATCCTGTACAATTTCTTCTGCTTCATCTAATTCCTTGATCTTATTGGCAGCAACGGCGAATAATTTACTCCAGTACCGGTTGTAAATTTCGGTAAAAGCATATTCATCGCCCTGCTGCAGCAAGCCGGTCAATTCCTTATCATTCAGAATATTATAATTGTACATATTCAAAATAAGCAGCGAATTATATCAGAGAAAAATATGATCTGCGCGGAAATCTTATTGATTGTCAGCTATTTGCATAGCTGGCAAATTAGTTATTCACCGGGCAGATCGGTTTATAATTTCAAATGTAATAACTATTGGTTAAAACAAGGAAGGATTTCCTCCAGATTTTATTTTACCAAGATGACGGTAGGCGCTTTCTGTAGCTTCGCGGCCGCGGGCGGTGCGCATCAGAAAACCTTCCTGGATGAGGAAAGGTTCGTAAACTTCTTCGATGGTTCCTTCGTCTTCGCCCACAGCGGTGGCAATGGTTTTCAAGCCCACCGGGCCGCCTTTAAATTTATCGATAATGGTGGTAAGGATCTTGTTGTCCATTTCATCCAAACCGTGCTCATCAACGTTGAGTGCATTGAGGGCGTATTTGGAAATTTCCGGATCGATACTGCCGTTGCCTTTAATCTGTGCAAAATCGCGCGTACGGCGCAGCAGGGCATTGGCAATACGCGGGGTACCGCGGCTGCGGCGGGCAATTTCATAAGCGCCCTCATCGCTGATGGGCGTTTTTAAGATCGAAGCAGAGCGGAGTAAGATGGTAGTCAGTAGTTTGGCATCATAATATTCCAAGCGGGCATTGATGCCGAAACGCGCACGAAGCGGGGCCGTAAGTAATCCTGAACGTGTAGTTGCGCCAACAAGCGTGAACGGATTCAACGAGATCTGCACGGAACGGGCGTTGGGGCCGCTCTCGAGCATGATATCGATCTTGAAATCCTCCATCGCCGAATACAAATACTCTTCTACCAGCGGACTCAAACGGTGAATCTCATCTATAAACAAAATATCGCCGGTTTCGAGGTTAGTGAGGAGACCGGCCAGATCGCCGGGTTTATCCAGTACAGGGCCGGAGGTGATTTTGATGCCGGAACCCATTTCGTTGGCAATGATGTGTGAAAGGGTGGTTTTGCCCAATCCCGGAGGGCCATGCAGCAACACATGATCAAGCGCCTCGCCGCGTTGGCGGGCAGCCTGGACAAACACTTTCAGGTTTGTAAGTATTTTTTGCTGACCCGTAAAATCCTCAAAAGCCTGCGGCCGCAATACTTTTTCAATGTCGCGTTCGGCAGACGAGAGGCGTTCGGGGGCGGGATCGAGGTGTTCGTTCATATTCTAAATTTCGGATTTCGGAATTTCCATTTCGGATTTAGTATTCCGGATGCCGGTTTTCAAATTTAGCTATCTGATTGGTAGTTCAAATTAAAAAATCCGAAATCAAACATCCGACGTCCAAAATCATCCTTCAGGATATTTTCTAAAGATGCTGTTGATCTTCATCTGAATAACACCGAAGAATGCCTCCCTGAAAATGCTTGTTGACATTTTGGAAGTTCCGGCGGTGCGGTCGGTGAAAATGATAGGCACTTCCACCAGTTTGAAGCCATGCTTGATGGTGGTGTATTTCATTTCGATCTGGAAGGCGTAGCCCACAAATTTGATCTTATCCAAACGGATGGTTTCGAGTACCTTGCGCTTATAGCACATAAAGCCGGCTGTAGCATCGCGTACATCGATGCCGGTAATGAAGCGTACGTAGACCGATGCGAAATAACTCATCAGCACACGGCTCATAGGCCAGTTTACCACGTTCACGCCATTTACATAGCGGGAACCTACAACCGCGTCGGCGCCTTCGATGCAGGCATCGCGGAGTTTGAGCAGATCGTCGGGATTATGAGAAAAATCGGCATCCATCTCGAAAATATAATCGTACTGATGCGCTATAGACCATTTGAAACCGTGAATATAGGCAGTGCCGAGGCCTTGTTTGCCTGCGCGCTCTTCCATAAAGAGGCGTTCAGGGTATTCCTTCTGTAATTCTTTGACGATGAGTGGCGTGCCATCGGGAGAACCATCATCGATGATTAGGATATGAAAGTCATGAGGAAGAGAAAAAACCTTGCGGATCATCCGCTCGATGTTCTCTTTTTCATTATAAGTAGGAATAATAACTATGCTATCAGGCACGCAAAAAATATTAGATGTGCGCAAAATTAGTTCATTTAACGCACCTATAAAAATTGTTTAACTGAATATTAACAAACTGACCGGAACTCCCTGTACTACAGTTTCTCCGCATTCGCAGCTATCTCACCATCAATAACAGGATCGGTAATATAGTTACGTTCTTTTAAGCGAGGTGCTACAAAAAGGAACACCACTATAAATACGCAAATGAACGTTACGAAAAACCACTCATAGTTGGCGCCCTTAAGGTTGCGCGCCCACCAGCCGCCGTCTTCGATCAAGCCATTAACCAGCGCTGTGATGAGGTTTCCGAACGATACCACAAGGAACCAGATGCCGGTCATGGTACTTTTCATCGATTTTGGCGAATGGGTGTAGGCATATTCTAAACCTGTGATGGATACCAATACTTCGGCAGCCGAAAGGATCAGGAATGCCAGTACCTGCCACCAGATGGATGGAGAGCCCCCGTTTTCGATGCTGGCATGGGTAAAGCCGATAACCACGAAAGACAACGCCGTGAGGATCAACCCGGCGCCCAGCCTGCGTAAGGGCTTGGTTTTAAGGCCGGCTTTGTCGAGGCGGGGATATACAAAATAATTGAAAAACGGTATGAACATCAGCAGGAATACCG